>CAZFXN010000050.1:0-20958 GCA_964523015.1 uncultured Bdellovibrionales bacterium | reverse complement strand
TGTACCATTTGTAAATATTTTCTTGGAACTCTACGACTAGACGTAGTTGTTTGTGCGTATTCCAAAGAGTAATTTTGTGCTACGCTTTGTCTGGTGTATTTTGAATGGGATGAACAAAAGTCGAAAAGCAATGTTGCAAAACATCGGGTTAGCTTCGAAGAGGCTGCGACTGTTTTTGGCGATCGACTTTCCGTAACGATTCCAGATCCGGATCATTCCTCGAGAGAACATAGGTTTGTTACTATTGGACTTTCTGCTCAAGGTAGACTCCTGGTTGTTGCTCATACGGATCGAGGAGATAACGTAAGGATAATTAGTGCGAGATTATCAACTAAAAGTGAGCGTATAATATATGAAGAAGAAGCCTAAAACTCATAAAAAAAGTCGTGCTGACCTTCGTGCTGAATATGACTTCAGTGCAGGGGGCAGGGGTAAATATGCAAAACGTTACGCGCATAGTAATAATTTAGTAGTCATAGATCGCGATGTTGCCGAATATTTTGGTGATTCACAGGCGGTTAATGAAGCACTTCGTACTTTACTTCGACTGAAGCCTAAAAAAAGAAAAGCTGCGTGAGCGGAGAACGAGAAGGCTGACGCGAACCTTCCCGGACTCAAAAAAGGAATCCTTTCCTAGTCACTTAAATATAGTTACTCCTTAACCAGAGAGTGCCGATGGACACTTATTTACTGAATACCCAAGCACTGCATTGATAGTGGTTGATTTTGACGCCATTTTAACCACTATGCATGCACGGATATTAGGACTCGCAAATACCGTACAGATCTTGCATGGTTAGAACGGTATCCCATGCATTGTTCTGTTTTTCTACAATTGTTACGATACTCTTACGTAATAGCTACGAAGGCTGGCTTATTCCCCCTTCGTAAATAAACAAAAAGGATAATTGTAAAATGGCTCTAGGTGATACACCAAAAGTTCCAGAATTTGGCACGCCGCCACCAACAGATAAAAAAGATAAGAAAAAAAACGGCCCATTAAAAGAGATCCTCTCTTTTGTTAAAACTCTTTTCTTATTTCTCTTGCTTGCCTTTTTTCTAAGAGCATCAATTGTTGAAGCTTATAAGATTCCATCCGGATCCATGATTCCGACTTTGCGGATCGGTGATCACATCTTGGTAAGTAAGCTTTCGTATGGGGTTCGTTTTCCTTACGGAATTGGTCTACCGTTTCGAATTAAAGACGCCATGATATTTCAGTATGACACCCCAAGCAGAGGAGACGTTGTTGTTTTTACACGACCCGATGAGATAGAAACTCCTTACGAGGATGAATCTGCAATTAATATTATTAAAAGAGTAGTTGGTATAGCTGGTGATGTGATTGAGGTTAAAGGAAGCCACCTATATGTTAATGGAGAACTACAAACTGAGCCGTATGCAAGGTGGCAAGAGAATGGAATTCCAGAAGGGAACTTTGGCCCTGAAAAAGTACCTGAAGGGTATGTTTTGCTCCTTGGTGATAACCGCGATCATTCCCGTGACTCAAGATTTTGGTCATATCCGTTCCTAGAAGTTTCTAGAATTAAGGGGAAAGCCTTTTTAATTTATTGGTCTTGGGATAACCTAAAGAGGACCTTTACCTCGATTAATTAATACGTAGTGGAGTTCTAGTGCGATTATAGTGGCGCTCTAATGGGGCATTACGCACTAATAATATAATAGCGATCCAAAATCTTTAAAGAGATCATGCCATATTTTAAGATACCAACAGCTATCGTATTAGACGTTTCCGGCCCGCACGCTGTGCGTTATACAAACGCTCGTTTAACAAATGACATTGTAAGGTTGGAGGTTGGATCTTCGTGTCTGGCCGCTGCCTTAACGCCACAAGGAAAAACAGAAGGGGTATTTGTCGTTCATAAATTAGCAGCGGATAGTTTAAAACTTATCTGTGATGGAGGCGACCGCGAGGGCGTTATCGCTGCATTCCGTAGATACATTGTTGCCGATAGGGTTGATCTTAAAGATGAAAGCGATCAATGGATCCTTTTGCATCTATTTAATGAACCTCAATTTAATGAACCTCAAGATGTTATAGAAAAACTTGATGGTGAGATTTTTTCATCTCGAATGCGTACTCAGGCAGTAGGAACAGACCTATTGATTTCTAAAACTGAACTTTCTAAAGCAGAAAATATTTTAAAAAACATTACAGAACTTTCCAGCGACGAAGTAAAGTTTCTAAGAACAAAAGCCGGAGTTCCTGAATTTCCAACGGAGCTAAATGATGATCGACAATTTTTGGAAAGCCAACTTGATGAGGCAATTTCATCAACAAAGGGTTGCTACACAGGACAGGAGGTTGTTGAAAGAACAAAAAGTCTCGGTAAAGTTGCCAGGGTTTTAAAAAGAGCAGAGTTTCAAGATTGCAAAAAAGATCTTACTGGTACTAAAATTACAACAACATCAGGAATCCAGATAGGCGAGGTTGTCTCTGCTGTGATTGATCCTGAAACCAAAACACAGTACGCCTTTGTAAGCATTAAAAACGATGAAACGCTCTTTAATGCTGATATTTTAGCAGAATCGTTTTCAGGAAAGGTATTTTAATAGATGAAAGAGATCTTCCTTTACGTTCACATTCCTTACTGTCACCACAAATGTCCCTACTGTGATTTTAATACCGCCGTTGAGGCAAATATTCCTGAAGAAGCATACACCCAGGCTCTTTTAGCGGAGATTGATTTTTATTCCGGAAAAAATGAGTGGCGAGACAGAGCCCTAAAGACAATCTATTTTGGTGGAGGCACACCATCTATTTTTAATCCTAAAATTTATAGAAGGTTAATTTATTCTGCTTTTTCTAGATTTAAACCTGATCAAGAGATTGAGATTACCCTTGAAGCAAATCCAAACGATCTAAACTTTGATGATCTAAGAGAACTAAGAGAGATCGGTATTAATAGACTTAGCATCGGTGCGCAGTCTTTTAATGCTCAGACACTAAGAGAGCTTGGACGAACTCATGAGCATGAACAGATAGTGTTAGGTGTTGAGGCAGCGAGAAAAGCAGGATTTCAAAACATTAGCCTCGATCTTATCTTTGGTGCGCCGAACCAAACCATAGATCATTTTAAGTCAGACCTTGAAACGCTTGTATCCCTTCAACCGGAGCACGCCTCTCTTTATAGTTTAACAATAGAAAAGGGCACTGAGTTTTTTTCTCGAAAGGGGAAAGGGAAACTTACATTGCCAAAAGACGATACCGTTGCTGACATGATGGACGAGGCGGTTGGGTTTTTACCGACGCACGGTCTTAATCGCTATGAAGTCAGTAACTTTTCAAAACCTGGATTTGAGTCTCGACATAATAGTGCTTACTGGGACCTAAGTGATTATCTAGGAGTGGGTTCTGGTGCCCATAGTATGTTTACTGACAAAGATGGCACTCGTGTTCGTTGGGCCAATGTAGCCGATCCAAAAAATTATATGAATCAGGTATCGGCAGCGCAAAGTGCTCAAGCATGGAGCGAGAGAGTACAGGGTGCCGAGTTAGGATTTGAATACTTAATGCTCGGTCTTAGACACACTAAGGGTGTAAGTATAAATGGATTTGAAGCAATTACTAGACGATCTTTATTTGATACATATCCCGGTATTGTTGAAGTATTAGAGGGGAGTAAGTTTTTGACCGTCAATGGCGATACCCTTACGTTGACAGATAGGGGCCTAGCTGTTGCAGATAGTGTTGTTGAGAACTTTTTGCCGGAGAAAACATAATAGGATCCACCACGTAGTCCGATCACGTAGTCTCTGAGACTTCAGTCCTTTGCATTTAATTGACCAAAAATAGTTATTGCATTGACCAAAAAAGTATAATACACTGACCAAAAACATAATATGCGGGTAACCTATGGATATATTTTGGGAAAATAAGGGATGGGAAAAGACTGATCGGCATATTTCTCAGGTCATGGCCATGCCATTTCAAAGGGATATTCCCTTTATCCCGACAAAAAAGGGGCTCTACATTATTCGAGGTCCACGACAAATCGGGAAAAGCTCTTGGTTAAAACAGGTACTAAGTTATTGGGTTAAGCATGGAGAGAGGTGTTTTTACCTGAGCTGTGAGGGTATTACAGATTATCGTGAATTAATAGAACTGCTAGGATCTCTAGCTAATCGAAGAGTTGTTCTTCTTGATGAGATCTCTTTCGTTCCACATTGGGATCGTGCTGTAAAACATGCAATCGATTCAGGCAAAACAGATATTCTCATGGTTACCGGATCGCATGCCCTAGACCTTAAGCATGGATCCGATCGAATGCCTGGTCGATTTGATGGTGGCGGAGAATTTCAACTACTCCCGATGGACTTTGAGGAGTTTACCACTACTCGACACAGAATTGGTTGGGCTTATAAGAGTCGTCTAGAAGAGCTTCGTGCATACTTTCGGGTTGGAGGGTTTCCAACCGCAATTGCTGAAGGTGGCCCAGAAGCAAAGTATCCTCGCGAGGCAATTGCAACCTACTGGCGTTGGCTTGCTGGTGATGTTGTAAGGTTAGGAAAGCAGGAGTCGTATCTCATAGAAATATTGTCTCAGATTGCGCAAATGCTTGCATCGGCAACAAGCCTTCAAAACCTTGCTTCGAATACCCGAATTGGTTCTCACAATACAGTGCAGGAGTATATTACAGTTCTTGAATCCTGCTTTGCTGTACGCACACTTTTGGCAATTGACCCATCAACTGGAGGTTTTCGATTTAAGAAAAATCGCAAACTCTACTTTTCTGATCCATTAATTTATTGGCTTGCGCTCGATCAAGCTGGACTAAAACCACCTAAAGACTGCGAACCTAACCTAGCTGAGATGGTGGCACATGAAACCTTGGCGCGGCGATATCGTCGTTTTGGGTACTTCCGTAACGACTCAGGCGAGGTAGATTTCTTGCTTCCAAAAAAATGGGCGATAGAGGTCAAATGGTCAGCTGTTCCCTCAAACCTTTCAAAATCTTACCTTACAACTGTAGTGCCCTGGAAAACTGTTTGGACTCAAGAGACGCTTGCAAGTGAATACCCTCCTAATGATGATGAGTAGCGCTTTTTACCACGTAGTCCGATCACGTAGTCTCTGAGACTTCTGCCGATCACGTAGTCTCTGAGACTTCTGCTAGTTTTTGATTTAAAAGAATCAGGCAACTCCTTAAAAAAATCCCCGAATACATAAGTGGAAAGCTTATACTTATGGGATGATTTTATGGAAGCACTAAAAGCAAGAGATGCGATATATCAAATAACTAGAGCGATGGAGAATATTAGACGGGGTGGTGATCTGCCTAACTCTAATACTCGACCCAAATCAACTGTTAGCTCAGATCCAATTCTAAACGATCAATATTATAGAGACCTGTCTCCAAAAGATCAGAATAGAGATCAAAAAGAAGAAATTAAAAGCTCCTTTTTAGGAAGCGTATTAGGAAAAATCTGGAGCTTACCAACAACTCTTATAGGACTTACTTGGGGACTAATCGGAGTTCCGTTCGGCGCGCGGATCGGTTTTGGAAATAATGCCATTGAATTTAAAGACCATCCCTTTATGTCAAAAACTGGGGCGATAACAATTGGTAATACGATTGCCTATGGTGAGCACACCGGGCCAGAGTTTGTTGGAGATCATGAAAGGCAACATACCTATCAAGCAGAGGCTCTTGGACCGCTTTATCTACCTGCTCACTTATTTGAGGGCTTAGAGGCACTTATAAATGATGGCTCATGGCATGGAGAGTCAAACGATTTAGAAAGTGGCCCAATGGATCCTGATCCTAAACCGTGGTAGAGATTGATTATGAAAAAACTTCTCCGTACAATATTCCCGACAACACTCTCTGAAATGCTATGTTCAGCACTACTTTTGATAACTACAATTATTACCGGCTGTATTCCATACAATAGAGAGGTCGTTGTTGCCCCAAAGATAGAAGGGATCGTTATCCGCGACGGTGCCCCAGTAAGAGATATGATCGTTTCTTACGGTCGAACTAAAGAGGAAGCGTGTTTAAATCCTAAAGAGAGAGCTACTACAAATAGCCTTGGAGAATTTTCTTTTAATGGAGAAATCGAGCAGAGATCCTCGATGGTCTTAATGCCTGTGCACGAACACAGATCCTGGGGACTCTGTTTTAAAAAAGATGCGCTTACTGCAGATTGGTACGGTTATACTTATGGTCCAGAAAGCGCGCCTGCTCTGTTGGAAATAGAGTGTAATCTCTCTCCGCTTGACAGGAGTGCAAGTGTCAACACTGTCTCAACAACTAAGGGCGAGCGAATCTGTCGATACCTTAAGCCATTAAGAACTTCCTAGAATCTTCCTTTGCTGTCAAAATTAAAAGCGAGATGATTCCACGCAATAAAGCATTACTCTTTGCTATTCTTTCAACCTGCTTTTCAAGTATCGCCGTTATCTATCATGCAATCGCCGCTAAGGAGATCCCGATTTTTCAAGCCATTGCAGTATCTAATACTTCAGGCGGATTAATACTTCTTAGTTTCCTTCTTTTACGTCGTGAAAAAATCGATTGGAAAACTTTATTAAATCATAAGTTTGATTTTTTTATGGTTATGATGTGTCGATTTATCGTCGGCACAATTATTCTTTGGAAGGCAATGAGTCTTACTCTTGGTATTAAGGCCATGTTTTTCTCAAAGGTGGAGCCGTACTTTATTCTTTTATGGCAATGGATCTTAGATGGAGTGACAATTCCACTTGGCCATTTTTATCTCTTACTAGTTCATTTTCTCGGGGCAGTTATATTATCAGGTGGTGATTTTTCTGAACTTGGCCCAACACAGATTGGAGATCTTTTGCTTTTAGTAGCGATGAGTATTTATGCTCTCTCTTACCGGTTTGCATCTAGATTAACTACTGGTGTTTCGCCGCTTTCTCTAGCAATGCTTACTCAACTTACTTCGGGACTTCTTTTTTTCCCGCTGGCATTAATGTATCAACCACTCATGACCTGGCAATTTGAGGGCCCAGGATGGTTTGCTCTTTTCATGACTGTTATTCTTTGGAATCTACTCGGCTTTCCGTTTTGGTTTATCGCGCTAAAAGGACTTCCGGGTTGGCTTGTTTCAGCTCTTAGAGCACTCGGCCCAGTAGTTGCAGCCCCAATTGCAATTATCTTTTTTGGACAACACTTATCGACATGGCAATGGGCTGGAGCAGCAATTGTGATTTCAACTTCGTTTCTTTTGGCAAGGGAGCGGCGGTAGTGGCTGAAATTAAGTGGGGAAAGCGGGGAAAGCAGGGAACAATTCATTCATTGCATCTTGCCAGTAAAGGGCTCTGGTACCCCCGAATCGTTGCTCCAGTGTATCGTTAGAGAGAAGCCAGCGCTCTGCTTTACCATCCAGATCTTTCCCCAAAGTTTCAAGTGCCTTGACATCGCTCTCTGTAACTTTACTCTTTGATTTAATTTCGAGCAGTAATTTTTTACTGCCAGGTCTATCGACAATTAAGTCAATCTCAACATCTTCTTTGGTTCTAAGATATGAAAGTTCCCAATCAAGTCTGTGATAGCTGATGTTTTTTTTGAATTCCAAGATGATCCAATGTTCAAAAGCCTCACCCCAAGCTGTTGTTTGTGGCTCCAAGGTGACAGACAGTGTTCGATCGAGCGCTCTCTTAATTCCCGGATCTATGAAATAAAACTTGGGCGCTTGTCGCTGGGCTTTTCTGATAGATGTGTGATAAGCAGGCAGCAGAAAGCCAATAAGGGTGTCCTCTAATATCTCAAAATAATTAGCAACTGTAACATCATCAATACCCACCTCTCTTGCCAGAGCTGACTTGTTAATGATTTTTCCATTCATCTGAGCTGCGATGGCTAAAAATTTTCTGAATGGACCTAGTTTTTTGACCCAGCGTTCCTCTTGGATCTCCTTTTGTAAGTAGGTGCCAACATAAGCGGATAAATATTCTTTGGCACTGTCTCCATTCTCAGCAAAATATGCATCAGGCAGGGAGCCAAGCTCTAGGCATTTTTTTAGATCAAATGTTTCTTTAATTTCTTGAGTTGTAAATGGGTAGAGATTATAAGCCCAGGCGCGTCCGGCAAGCAGGTTTGAGCCACGTTGCTTTAGCTTTCTACTGCTAGAGCCGGTTAGGATAAATTGTCGCTTTCTTTTTTGTATCTGCTGGTGAGCTACATTTAATAGGTCCGGCAATCTCTGTACTTCATCTATAACCACTCTTTTGTTTATGTTCAGTGGGTTATCAATTAGTGCGGTAAATCTAGTTTTATCTAACAGCAGCTCATCAAATGTTTTGAGATCCAGTAGGTCGATAAATATCGCCTCGCTTGGTGAATAAAGCTCTTCTATAAGGGTTGTTTTTCCAACCCCCCTGGCCCCAAATAGAAAAAAACTGTTTGATTTAGATAGGTTACATGGCCTCTTAATCATAATCAGAATTTTAACGCTATTTTCTGATTACAGTTAAGAGGTATAGATAAACGACCGAGAGCATAAGAGGCGGAACGAAATAGTTACTCCTACGCAGTATCTCTATCCTCCGCGCTCTCGGCAGTGGGCTTATCATCAAGCTTCTTTTTTAGTTTAGCCATTAATCCATCGAACTTTTCTTTACGGATAATGCCAGCGAATTCATTTCTATAATTTGCAACAAGTCCAATATTTTCAATTACAACATCGTAAACTTTCCAAGATGAATCGGTGTCGATGAACTTATATTCAATCGGAAATGAATCACCTTTATGATTAATATTTGTTTTTACTGAAGCCTTAGGAGGAGTGATCCTTTCCCCCTCGTATTCAACAATCTCAGTTGTTACCTGGTCGATCCTAGAGAGATAAGTTCTGGCTAAAAGCTCAGAAAAAACATCTATAAACTCTCTCCGTTCTAGATCGTTAATTGACTCCCAGTGAGCTCCTAATGATCGCTTGGCCATCTCATCAAAATCAAAGTAAGGCGCAATAACAGCACGCAGTTCTTTTCTTCTCTGATCTAAATTATCTTCACCACTCAGTCTTTTGTTAACTTGAATAACCTGATCGATAGTATTTTTGATCAATGACAAGGGTGATTTTCTCTCTGTAGTTTTACTGACAGGCTCTTCAGCAACTGCATTAAAAACAGTAAAAAATGACCAAACTATAAACGCTAATAAATATGGGAAGATTCGGGAAGTAGAGAGTTGTACTAATTGATTTGATGAAATCATAACCTTAAATCCTTATTCTTTAGAATCATCTTTGTCATCATCTTGACCGGTGAAATTATGGACGAATTTTCCAATAATATCTTCAATATCGACAACTGATTCAGTTTCAACAATAGTTCCGCCGGGCTCAACATACAAGTCAGAAGCTCCTCTTGAAACCTTTACAAATCTATCTCCTATAATCCCCTTAGTACGAATAGAGACGATGTCATCATCTTTAATTCGAATGCTATCCTTAAGCGTCATTATAACCTTTGCCATCGGATCGTCTAGAACAATCTGCTTAACCTCACCAATTGGAACACCAGCTATTTCAACTGACGCGCCAGCTTCTAGTCCAGATACATTGTCGAACTCCGCTGTGATCTCATACATTCCAGAAGTTCCAAGCTTTAGTCCGGCCAGATTTACTGAAAGATATCCAGCTGCGGCAACGCCAACCAGTGCGAATATTCCAACAAAAAATTCTACTGAAAATGTACGAGCAGGGATCTCAAGCTTTTGAGATTTGTTATCAGCCCCCTTATCTTTCGCTCCATCTTTTACATTATTGGATTTTGATTGGTCCATCGAGTCTCCCTTGTATAAATTGCTGTACTGCAGGATCTGAAGAGTTTATAAAATCATCTGGGGTTCCTTCAAGATGAATCTTTCCATTTAATAACATAACCATCCTGTCGGTCACCTGAAAAACCTCAGGTAGCTCATGGCTGATTACAACCCCTGTAAATTTCCACTTTGAATGACATTCCTTTATTAAATCATATACCTCCTGCCCCACAAGAGGATCGAGTCCAGTATTTGGCTCATCGATTAAAAGAACTGAGGGTTCCATTATCAAAGAGCGGGCCATACCAACCCTTTTACGCATTCCTAGGGAGAGCTCTTGAGGAAGCTTTTTGTAGTACTCAGTAAGACTTAGCGACTCAAGCATAAAGGAAGCTTTTTCATGGATCTCTTTTCTGCTTAGAGAAGTTCTCTCAACCAAAGGAAATATTATATTGTCATAAACGGTTAGCGAATCAAAAAGAGCGGCTGACTGAAATAGCACACCTAGATTTGCTCTAATCTCATTTCGCTCAGCTTCGCTTTCGGCGCGGGTAATGCTTTTGCCGTCAATAAGAATGTCACCTTGTTCAGGAATTAGAATTCCAAGAATTAATTTCAGGAGTACAGATTTTCCAACACCACTTGGACCAACTATAGTAGTAATTGCGCCAGGAGTGATCTCGTAATCGATCCCATCTAAGACGACCTGCTTTCCAAATCGTTTATGAATGTTTTGAATTGAGATCATCTAGGTCTGAATATTTAAAAGAGTTAAAAGAATAGTGTGGTAAGTATGCTTGTTAAAAAGTAGTCAACAACAAGGACAAAAACAGAAGCTGTTACCACGGCCTGAGTTGTCGCTTTATTAACGCCAACTGCTCCAAATCCGCAGGTATATCCTTTGTAACAGGACACCCAACCAAATATAAATCCAAAAACAGTTGATTTAATTAAACCAGAATTAACATCAACCATATCAATATTGGATATTATCTGACCCATAAAGGATCCAGGAGCTAAACCTAACAATGTTGTGCCAACAAAATAACCGCCACCAATACCTACTGTTGTAAAGACACACATTAAAAGAGGCATTGCGATAACTCCAGCAACAAGGCGCGGCACCATTAGGTATCTGATCGGATCAACCGCCATTGAGCGTAGAGCATCTATCTGCTCAGTGATCTTCATGATCCCGATCTCTGCCGTAATCGCGGAGCCAGCTCGACCAATCACCATTAGTGCTGTTAATACAGGTGCCAATTCACGAATTAAACTTAGTGCCACCATCGGCCCAGTCCAGGCAGTAGCGCCAAATTTTGAAAGGGTATACTCACCCTGAACCGCCAAAACTGCTCCGGTAAATCCTCCGATTAGAATAATAACTAATAAGGAATTAAAACCGATCTCTAATAGTTGACGCAGGATCAAGCGACCTCTAAACGGACGGGAAAAAATTCCGGCGACAGTTTGGAACATAAAGACCCAAGCACGACCCCAATCTGAGGTCGCGTCGATTACTCCTCTTCCGAGCCGTGAAATGTACGGCGATATTCCGGTGACGATTGGCATGGCACTCCGTCCTTAAAGTTAAGACAAACTATATAATACTCATTAGAACTTTTACGCGTTGCATCAAGCTCGCATCGCTTTACTATATTAAATAGCGGACGAAGCTTTAAAGAAAATTGGTGAGCTTCGTTACCCTTAAAAGCTTTTAAAACCATACTGCCATTTTGCTTTAGGCATTTGTAGCAGGCGCCAAGAACACTATCATAGATATTCGAAAGCGCAGCCTCATCAACTAGCCTAATGCCAGTTATCTTAGGAGACATGTCGGAAACGATAACATCAAAGGGAGCAGAGGAGAATTTTAGGGCTTCATCTAGTGCGGCCTCGTCGCTTACGTCTCCCACGATGATCTTTGTCTGAGCTGGAATTTTAAGATTCTTGATCTCAGTCAGATCAATTCCAACAACCTTACCGGCTGGCCCAACAATTGGACCAACAACCTGCATCCAGCCGCCTGGCCAAGCACCAAGGTCGAGCACCCTGTGGCCACGACGAAAAAGATTAAATCGTTTATTAATCTCCATCAACTTATAGGCAGCACGAGACAGATAGCCATCTTCCTTGGCCATTTTGTAAAGCCGGTCTTGTCTCTCGTATTGTTTCTTCTTTGCCATAATTTAAGAGGAACTATGAAGTTACGGATATAAATCCATAGGGACCATAAGGAACCATAAGGAAAGGTATAGTAAAATGGGGTACTTTCTCAACTATTTAAAATCACTATCTTTTCACACTAGAAAAATACTTGAACTTCTATAGATTAAGTGATATAGAATTAATATAGAAACTAGAGAGGAAATAATGAGGAAATAAAGAGCGGTAAATAAGGCATTAAAGGCAACAAATAACTAAATAAGAACTAATAAGATAATAAAAGGGGACACGCGATATGGATACAGGACTGGTTTTCGATTTTATAACTTTGATACTTGTTTCATGCTACGCGCTAAGGCTTCTGTACGTTATTCAGGTTGAAAATAATAGCCTCTCACAGGGCTTAAAAGACTTAAGGCCAGATGGCTTACGATCCAAAGTTCACAATCCATCAAATACGAGCCCAAATCTTAGGCCAACCCTAAGTTGATCCTAAGCTGGAGTTTTTGTCGTTAGCAGTATACTTATGTTCAAGTGAATCATTTAGATAATTTAAATCCTCCTCAATTAGAAGCAGTAAAGCATACAGCTGGACCGATAATGGTTTTTGCTGGTGCTGGTAGTGGTAAGACCCGTGTGCTTACACGAAGGATCGCCTCTCTCGTTATTGATCATGGCGTAAGACCTGATTCCATCTTGGCAGTAACCTTTACCAATAAAGCATGCCAAGAGATGAAGACACGAGTCCGTCAACTACTAGGAGACGGTGGTAGTAAAGCTTGGATAGGTACATTTCATTCGATCTCTCTAAGAATCTTAAGACGCCACGGAGATAAATTAAAATACCGTCCAAATTTTGTTGTCTATGATGAGGATGATAAAAATAAGACGATCAAAGCAGTTCTGGCAGAACTTAAAATTGATGATAAAAAATTCCCACCGAAGTTTTACGGACGGATAATAGATAAAGCGAAAAATTCTGGCCTTACTGCGGAAGCATATCAAACAAACAATAAACAACCGGATAAAGCCCGAGTCGCTGAAGTTTTTGAGCATTATCAAAGAGCCCTTCTTAGAGCTAATGCAATGGATTTTGGGGATCTCTTAGTGAATGCAGTTCAACTATTTAAAGAATTTCCAGAGGTAGGACAGCTATATAGTCGCTACTTACAATTTATCTTAGTTGATGAGTTTCAAGATACAAATTCTGTGCAGTATGAGTTTCTAAAATATCTAACAACAATGCACCAAAATATATTCGTTGTTGGTGATGACGATCAATCGATCTATGGATTTCGAGGAGCTAATGCCGCCAACATCGATCTATTTAAAAAAGATTTCAAAGACACTAAGGTTGTAAAGCTTGAGCAGAATTACCGCTCAACTATGAACATCCTTGAAACTGCTAATAGCGTTATTAAAGTTAATGCAGGGCGAACCCCCAAAAAATTGTGGACTAATGGAGAGGAGGGAGGTCCTGTTGTAACTTATGTTGCTTGGGATGAGCAGGATGAGGCCCGCTTTATCGCTACCGAGATTAAAACAAAACTAAAAGAGGGGATTGAGCACGATAAGATAGCCATCCTTTACCGCACAAACGCGCAATCTCGAGCCCTTGAAGAAGCATTGCTTGACGAGGGAATTCCATACCGAATTTATGGCGGATTAAAATTTTATGATCGACGAGAGATCAAAGATGTAATCGCATATCTAAAATTATTGGTTAATGAAGATGATAATCAATCCTTTTTAAGGGTTGTTAATATGCCAACTAGAGGGGTTGGGGCTAGGGCTGTTGAGTCTCTATATCAAAGAGCGATTTTAGAACGGACATCCCTGTTTAAAGCTGCCCGCAATGAAGCAAGTGAGGGAAAAGTCAGTAAAGGAATCGTAGTTTTTATTGAGCTGATCGATCTACTAAAAGAAAAAATTGAAAAGAGCACACTCTCAGAGCTTATTGATGCGGTCATTGAGGAGAGTGGATACGGACCAAAATTACAGGCTTTAAAAACCGAAGAGGCAGAATCCCGACTTGAAAACTTAATGGAGTTAAAAGGGATCGGGGCTTCTATGGAAGTTGGAGATCTGGGGAACGAAGCTGATGAAGATATTGAAACAGTAAATATCGAGACAGTAAATATCGAAACAGTAAATATCGAGACAGTAAATATTGCGACAATAAATATTGCGACCAAGGACAGCTTAGAAAAAATCTCATCGGGAAAAATCACACTCTCAAATTTTCTTGATCGAGTTTCCCTTTCTTCAAGCCAGGAGCTTCCGGTTGAGGAAAATAAAGATATCAAGGCAATGGAAAATGCGGAAAATGCGACAGAAACGGCGATGGAGCCTCCTAAGTTTGTTTCCTTACTGACTCTTCACTTAGCCAAGGGCTTAGAGTTTCCAGTTGTTTTTCTTACCGGAATAGAAGAGGGACTTTTGCCTCACTCGCGATCGATTGATGATGGTACCGTCGATGAGGAGAGACGACTTTGCTATGTTGGAATAACCCGAGCAATGACTCATCTCTATCTTACTCGAACAAAATCTCGTGGAATGTTCTCCTCTGGAGGAAGTTTTGGTCAAGGCAGCGGAGGCTTTAGAGCAGTTAGCCGATTTGCTAAAGAGATGCCGGTAGAGCGATTAGAGGATCGAGGTGAAAAATTCAATTCGTTCTCTGCCTGGAGCGATCGCTCAATAGAGATTGATGATGAGTATTTAGAATCTCAACAAGGATTTGAAAAACGGTTACAAAAAGCGAAAAAGAAAGCTGAAGATAAAGGAAAGTCTCTTAGGTTTAGGCCCGGTTGGTTAACATCTGCTGATAATCTTGAATAGGTTAGTCTGTGGGGTAGCAGCGAGTAGGGAGTTTTATAACTACATCTATTCTATGAGGGCTCTTTTCTATAAGCTAATGTTGCTATGGAACTCATTACGCTCAAGTCATCTATAAGACATATAAACTTTACATTCGTCATATTATTCATATGCTTTCTTGTCTTTGCATATGCACTTATAGAAAATCTTTCTCGTCCACTTGATGATGCCTTTATTTCTTTTCGCTACGCCCAGAATCTAGCAAGTGGGTACGGTCTAGTTTTCAATCAGGGCGAGTTTGTTGAGGGTTATACGAACTTCCTGTGGGTCGTGTTAAGCTCCGTTGCTATTAGAGTTGGCCTTGATCCGTTAAGCTTTTCTGTAACCCTAGGCATCTTCTCATATCTTTTAAGCATTGCATTAGTGCTGCTTTCACTAAAAAAATACGCCCCTAATAATCTTGCGAACCTTACTGTTGCGCTTGCTGGAGTGCTACTTATTTTACCACATAGTCTTTTAGGTTTTGTAGGAACTGGATTAGAAACTGCATTTGTTGGGGTTTTATTGTTAGCTGCAATACTCAGCGAAACTGTTTTTAGATCTAACCTATTTTTTGCACGTATTGGACCAATTTTATTTTTTCTTCTTTCGATCTCTCGTTTTGACTTTGCCATTATTTATCCTGTCTGGTTTTTTAGTTACATCATGGTTGCAAAGATTGAGAACATCTCTTTTCTAAAATCTGTTACAAGCTTTTTTCGCCGCGCAACAATACCCCTAGTTTTATACACACTCTACTTTTTATGGCGGCTGTATTATTACAAGGCCTTTTTCCCTAATACCTTCTTTGCAAAAGATCATGACACCTCACACGCTGAGGCCGGAATTGAATATGTTGTGTCGTTTTTTAAGTCCTTCCCCTTTCTAATACTACTTTGCCCTGTGCTTCTTTTCGGTCACCATTTTGTGCTTAGCAAAGCAATCAAAACCTTCTCTTTATTCTCACAGATTTTTATTATTACTTACCTCTTGTATCTTGTCCTGATAGGGGGAGATTTCATGTTTTATCGCTTCTTTCTACACATCTACCCTCTCTTTATTCTACTTGCCTGTTTTGGGTTAAGTGCATTGCCCAGAATGAATAAAGTTTTTCTTGCCACTTTTGGAGGGCTTCTTATTTGGATGTCATTGGCGAAGCCTGTCTTAGCTGAAAAATACCACATGGAAACTCTTCAAGGTATGTATGACTGTTGCACGATTACGGGAACCAAATATGGAAAAATTCTAAAGGAGATCCTTCCAGCAACTACAGTTATTTCAACAACTATGGCAGGTGCTTTACCATATTACTCCCAGCTGACAACAGTCGACGAATTAGGGCTTACCGATTCAACCGTAGGTCGGGGCTCTGAGAAAAGGGATTTTTTCCGGCGTGGCCATGTTAAGTTTGCCTCACAGGAATATTTACGAAACAAAGGTGTGAATCTTGTGTTTGGACACCCCACAGAGTGTCCTTGCGATGATCTTTGCTATGAAAATTTGCCGAATGTTTTTATTAAAGTTGGCGAGAATAGCTGCATAAGAAGTCACTATTTAATTCAAACAAGCTCACTAACAGAGCATTTTTGTCGAAACAAAGATCATTTTATTTTACATAATGTTTCATGTGCCGAAAAGTGACAGCTATGACAACTTTGCTAAAGCCAGAAGTCGGCTTGGTTCTGGAACATCGGCAATAATCTCGCCTGGATTTGGACCGACTCCGATAAAGCGAAGCTTTGGAAGTTTTGCATAAAGAGGAAGTTCTCCCGAATAGGCAGCTACTACAGTAGCCCTGTATAATTTGGCTACGTATTCCTGAGCAGCGAGCGGCAAACAACTAAAAGAACGAATAGCAGAGATATCTTCGTCCCAACCATCAGCCTCCTCGTAGATCGGCTTAAGCTTTTCCCTAACATCATCAGAGGTGGGCAGGGAGTAAGTCTGTGATCCGTTTGAATCCTCATAAGCAGCGCATATTTTTAGAGGTCCTTGCCAATCACCTTGACGGTTAAGCACATCAAGTTTGTTAAGGATTAATTCATTAGCACCAGCATGTGTCAGTGCCCAACCAGCTTCAACAGCATCAAACCATCCTACCATTCGACTTCTGCCAGTGGTGGTGCCAAATTCAATCTTTCCCAATATTTTGGCGAGTGGATGATCGGGCTCTATCTGAGTTAAAAAGAGATGGCTTCCGACCTTAGTATCGTACGCCTTCATTACTCCAACGGCATAAATGGGGCTAGTTACGGGAACAGAATTCGCATGATAAACTTCTGCTGGCGTGGTGTGAGATGCAGTAACAGAAGGACTGTATCCGAGACGCTTATCAAGCAATACTCCTTGACCATGTTCATAGATAATGTGCTTACCCTCTGAAACAAGAGTTGCAGTTAGATCAGCTACGTTACATATAGACCCACTTAGCATCTTGTCAAGTACCCCGCATGCCAGTAAGCCTCGACAATGGAGTCAAAGTTAAGTCCAAATCTAGAATTTGGATCTTGAAATTTTGTGAAATCAAATTCGCTTTCAGTAAAGATCCCACTGTCAATAAATGCTCTATGAGCGCGGGTTTCAGCTACAGTTAGTTTTACGAATAGATCGCTCCATTCCACTACAGAGAGCCCAAATTCATGTTCAATGCGAATTGCGCAAGATCTAAGTCGAGAAGTTAATTTTTCTACAAAGTTCGCCCTGCTTCCAAGAAAATCTTCATAAAAGATCTGATGCTGTCCAGTTTCATCATTATAGCTTGGAGTTATTCCTCTACCAGTTGAGCCACGAGGCATAGATTTTTCACTAGCCAGATCTAAAAGTCTGTGACCGATATGAGATACCATGAGTCGATTATCTAGCCGCAATCTCGGCATTGGATCCATGTCAGCACTTTTAAGAGCTGCTGTTTCCCAAAGGAGCTTTGTCGGATCTGCAACTACGCCACGACATAAGCAAAGATTTGGAACATTTGGATCTACAATTCCTGATGGAATTAAATTGAGCTTTACTCCGGCAGCAGTATGACCGGAATTTGCTCCGCCGTTCGCTTTAATTACAGCTCCAATCGCAGAATCACACTCAGTAAGAAATCTAAGCAAAGCAGAGATCTCTAAGACAGATCGTCCTTTTCCCTCATCCCCTGTTTTAAGTCCAAAGAGAGAGAGATGTTGTGTACCAAATGGAAGTGGGTTTGATTTTTCTGGAACAAAAGCCCTGCCTGTTTCCTCAGCAAAGAGAGAACGTTGACCACGGTGGTTAAATTCAAAAGCGTCATCAATGGAAGAATGATCGGATACTAACACAGCCACCTCGTTAAAAATTTACAACTTTAAAAACCTTTCGTTAAAAGATCCGCCATGGATAATTAAAAAGAGTGGTTCCTTTTGAGTCTCGAAAACCTACAAAGCCCCAAAAGGAACCACTCATTTTAATTATATCTGCTCCTCTATTCCTCCGGCAACTCTTCCCACCCAAGCTCATCAACTAAAGCCTCGCGAAACCAAGCCTGCTGAGCAACGATGATTTCGTAATGATAATCTAGATCTTCTACAGAAATTCCAGCCGCTGGAAAACTTGCACTAAGGACAAGGTAGTGTCCAACTAAGCTGACTTTTATTCCAACTAGACCATCAGCAATTTCAAGTGCAGCTGCTAGCACATTTGAGGATTCTCGTATTGGAACAACTACAACGTTTACTCCCATATATACAGTTGTTTCAGGGTGGCGGTTTAAGCCCTCTAGTAAGATCTCAAGCTCCTCATCCTCTCTTACAGAAAGCATCCAGCGAGCGTTCTCCAAGGTTTTCTCCTTAGCGCATTTTTCAGGATCTTGACTGTGCCGAACGATAAACTCTTCGACTAAACGAGATGGATCCTTACCACCAGTAATTTTTCGAATTTGAACAGAAGCAAACTTTTTTATCTTTCCCATGAGGTATTCATACCGTAGTAACGAATTTTAATAAAGATGCGAATGGATAACCTTTAATTACTAGGTCATTTGAATAGCTAAAGCCGCAACTAGTGCCACCACAAGGGCCCCTAAAAAGCCAACAATTAAAGGACGAACCCCTATCTTTTTAAAAGCTAAAATATCAACACTTAATCCAATAGCAGCCATGCTTATTAGGATAAGCCACTTGGCTAAACTAGTTAAGGTTGAAACATGTGCCTCAGTAAAAAATCCGGCACTGTTTATGCCGGCCATGATAAAGAATCCAAAGAGAAACCAGGGGAATGATTTGGAAAGATCCTGATTCATTGATACGGATCCTGGATTGCTTTTAAGAGTTTTACGTTGATACCAAAAAGAAATTAATAAAGAGAACGGTGCAATAAAGCAGTTTCTGATTAACTTAATTGTAGTAGCAATCTTGCCGGATAGTTCAGAGTATATAAAAGCTGCCCCAACAACTTGAGGTGTTGAATGTATCGCGGCACCAGCAAAGAGACCAAAATCATACTCAGTTGTTGAAAATTGATGGGCAATAAAAGGATAGAGAAAAATAGCCAAGACTCCCCAAAGTGTAATTGTGCCGATGGCGTAACTAGTCTCCTCTTCCTTGGCTTTAATTAACGGCGCAGTTACAGCGATCGCAGTGCCTCCACAGATAGTTGTACCCACAGCTAATAAAAGAGAGAGGTTTGGTGATAATCCAAATAATCTACCAAGAAGTGAGATTGCGATAAATCCAACCAGCATTGTAGCGATAACAATTGTTATCATCTGAGTACCGCTAGCTACGAGCGTGTTAAAATCAAGGCTTGCCCCGAGTAAAACGATACCAACTAAAAGAGCCTTATCGCCGTGCTTTATGCCAGCGCTAGCTTTATCTGAAACGTATCCAAAATGCTTTAGTAACATACCAAAAAGAATTGCTAATGCAGTTGCCTCAAGAGGGTGCTTACCACCAACTGCAACTAAGGTAGATGAAAAATGTGCAGCAAGTGTAATAACTGCTAAATAGATCCATCCAGGTAAAAATTTTATATAAGAACCCTTTATATTAGAATCCATGAAGGATAAGATTACATTAGATTTCGAGAGTGGCTAGTAGTGGAATCATCTAACTTATAAAGGGTCATTTTGAGCATCGGACTATATATATGGAGGGTGATTAGATCAGTTTCTCCAAAGTTTGACATCTCATGAATATCACTATCGATCCGAACACAGATCGCTTGAGGTTGATAAATAGATTCATCAACAGCACTAACAAGTCCAGGATTTGTCTCTTTAAATCGAGTTTCAGTAAGGGTGCCTTCGATGACCTTCACTCCACAAGCTGAATGACCGTGGTCATGAATTTGAGAACGTTGCCCAGGTCTCCAGCACATAACTAAAAGCTCATACCATTTAGATTGAGAGATAAGATTTCTTTTGTATGTATCATCGCCGAATATACACAAAGTTTCGACGTCAGATCGTTTAATATCAACGTTCTCTAAATGATTTTTAAGCTTGGCTAAGTCAACTCTGGCGGTGAGAGAGTCTAGGTATGAAATTAATTCTGTAAGTTTTTCTGACATATAAATTAAAATTTTAAATTTTCTGTAACCAGATGTCCACAAATTTCAGTGGTACGGATAGTAAAACCTGTCTCACCTTCAAATGAAATTACCCAGAATTATTGATTTTTTTACCAAAACAAAGTAGGAAACCACAGATTGGTTCTTTCGCATAACACACCTAAGGCCGCCGCTAGCGGCATTATAATTTAATAAGAGTAGAAGTAGGGTGAGTGTATCTCGATTGTTTGTATCCTAAGGATCTCTTAGGAATATACAGCCGAGGTGCGCACACTTAAGGCATTACGGTATTTTATACTGTGTGAACCAATTATCCCATTAGGCATAAGTAATCTAGCTTAAATTACATCGCTATTCACATCACTACGTTACTGTTTCGTTACGCTTTTATCCAAAGCCTTTCGAAACAATAACGTAGAATCCGACACGTCGTCGGAGGATGTTGCTGAGCCAAGACTAGGAGAGAGAGAAAAACATGACCTGTGGGAATCCCAATTGCACGAACTACGGACCCGCTGCGAAGAGCAAGACGAAGAACAAGCCCGAAACGGCGCTCGACTTCGAAGTGATCAGCGACGGTCTGTCTCGTCCTGCAATAGGTTGACACCTAAAAAGGAGTGTTGACCAATGAAAAGTGGAGAGGAAATAA
>CAZFXN010000049.1:13473-21715 GCA_964523015.1 uncultured Bdellovibrionales bacterium | reverse complement strand
CTTTATAATCTAGATTGTTTTCCACCGATTAGACGCCTTATCTTAATGCCATTCGCCTCTGTCCCGATATGAATCACATCAGTATAGAGCTTAACTTGTTGTATTTATTTTACATAACACCTCAGATGATTATTTCTTCTGCGATATTTCCTTGAAAATTACAGTCTGCACTTTTAATGCTAACTCCTTACGGCCTCAAATCTAAATAATTTGAAAGTAACTGAGCCTTTTTGGGCCCTATGCCTTTTACAATTTCCAGAGTCTTATATTTGTCATCCAGTGGTTCGGTTCGTGATAAGGCAATAACTGTATCTTTCTCTTTCAAAATATCAAATGCGATTCTATCTGATATTCCAGAGATCATAATTAGATCTGCTAAAGTTGAGGTGCTTAAAGGGAATCTTTCCCCGATCGCTATTATAGATTCGGTATCCTTAAACGTAATATCAGATAAATCAGTAACTTTAAAAAATTGAATTCTGCTGGCGAATGAACCCAGGTAATAAATAAAAATAAAAAGTGAGAGGGAGATATATCTCTTATGCATCACTTATTATTCGTGATTAGTTTTTAAAAAGTTTCCTGATTTTTGGGTTAAGCTACTAGATCAAGCTTTGATTCTGAAGGGGATTCCTCTTGGTCTTCTTCTTTTGCACTGTTTGCCGGGTTCTGTTTTCGACCCTTAGGATTGTATGGAGCTTCAACCCGTTTTGGTACTTGAGGTGGTACTTTAGACCTATCCTTTAATGCAGTTGAGAAACTTGATGCTTGAGCCGAAATTTGTGTTTGATTTGCCACATGTTTTGGTTCGATTCCTCGCTGCTCATCCTTTGTAACCGGGTCTGATGGCCTAGAACTTATAGTTGTGGCTGCACCAACACCTATACTTTGTGTTAAAGAGCTACTCATTGTAGACTACCGGGCTTTTAACGTTACTGCTTACGGGCCAATACATGCTAATACATATAGTATCGGAATATTTAAACATTGTTTTAATAGACTAGCTCTCAATTTGTGGATACAAAAAATCAAGTAATATCAGCTACTAACTTAGATGTTAACGCTACAAATGGCGTCACAAATGAAGTCTTATCAGCATTATCAGAGTTAGATAGAAGCCTTTTAAACCCGAGCTCAATTCATAAGGGAGGGCAAGCTGCCAGGTATCTCATTGAGGAGGCAAGAGAGTCCGTAGCTAAACTCATCGGAGCTGATGGACATAGTAAGGTAATCTTTACATCAGGTGCTACGGAAGCAAACAATACAGCCTTACTTTCCGTACTTTTTGGCAAGGGAAAGGACGCCCATGTCATTACCTCTGAAGTAGAACATCCATCCGTGCTTGAGCCAGCACTTAAATTAAAAAACTTGGGTTTCGACGTTACTATTTTAAAACCGAATAAAGATGGAGTTGTCGACAAAGATGATGTTATTGCTGCTCTAAAACCAAATACCCGCATGATCTCTTTAATGCATGCAAATAATGAAACTGGTGCAATTTCTCCTATCTCAGAGATTGGAACTGCCCTTTATAAAGCTGCTTATCAAGGATTTTTTCATGTCGATGGGGTTCAAGCAGTAGGCAAGATTCCTGTGGATTTTAGTGCATTACGGGCTGATCTCTATAGTATTTCCGGTCATAAGTTTGGTTCATTAAGTGGAATAGGGGCTTTAATAGTAAAAAATGGAATAGAGATTGAACCGATCTTTTATGGAGGACCACAGGAGAAACGATCCAGAGCAGGCACAGAGAATCTCTGGGGTATCTATTCAATGGCAGTTGCTGCTAAATCTCTTTCTAAAAATCTTAACGAAAGATTTCAAAAATTAGAAAACAATAGGGAAGTAATCTGGTCTATATTACGAGATGAGATAGAAGAGATTCGTCCAACTGTTTCACTTAAAGAAACAATTCCAAATACTCTAAGCCTTTATATCAAAGGTGTTAGTGCTTCAGATTTAGTTGTTGCTCTTGATGTTGATGGTGTGTTTGTTTCCTCTGGAGCTGCCTGTGCTTCTGGTAAACCTGGAGCTTCTCATGTGCTTTTAGCTTTAGGTCTAAGTGAGGATGAGGCTAGTCAATGTATTCGGATTAGTCTTGGAGCCGATTATGAGAAAGAGGAGCTAGTGGGGGCTGCAAAAAAAATAGTCAAAGCAGTCAGGAGAATCCGTGATGCAGGATAATAGTAACAGCCAGCATAAAGTAGCAGTTGCAATGAGTGGAGGGGTAGATTCCTCAGTTGCTGCACTTCTCTTAAAAGATCAAGGATATGATGCCCTAGGAATTTCCATGCAGGTTTGGGATTATAGGAATAACGGAGGATCCTGTACCCGTGCAACTTGTTGCTCTCCTGATGATTTTACAGATGCAAGAAGAGTCGCTGGACGAATAGGGGTTCCTTACTATGTTTTTGATTTTGAAAAGGTATTTGAAGAGCGAGTAATAAATAATTTTGTAGATAAATATAAAAATGGATTGACCCCAAATCCATGTGTTGATTGTAATAGTAAAGTTAAATTTTTTGAGCTTAGAAAAAGAGCTTACAGTATCGGTTGTGATTCAGTAGCGACTGGTCACTATGCTCAGATAACTAAAGATGATCTCGGATATCATCTGACAAGAGGTGCTGATTCCAAAAAAGACCAGAGCTATTTTTTATATGGCCTTAGTCAAAAAGACCTCTCTCAAACAATTTTTCCAGTTGGGCATTTAACAAAAGATGAAGTCCGTGAGCTTGCTAGAAAGGCTGGTCTTAATACGGCAGCCAAGCCAGAGAGTCAGGATATCTGCTTTGTTTCAGGCACTGTTGATGATTTTATAAAAGGAAAGATAGGCAAGGGAACTAAAGGGCATATCGTAGATACTAATCAAAAAGTTGTTGGTGAACATGAGGGGATTCATCGTTTTACAGTAGGTCAAAGAAGGGGGCTAGGCATTGGCGGTAGTGAAGAGCCTTTATTTGTCCTTGAAATAGATCCTGAGAAAAACCTAGTTGTTGTAGGTAAAAAAAATGATTTAGAGCGAGAATCTTTTCTGGTTACAGAATTAAATTGGATCTCTCCGTCATTTTCATCTGAGTCATTTTTATCAAAAGATAAAATACAAGAATTTGAGTGTATTGCTCAACTTAGGCACCGACATGCCGGTGTGCGAGTTCGGGTAAAAGTTTTAGATAATGGAGTTGCTGAAGTTTCATTTCTAGATGAATGGTCAACTGTTTCACCAGGACAAGCCGCTGTCTTTTATGATCTTAAAAATGAAGAGGTCCTTGGTGGAGGTCGTATCTCACAACAGAGACGACATTCCTTAAATATAGTAGATACAAACAGTTACCAGCATCCTAGTGGGCCTAGTCGCTAAAAACTTCCCCCTAGTTGGTTAGTTGAGCTAAATAACGTATCCTAACTCCTAGCGGATCTAAGATCTAATATGCTGATATTTCGGATAATTAAGCTGGAACGATTAAATTTTCACTGGCTATTTTATCGGTAGTATCATTTGATAAATCGTTTCTAGAGAGAGACTCCCATCTCACTTTTAACTAGTGGCCATATCTAAACATATTTCGATTCTTACATCTCCTTTTTAATTAATTAATTAAGAAAGTGTAGAGGTGTCATTCATGCGTTTTGGAATTGTTAAAAAGCCGGATGTTAAAAAGACTGTTGAGCCAAAGAAAGTTAATTCAACTATAGCAACAACTACTCATACAAATGGTGAACATGAGGTGGCTCACAGTCCTCTTGGTCCCGAAGAGTATATTAAACTTGAAGAGGCTATTGCCTATACTTTTAAAGATCGACAGTGGCTTGAACGTGCGATCACTCACCGATCAGCACCTCAAGATGGAACAAAGAATGATTATGAAAGGCTTGAGTTTTTAGGCGATGCTGTTTTTGATCTAAGTGTTGCTCATCTCCTCTCTGAACAACATGCCGAAGCACGAGAAGGAGAGCTTTCAAAGATGAGAGCTGCGCTTGTAAATACAGCTTCTCTTGCAGACACCGCAAAAAAAATAAACTTAGGGGCCTATATACGGCTTGGTAGAGGTGAAATTGCTAGCGGCGGTCACGAACGGCCATCTATTTTAGCCGACGTGTTAGAAGCGCTTATAGGAGCTGTCTATCATGATAGTGGTTATGAAGCTGCGTTTAATGTTGTACGCCATCTTTTTGGTGATCAGATAACATCAGTAACCCCAAGAGATCCAAAAACTGAATTGCAGGAAGTTCTGCACTCAGTGGGAAGTGAAGCTCCGATTTATCTCTTAGAATGTGTTGAGGGACCTGAACATGCTCCAACATTTGTCTCTATCGTTGAAGTAGATGGCGAAGTAGTTGGTCGGGGTAGAGGGCCTACTAAAAAAGCTTCTCAGCAAGAAGCTGCATCACAGGCCTTAGCAAAGGTTAACCCACCTGAAGATGGTGTTAAGGCACCTGAAACAGAAGCTATGCCAGAAGCTAAGACTGCAAAAGCTTTAGAATCAGAAGATGAGAGCAAGAACATTGAAACAAGTGAAGTTAATTAATACGGATTTTAAATACTAAACTAAATATATAATTTGAGAGTGTCATGAAGAGAGTCCCAGTTGTTGCAATTATAGGTAGATCCAATGTGGGAAAATCCTCACTCTTTAACGTCATGGCACGAAAAGGTTCTGCTGTTATTGATGACTTTCCAGGTGTTACTCGGGACCGAAATTACTGCCTAGTTACAAAATTTGGATTTCCATTCTCTATTGTAGATACAGGTGGTGTGCTTGGAGAGGAACACGATGCGCTTTATTCCTCAGTACGGTATCAAGCTGAGCTGGCAATCACAGAGGCCGATCTGATCGTTTGTCTTTTTGATGGACTTCACGGAATTCATCCGCAAGATTCACTCGTAGTTGATATTCTGAGAAGAAGCAATAAGCCAGTCCTGTGGGTTGTTAATAAGTGTGAAAGTCCAGCTGTCCAAACAAGTTCTGCTGAATTTTACTCTTTTGGCATATCAGATCTTATCACAGTCAGTGCGGCACATGGCGTTGGAGTAAAAGAACTTATTGCAAAAATTAGAGAGAAGATTTCAGAGATTGGATTATTAGCCGAAAGTCCTGTTGAGGATAAGGATGCTGAGGAGGATCCAAATCGTCCGATTCGTGTAGCAATAGTAGGCAAACCCAATGTTGGAAAATCTACTTTAATCAATAAGATTTTGGGATCTGATAGACTTGTAGTCTCTAGTGTTCCTGGGACAACTAGAGACAGTATCGATATAGAGTTAAAGCGGGAAGGGCAGGACTATGTAATTACCGATACCGCTGGGCTTAGAAAAAAAGCTAATGTCGATGATGAGACTGTTGAGAGATTTAGTAACATGCGTACTCTTAGAGCACTAGCAACCTCTGACGTAGCAGTGCTTTTAATCGATGCATTAGAGTTTATTAATGAGCAGGATACTAAGATTGCAGGACTTATACATGAACGAGGTCGTGGTTTCATTATTGCAATTAACAAATGGGATCTTGTTGAAAAGGATAACACTACAGTAAAGGATTTTGAGAAGGCTGTTAGAGAGAGTCTTAAATTCTGTCCGTATGCTCCGATTGTTTATATATCTGGATTAACTGGTCAGCGTTGTCCAAGTGTTTTAGATGTAGCTAAAAAAGTTTATCACGAAGCGCGTCGTAGAATACCAACTGCCACTGTAAATAAGGTTCTTGAGCGTGCCTTTGGTCAAAAGCCGGCACCTGCTTACCGAGGAGATTCTGTAAAATTACTCTTTGCTACCCAAACTAATGTAGCCCCGCCTGAATTCGTACTCTTTTTAGATCACCCAAAAGGCATACTTTACAGTTATGAAAGGTATATTAGAAACCAACTCCGCAGTGAATTTGGTTTTGAAGGATCTGATATTAAATTAGTTTTTAAAAAACGACGAGCTGGCGGTGATAGAGAGCAAGCCGAAGAAAAAGGCAGCAAAAAATTGAGTGAGAAAAATAAAATGAAACGAGAGAAAAAAGATTCTGTAAAAAATAGGAAAGGAAAAAATAGGACAGAGAAAAATAGGAAAGGGAAAAATAAGACAGAAAAAAATAAGACAGAGGAAAATAAAGATAGGAAGCTTGCAGCTAATAGTTAAGGTATATTTAAATAAACTTTAATTAACTTACCAATTCAGAAATCTTCTCTTTTAATCTATCTAGATCTCGTTGGAGTATCTCCTTGCCACTAAATTGATAAGCATCTAATTCATCTAAGACTGATTGCATTCTAAAAGTGAGATTCTGAGCGACCTCTCCTTGTCTCTCTCTCTGTCTAATAATAGATTTTAGCTCCTCGCTACTAAGGGTTTGTACATCAAATCCGACTATGTTTTTGACTACCTCCCTATAACTTTTGGCAAGTTGCTCTATCGATGTTGCTTCATTAACTCTTTTCTTAAGTAGATTGATACTAGATTTTCTTTGGGTAATGATCTTTAAAAGTTTTGCTACTGCAAATAGGATCGCAATTGAAGCAATTATTATAAAGATAAAGCTTAGTGAATACTTTCTAAAAAATCTCTGAATAAATGATTCTTCACTGTATGTGATTTGGTCAGTAAAGTTAGGAGATGGTTTTACTAGGGGAGTCTCAGTCTTTGGGGTCTTACTATCTAGTTTGGCTTTTTCTGGAGGTGCTACCGGACCACCTGTAACTTCAAACTCAATATCTCTATCCTTAGCAACTTCATAAGTTTTAGACTCAGGATTAAAAAACATGATATGAGGGGTTTTAATCTTAACTTTTCCACCATATTGCGGGACAACAGATAACTTAAAGAGCTTCTCCGTTACTAACTTTCCAGCTACTTCATACTGATTTGTTTGAGGGGATTCTTCATAAACCTTTACTTTTTGAGAATTTAACATATTCAAAGAAGTAATCGGATTAATATTTCCTTCACTTCGTATCGTTACTTGTACGGTTTTATTTTCTCCATACTTTATTCCGTAATCATTAGCTTCTATTGAAAGGCTAGTTGCCCCGACAATAGTTGGAGAGATGTCTAGTGTCTCCTCTACAAGCTTCTTCGGTGCTTTAGGTAATGGCAGGACCTTAAGAGTTATTTCATTACTTCTAAATGTTTTTTCAACGATACCTCCACCAAAAGCCTGTTGAAAAAACGGATCATCAAATCCAAACATATCAAATGGGCTTCTTGATGATCTTTTCTTATCCCGTACTTTAAGCTTAACTTTTCTCTCTGGTATAGTGAACGTGCCACTACGAAGCGGAAAAAGAGCTTTTCTAACCCGGACAGTCGTATACTTTTCATTTCTTATGTAGGTTTCACCCTTTTCAATCTTTCCTAACTCCTGAGTCCAAAATCCATCGTAAGCAAAAGAATCAACATTAAACTCAACTGGCAAAGGTTTAGAGAATGCCATAAGTGAATTTATAATCTGCTCTCCTACGTAGACACTTTCTTTATTTAGTGATTGTTTTGCAAATAGTTCGTCTTGTTCATTAGGATCAATAGCCATTAATTTAGAAACTAAGACTGATATGCCATCAGCTTTTATCTTATTACCTAAAACAGGTAAGGTAACACTTGGTGTTTTAAACGTTCCAATCTTAGTAGGAGTTAGGCGATAACGGTAGATTAACTTTCTTGATATAACTCCATTGACAACTTGAATGCTGCTTTCAGGGCCGATTAGATCGACCTCAAATTCCTCTCCGCCATTTAAGATCGGGTATTCAGATTCGGCTGCACCATCAATTATGACAGAAAACATAAATGTATCATCAAGGGTGCCTGACCTTGGAGAGATATCAAGTGATAGAGAGACATCTTCTGCATAGGTTAAGCTCACATCTTGAATAAGTGAACCTGCTATAAGTAGAGAAAAGAATATTTTTTTTAAAAGATTTACCATGTCTGTCCATTCTTTGGCCTGTTTCTAGAACTCTTTTTTTGCAGTAAAATGGGAGCACTTGGCAATGATTGCAACCACTGCTCTGCTTCTATTTGATCCATAGTTTTACCCTCTTTAATATCGGAGTCTTGGGTTTCACTCCCATTAGCTTCTTTCGGTTCATCTTGATCTTTGCCAGCTTCTGCTTGGTTTTGCTTAGATTCATCAGTTGAGTCCGATTCTTTATCTTTGTTCTCATCCTCTTTTTGGTCAGGTTGTCCGTCTTGATTCTGATCGGGTTGATCTTGAGGATCCTGATCGTCGCTGTTATTTTGGTCGCTGCTATTTTGGTCGCT
>CAZFXN010000049.1:0-13373 GCA_964523015.1 uncultured Bdellovibrionales bacterium | reverse complement strand
GATCTTGAGGATCCTGATCGTCGCTGTTATTTTGGTCGCTGCTATTTTGGTCGCTCTGGTCCTTTTGCTCGTTTTTTTTCTCCTCTGTCTCCTTGTTATTATTCTTCTTCTCTTCCTCTTTCTCTTCCTCTTTCTCTTCCTTTCTCTCTTTCTTTCTCTCTTCCTTTTCTTCTAATAGCTTTTTGGCTAGTTCAAGGTTAAAATTTGCCTTTTCATCATCTTTTTTAATATTAAGAGCATCTTCGTATGATTTTATCGCTTTGTCATACTCTTTAGCCATTAGCTCAGAGTTGCCTTGATTATATAAAGCCTCAAACTTTTGTTTCCCTGTTTTGCTTAACTCATAAGCTTGTTTAAATAGGTGTGTGGCTTTTTTATATTCTCCTAATTTATAGTAAGCACTGCCTAAAGCCTGATTTAATTCTGCATTGGTCGGATCGTTTAGCCAATGGGATTCAAATCCTTTTTTTGCGCCTTCAAAGTCTCCATTACTATAAAGATCATATGATTCCTTAAGTGTTAAGGAAGATGGTGCTGAGGCAGAGGATGGTGAAGAAGTTGGAGAAATTGTATCAATTGATTCAGCAAAACTTTTTTCCGAAAAGCTGAGTGAGATTAATATTAGCGCAAATACCCAGGAGCTTTTTCCGAAAATGAAAAAGCCAAGGATTAGAACTAAGATTCCTAAGGCTATCCAAGATCCAACTTCATGATAGACAGTAACCTTACTCTCTGTTTCACTGTTGTTTGTAAAAAAGGAATTATTTGTATCAAATGAGAGTAGGGATCTTAAATCTGTGTCGTTGATACTGACAGGGGTGTATTTCCCATCAGTTTTCTCTTCGATCTCCTTTAAAACACCCTCATTTAATTTACTAATAACAATGGTGCCGTAATTGTCTTTAAGATACTGACCTCTTCCTATATCAATTGGGGTACCTTCAGTTTTACCAAAACCAATTATTAAAGGCTTAATTTTTTGAGAGAGGAGATCCTTGGTGGTATCGTTGTTTGAAATCCCAGGATCCTCACCATCAGTAAACAAAAATAACCTAGGATAGTTAAGTTCAGATCTTTTTATAATCGAACCAGCTAAAGTAAGAGCCTGACCGATACCCGATCCTTGAGCGGTAATTAATTCAGTTGAGATACTCTTTGCAAACTCACTCACCGTAGCAAAATCTTGAGTTACTGGGCAATAAAGATAGGCCTCACCAGCAAACAGGATAATTCCAATTCTATCACCAGCAGAGTTTTCTCTCAGTAATGAAATTAGATCGAATATCTTTCTTTTAGCTACTTCTAATCTTGATGGTAAAATATCTTTAGCTAACATGCTTAAACTAACATCCATAATGATCACATTATCACGACCATTATTTCCCACAGTAACTTCATGAAGTCCGTTATAGGGACGGAGTAGAGTCAATATAAGTAATAATAATATTAAAACTTTTAATGCTCCTTTAATGATATAGGAGTTTTTGGAGAGCACTAGTTGTCGAAGTGTAGAGAGCCGTAATGACTGAACTCGATATGACCAAATAAGTACTAGCAACACTGGTACTAGGAATAAAAGATAGAGAGATTTATTTGGTTCTAGGAATTGAATCATTTAAATCTCTATGACGGTATCTTTAAAAAAATTGTTTGGCTTAATAATAGATATAGGAGTGAAGAGATTAACGCATAAAATGCAAATATTGGGTAAAACTCTTTGACAATAATTCTATTTGGTTGCTCATCCTCTCTTTTTTCTAACTGATCGATCTCACGATAAACTTCTTTTAATCTGCTAAGGTCGCTAGCATTAAAAAATAATCCGCCAGTTGTTTCGGCAATCTGACGGAGAGTTTTCTCATCGTAGTCAGAGGATTGTCCGAAGACTCCACGCAGATTAGCTGTGTCTTTTGAACCAATACCAACCGTATGAACTTTGATTCCTAACTTTTTTGCAATCGTAGCAGCTTGAATAGGACTTACTTGGCCAGAATTGTTAGATCCATCGGTTAACAAAATAATAGCTTTAGATTCAGCTGTGATCTCTTTTAAGCTTTTTAATGCGACCCCTAATCCATCCCCAATTGCAGTGCCTTCACCAGCAATCCCGATCTGTAGTAAATTTAAAAGCTCAATTAGGATTGTATGATCTGTAGTAAGTGGAGATTGAAGGAAAGCTTGAGTACCAAAAACAGAAAGACCAATTCTGTCACCTGTCCGTGCGGCAATGAATTCACCTACCACAAGCTTGACCGCCTGCAATCTATCAAGTTGTCTAAAGCCAGAGGAGAAATCTCTCTCCTTCATACTTCCTGATATATCAATTACTAACATAAGGTCTCGAGTTTCTCTGGGGGTTTCCTCCATCTTAGTAATCTGAGGACGGGAAGCTGAAATACTTAGGGTTACTATAAACACAGATGCAAGCAGACCTAAAATTGGTGTGCGTAAGATTGTTCGAAAACTCGGACGAATTTTTTTTAGTGTTTGAATACTTGGATAGGATAAAGCACTTTTTTTGCTTCGCTTAATAAAATAAAGAAGCCCAAATAGTAATGGTGCAAGCAAGGCATATGGGAAAAAAAATGTCATAATCCGATTGCGCCAATCCGTAATTTTCTTAAGTTCTTTTCAAGATCCTCGATTAATTTTTTAGCATCTTGCAGTAAAATATTACTACTAAATCTCTGATCTTCAACAGTTAGGAGCGTAGTTAAAAGAGTTTTAAGGTCATTTTGTCTTATTTGCTCAGCGATCTCACTAATCTCCTGCAAGCTAAGTCCAGTTATGTTTGAAAGGTTAGCATTTATTTTGGTTGCATGGGTTTCTAAAAACCTTCGAACTAATAGGCTTGCTTTGTTTAGGGATTCTCGTGGCTCTTTACCCGTAAGATTCGAAAGAAGTGATAAGTCAGTTAGGATTTCATCATATGCAGAGTTAAAAAGTTTAACCTCTTTTTTTTGATGAATTTTTTTAAAGATAAACAATAAGACGACAGCAATAGCTACAACAAATATCCATAACCAAATATTTGGAATATAAGGAAAAAGCGGAATTCCAACAATGTCATAAGGAGTAGGGGAGGCTTCCATAAAGTTAACGCCTCCTGGCTCTTTGAGCCATCAGATTAATTAAAGGAGTTAATATATGATCTTTGATCTCAATCAGATCACTGCTGGCCTCATTAAATATACGCTTTAGCTCAGCTCGCCGTGTTTCTGAGGTTTTCTTAAGCTCAGTTCTAATTCGTTCATTAGAGGTATCTAATAAGATCTTACCTGCGCCCTCGGCATCCTCAAATTCGACAAGTCCAACTCTAGGCAAGTTTTCATAATCAGGATCGGCCAATAAAACTCCGATCAGATCGTGTTTAGCGGAGAGTGTTTTTAGGGAATCGGCGTAGTCTGTTGCATAAAAATCTGAAATTAAAAAAACAACAGAAGACCTTTTTAAATGTTGCCTTAGGTAAGTGATTGCTCCATTAAGATTCGTTCCTCGATCATGAGATCTTTGGGTCATTAGTGCTGAGAGAATCCTTCTAAATTGAGTTCGCTTGGATGATGGTTTTATAAATTCAACGATATCGTTACCAAACAGTAACAATCCACAGTTGTCCTGAGTCTTTTGGGTTAGGGTTGTTATGAGAGCTGAAAATTCAAGTGCCTTTTGATGGTTAGTTCTTGGGATTCCAAAATTCGTTGAATTACTGATATCGATCGCTAATAAAACATTTAACTGTCGTTCCTCTTCAAATGTTTTTACGTATGGCTTGCCAGTTTTAGCTGTTACCTTCCAGTGAATGTTTTTAATATCATCGCCAGGCTCGTAAAGTCGAAGGTCTGAAAACAAAAGTCCGCTTCCTCTAAATGATGATCTATATTGACCGATAATGTCTGCATTGATCTTTCTACGAGATCTTAGCTCAAGTTTTTTTACTTCAAGCCTTGATTGATCGGTAATAAGGGAGTCGTTAATCATCACTACAAATCTTTGTTAAATATTTTATAAAATACTTAAGACACAATATTTATAGTACACTTAAGGTACGGTGATATTTTTTTGAAGTACTGTAATAATTTCATCGCTTGTGACTCCGCGAGCTTCTGCCTCATAACTTGGAATTATTCTGTGACGAAGGACATCAAGAGAGACATCTTTCACTTCATCTGGAGTGACATATGCTTTGCCCCGAACATATGCTAAGGCTCGAGCGCCTTGTTTTAAAGCGATACTAGCTCTCGGGGAAGCACCCCAATCGATCATATCTTTAAGGCCAAAGTTCTCTCCGTGACGACTTGCTTGCACAAGGGCAACTATGTACTGGTCTATTTTTGGATCTATAAAGACACTTTGCATATCATTTCTTAGGACATTTAGATCGGCAATCGAAAGTACTTTCCTTAATTTAGAAGGATCTCTTTCACTTTCATTATTATCAGCCACCATTTTGACAATGCCCAATTCCTCCTCAAATGAAGGGTAGGTGACTCTCACTTTAAGCATAAAGCGATCTATTTGAGCTTCAGGGAGTTGGTAAGTTCCCTCCTGCTCAATTGGATTTTGTGTTGCCAGCACAAGAAATGGTTCAGGTAATAAAAATGTTTCTTCCCCAATTGTAACTTCTCTTTCCTGCATCGCTTGCAGTAAGGCAGACTGAACTTTGGCCGGGCTTCGATTTATTTCATCTGCTAAAAGTAGATTCGTAAATAGAGGCCCCTTTCTAATAACGAATTCCCCACTCTGTGGACGGTAAACTTCTGTGCCGATTAGATCTGATGGTAAAAGATCTGGAGTAAACTGAATCCGATTCATCTTGGCATCAATACATGTAGTAAGAGCGGTGAGGGTGCGGGTTTTGGCTAAGCCAGGCACACCCTCAAGCAAGATGTGGCCACGGCATAATAGTGCTAGCATTAACCGCTCTATTAAATAGTCCTGACCGACAATCACCTTGCCGATCTCTGTTTTTAGCTCTTCTATTATATTAGGTGCCTGGTTTGTATTCATTGCTCGCAATTTCTAATTTTTAAGTTCTCAGTAATATTAGGGGGTTAATTCACTAGATCAAGACTACTTTTGATTATAACCAATAAATTATAACTTCAAAAAGAACCTGGTACCTTAAAAGTACATTAAAGCACCAAAGATTTGGTAACATATTGACACTGTTAGCTACTTTTGTTAATTCAGTGCCTCTCCTATTAGTTGTCTAATAGGCGCGTAGCTCAGTTGGTTAGAGCGCTTGCTTGACAGGCAAGAGGTCACTGGTTCGAATCCTGTCGCGCCTACCAGTATCCGTATTGGGGGTAATTTCGTCCACGCCTTGTTAAGGAACTTAAATGCGTGTAAACTCGCGCACCTATTCCTTTATTAGGCGCCTTGATTCTATCAAGGGATCAAAGTTGGATGAGGGGCAGAGATGCCCTTAGAGAATTTTATTGTCGATTGAACGAGTATTTTTTATGAAGATGAAGACTAAAAAGGCAGCTGCTAAACGTTACAAAGTGATGGGCAGCGGGCGGGTGAAACGTGGACAAGCTGGTAAAAGACATAATACTGGTAAAAAGCGATCTAAAAACACTAGAAAGTTACGTAAACTTGTAAGTGTAGATAATAAAGATATCGTGCATGTACGCGCAGTGATGCCATACTCAACAAGCGTTAAACGTCCGGTAAAGACCCAATAATAAATTATCAAAGTTATATAAGAGTAATAATTTTTTAAGTGAATAAGGACAACTGTCATGAGAGTTAAAAGAGGAGTAGTAAGAAGGCGAAGTAGAGCTCGTATTCTTAAAAGAGCTGAAGGATTTCGTGGTCGACGAAGTAGCTGTTTTAAATTAGCTGAGCGATCCGTTCAAAAAGCATTAAAGTATGCTTACCGTGATAGACGGGCTAAAAAGAGAGATTTTAGAGGCCTTTGGATTATTAGAATTAATGCTGCTGCCAGACTAAACGGTCTAAGCTATAGCAGATTAATGCTTGGCTTAAAGAAAGCATCCATAGATCTAAATAGAAAATCATTGGCTGAGTTAGCTGCAAATAACCCAATTGCCTTTAGAGAAGTCGCAACTAAAGCTCAAGCTGCATTAGGATAACCGATTGCAGAAACAATAGAGGCTTGATTTGCCTTGAACACATCTAAAGTTAACTTAACAGGGTGTGTGATAAAAAAAATAGGTAGGGATTCCCTGCCTATTTTTTTGTCTTCAGTTTACGAGATCGAAGTCGCATCTAACCCTAATCCGTGGACAGAAGATCAGATAAGATTGGAATTGGACCTTCCTAACTCAGATCTCTACTGTGCTTTTCAGTCAAACAAGCTAGTCGGATTTTCAATAGTTAGAACGTACCCCCCTGAAGCGGAACTCCTTGAAATTGCAGTTTGTAAGGCTTTTTTAAATATGGGGGTTGGTACTTTGTTGATTAACGAAACTTTGACATCACTTAAAAGGATTGGGATAAAAACTCTCCATCTAGAAGTTAGAAAAAACAATCAGGCAGCAATAAATTTATACAGAAAATTCAGTTTTAAAGAAGTTGGCGAGAGAAAGGAATACTATAAAGGTCCAGTTGAAGATAGTTTGTTAATGACCTTAGAGCTTTAACTCCTACTTGTTAGGTACTGCTCTATTATACCGAATAGATAATAAACATTCCTCATTTAACTCAGAAAGGTGAACTATCCTTATGCCCGATTCCTTAAGAATACTTACTCCCTCACACTTTACAAAATCTTTCGGCTCATAACAGCCAAAATAAACAGATTCAATTCCAGAATCTATAATTCGTTTTGCGCATGGATACTTACCAGAAAGCCTGACTGAACAAGGCTCCAAAGTTGAATAAAGGGAGGACCCCTTTAAAGAAATTCCTTGCTCAATAGCTTTGTTAATCGCAGTTTCCTCAGCATGCTCCCCGGTGCGTTCCCCAGTAAATGAAGAGGAGAGAAGGGTATTATTATGATCAAAAATGACACACCCGACCCCAAAAAAGTCAAAGTTGAAACATTTTTTTGACTCTAGCAGAGCAATTTTTAATCTTTCTGAATGTAATTTTAAGTCCATTTGTAGAGTAAATTATCAGACACTTGTTGAAGATGAAATGCCAATCAACGATTAACGCTTCTAGTTAAACAATGTAGAGTAAAATGTAGAGTAAATTGATCATGCAGATGCAAAAAAACAAATTGTGAAGTAGTAAATTTATTAGTGATATTAATATATTATAGTTGTGTAATTGGATTTTTATAGTGTCGCAATTTTGCACAGCTAAACTCAAAAATCCATCATGAAAAGGGAGTTGGACTAACACTTTCTCTGTATTTCTCTCTCACTTTTTGGTGGCACAACTTAATCCAAAATCAGAATCCAAAAGTATTTAGAACATTTCTTGAATAACATTCGCCGGACCACTCATCAAAATAATATCTTGCATGTGTTAACTTATGATGGCAATGTGACGTTATAGTACGTGAATTAGTTGTTGTAACAAATTGTACTACAGAAGTTTTAAATAAAACTTTTGATACAAAAATTGGAGAAAAATATGGCAAAGAAAAAAGCAGCAAAGAAAAAGGCAGTGAAAAAAGTAGCAAAAAAGAAAACCACTACGAAGAAACCTTCCAAGCGGAAGAAAGCTACTTCGCGAAAGATGACTACTAGCAAGACAGCAAGTCCTGCTAAAAAGACATCAGCACGACGACGCTAATCGCGTTTGAGTGTTCGCAAAAAAAGCCCCCGTTGGTGGAAACCCCCGGGGGTTTTTTGTTGCCCTAAATTTGGTGAAATAATACTTGGATGATTTCTCTAAATTACTTCTGGATAGTCGTAAAAGTGGCATTTTTAAGGGTGTTTAGCCATGATTTCTTACCCTGACTACCACCACCCCAAAGAGTTTTTGATTTAATCTCTGAAAAGGTGTCACCATCATCGCAGCTAATCTTTAATCTAAACTTAACAGATGAATCTTTCGACAATTTGTTTGCCATGCAGGTTGTTTTTAATACTACACTTCCTAACGATCCGCTGACTTCCGATATTAGAACTCCCTTACTATCAATGTTGCTTTGACTGAGCTTACTATTATTTTCCCCAGCATAAAGTGACACTGTACAACTCGTAACATCGTCCGAATTTTGATTAATTGTAATTCTAAAGGCGCCTGACTTTTTAACCTTAATCTTGCCTATCGAGTAGCTAGAGGAACCTGAGCCACTGTCAGAAGAAAGGACACAAAGAGAATTTGAGCCCTGGTTTAAATAGGTACTTATTTCATTTAAGCTAAAACTTGAAAACGTATTTAAAGCCGGATTAATTGTTGGTGACATTAGAGAATTTGTTGATGAGTCATGTGAGGCACCTAAATTATGACCAACTTCATGTGCAAAGGTAAGTCCAGCTAATGACTCATTATTTCTCATCTGAGTTAGCCCATAACTAAAAGTTGGGGATTTGCACACAACTCCAAGAAAGGCTAATCCGATAGTTGTCCCAGTTAGATTTCTACCAGTAAAGAGGTGTCCTATGTCTCGACTAGAAGTGTCAACATTATTGCCGTAATTTGTTAATTGAGTAAGCAGAGTTGTCGGGTCATTTGTTGTAAAAACAGTACTATCTGTCACTACCTGGTTCACAACTGAAAACGTAATCGATGCTTGATTATTATAGATTGTCTCAGCTGTGTTAATCACGCTAAGGATCGTAGAATTAGCAAGAGAAGAGCTCCCTTTAATATTAACAAATTCCGGGTCGGTAACTGTACTGACTTCTATTGTGTATGTAGAGATTTGGCCTTCAGCAGATAGGGTAGATGGTGAATCCCCTGTGTCATCTTCAGCTTCAGCTGGGAATGTTGGGATAATCTCATCGCCATCAATCTTTATAAAAGGTTGGACTTTCTTTATCTCAGCCCGATATCTACCGTTAGATTTGTGTTGATTTAAGTCTATCGTTGCAGAATATACGTTTCTTTCATCATTAAAATTAACTTGAAAGGTATTATTGAGTAGTGAAGCAGCAACGCTGTATCCAGGGCGTTTATTTCGCGTGAGTATGCCTTTAAACAATTCTATTTCTGGTGCATTGACCCCTAAATTAAAAGCTGCACCAGGACTCAATAATGCCTTTTTACGTGGGGCTAGATAACCAACTGCAACTCGTCCACCTTTTCGCTCGCCATTTTTATAATCACCACGATAATACAGAGTGAATGAAATCTTTTCGTCTAATGAAAAACTCCTTTGCTCTTTGAGAAGTTTCCAAGTTTCACTTTTGAGTACGAGTAACCCGTCAGATAAATCTTTGGCATGTACCGTAAAGGGTAATGTGACTAATATTAAAACAGCTAAAAACCTATTCATTACGCTCAAATAAAGTTACTCAGTAAATCCTGCTGATACATTTACGTTATCAGCACCAAATCTTTCACTCTCAAGAATAGCACCAAAAAGTTGACCACCTTCGACAACCAGGCGGATTTCATAGCCCGTAGTTCCATCTGGACCATCTCTAAAAGGAACTGCAAAATCAAGCCGCAACACCCGTGCTCCACTTGAGCGCGGAAAGCCTAACCTTAACCCTACGCCAAAGTCTCCATACAGCTCATCCGTTAAGATACTACCTACTGAATCGGTAGTTGTCCCACCAACATCAACAAAAAAAGCACCTCCAAGACTCACTAGCTTTATTATATCATCGACTAGATGGATGCGCTCTTCCATATTAAAGAAAAATGACTTATCTCCATAAAAAGTCCTTGAATCATAGCCTCTTAGCCCAGTAGATGCCCCACCGTAAAACTCTCGTTCTCCGTCTAAGTTATAGCCATAATTGAGTACAGATGAGGCCACAAAGGTATGATTACCTATAAATAGATCCCCTATGTATCTTGGGCCCAAAAGATAAATAAACTTTATTTCACCCCTTAGCAGACCATTCTCAAGGTCACTATTTGAATATCTACCAGCTCCTCCAAGCTCACCCCTAAAAAATGACCGTGGACTGATTCTAAAGCCATCGCTATCATTGAAAGATAAAAGGAAAGCATCCTCATCAGAACCTAAAGCTGTTGGGGCATAGCCAACTTTTGTAGAAAAAACATTACCTAGATTAAAATCCTGAATTCGATCAAATTTATCAACATAATTATGAGTTATGAAATCAGGTATGATGCGGGAGTAGGAGAAGAATGGGTAACTAAACTTTCGATTAAGTGGAATAAGTGAGGGATCGTTAATAACCGAATTTGGATCAATGTTAGTGTTCTCAAAATCATCCAGAGTTGCTTCTCTAAATGAGTAATCATTAATTTCGTAACCGAAGGAATACCGTTGAATCAAGACATCAGGCTTAACGTCAGCAAATGAGTAAAAGAATCTGTAATCCTCTTTTTCCTGACCAAAGATAAACCGTTCGTTACCGCCAGCAAAAAGTCTACCAACAGAGTCTGCCGAGTCAGTCTCTATTCCCCAAGAACGGGCTGACTCAAGATTTCGATATGGTAACCCGAATGATGTAATATATCTGTTTCCATCAGACCTATCAAAATATCCTAATAAAAGCTTATTTTTACTATCCCAAACCCGATCGTCTTGCCAGACTCCTTCAAGAGAGGTACGTCCATTTTCATCGCGATATAGAAGCTCCGCTCTTTTTCCATAACCCATTAAATTACTCTCTGTAATTCCTATGGCCTGGTTATCAGTGCTACCACTACCAGCTGAGTAACTTAGGTATGGGATCAGGGTCCATGTATCCTGTACCGTCACCAAGATATCAACAAAGCCACCCTCAAACTTTGGAGTAATAGTAACTTTATGTATATATCTAAGAGATCTTAATACGCGCTCACTTTCCTTAATAGAAAAACTATCATAACTGTCGCCCTCTTTAAAAAGAAGCTCTCGCTTAATGACTTCCGTTCGAGTATTTATTTTTAGGCTGTTTGCAGTCCTATAAAACCACTCTAGTTGATCTTCATCAAAGATCTCTCTAATTTCAATTTTGATCTCACGTATAGTCGGAGCATTATCTTTAACAGTTGTGTTTTGCAGAGTATCTAAAGACTGAGCCCAAAGAGGGGCAGCAGTAAGGAAAACTATTGTTCCAATAGCAGCAGCTCTTCTCAATAGAGTGCGAATCTGAGATCGACGCATATTAAAATCACAAAATAGCTATTAAAGTTAAACAGATAGATCTGCCGACAGCCTAGCAAGGAAGTGCTGTAAGCCCAAGGTACAATTAATGTCACCTAATAATATCTCGTAATTTAGAGATAGATGGCTCAATTAATGAGTATGATGCCTAATAGTTTGGATTTATTTCATTATTGTTAGAGTTGTTAAATCGCATTAATCTAAAGCCAGTATCATAAAATGCAGTGTTTGGTGCTTACTTTTTAAGAATATCACAATAAGGGTTCTCAATATGGATTTAGAAGGATCTCTCGCCCAATCACTGTTTTTAGGAAATATACTTGAAGATAATCTCTCTCCATTTCCAAAAATTAAGAAAGAAGAGGCTGAGACATTAAAGCTGGTCCTTGAATCAGTTGAGAAATTTATGTCTGGGGAATGGGAAAACTATCGTAAATATGACGAGAAGGGGACGTTTCCACCAGAATATATTGAAACTCTTAAAGAGTTAGGACTCTTTGGATTAATTATACCTGAAGATCACGGCGGTATCGGCCTTTCTAATATGGCCTACGCTCGTGTTTTTGCTCAAACAGGGTTTTTTGACGCAGCTACCTCTGTGACAGTCGGCGCTCATAGCTCAATTGGAATGAAAGGATTGTTACTTTACGGTAACGATGAGCAGAAGAAAAAATATTTACCACTACTAGCAACCGGCGAGATGATCGCTGGGTTTTGTTTAACTGAACCAGGAGCAGGATCAGATGCAGCTTCGATTCAAACTAAAGCTAAAAAAGAATCTGATGGTAGTTGGACCCTTAATGGTTCAAAGTTGTGGATCTCTAATGGTGGAATTGCAGGATTTTTTACTGTTTTTGCTCGAACTGAATCTGAAAAGGGAAAAATCTCAGCCTTTATTGTTGAACGCAACTGGGATGGAATTAGTGTAGGTCCTAAAGAGGACAAGATGGGAATTAGGGCATCCATAACAACAACTGTTGATTTTAATAATGTAAAAATACCTGCTGAAAATCTACTTGGAGAGGAGGGGCAAGGATTTAAGGTTGCTATGGCAATCTTAAACAATGGTCGTACTGGTCTTGGTGGAGGGTGCGTTGGTGGAATGCGCCGTTGTATAGCACTTTCAACTAAGCAAGCTTCAGAAAGAAAGCAATTTAATGTTCCAATTAAAAATTTCGCTCTTGTTAAAGACAAAATTGCTCAGATGACGGTTGATTGCTTTGCTACTGAGAGTGCCGTTGCCATGGTTGCTCATCTTATGGATTCAGGAGTTAAGGATTACTCTGTGGAAGCTGCAATGACAAAGATCTTTGCCAGTGAGTGTATGTGGCATTCTGCTAATGAAGCTCTTCAGATCGCAGCAGGAAATGGGTATATGAAGGAATTTCCTTATGAGCGTTTAGTAAGGGATTCTCGAATTAATCTGATATTTGAGGGTACCAATGAGATTCTAAGACTCTATGTTGGATTATCCGGAATGAAGTTTGCCGGAGCTTACCTTAAAGATATCGGTCAAAGTGTTGGTAAGATATTTAATGATCCGATTAAAGGATTTGGTGTTCTGTCTACCTACGCCACAAAAAAGATGTCGTACCTAACTAATTTAGGTCATGCAAAGTTAGAGTTTATAAACCCAACCTTAAGAAAAGAAGCGGATCTATTTGTTAAACTGGCCCTTGAATTTTCAAACTCTGTTGAAGGTGTCCTTAAGAAATACGGAAAAGATATCGTTGGAAGTCAGCTTATTACAAAAAGAGTGGCCGATTCAGCAACAGATCTTTATGTAGGCCTATGCGTGCTATCTCGTGTAAGTATGATGATAGCTGAGAAATCAGAGAAAGATTGTAAAGAACAGATAATGATTGCTCGCCTATTTGTGCAACAAGCAAAACGTCGAATTAGAAATAACCTTAGAAGAATCGTCAAACATGAGGATGAGATGCACTTACAATTAGCTGATGCAATCTTAGATAAAGGTAAATATCCTTGGGATATGTTTTAATTCTATTTCTTGACCTTTTAGCTTAGTTCGATATTCTCTAGATCTACATGGGAGTACCAACTATCCGATCAAAATTCCCCAACATGGGAACTAATATATTCACAGCCATGAATGCCTTGGCTAGTGAACATAATGCAATAAACTTAGCTCAAGGATTTCCTAACTTTCCCTGCTCAGAAAAGTTAGTTTCATTAGTTAATGACTATATGAAAAAGG
>CAZFXN010000048.1:0-22395 GCA_964523015.1 uncultured Bdellovibrionales bacterium | reverse complement strand
TAACAATGTAGAGAGAGTGTTGGTGAGATCTTAGATGCTTATATGTTAAACCGTAGGAATTTCCTCCACGATTGTAATCAATGTGAGGAGAAATTAACCCACAAAGCGAACCAAGGGGTGTGCCAGTTGTCGAAGGCTGGGCAAGGAGGCGATCAATCTCTAAGTTAAAAGCATCCTTTTTATGATTCCATGTTGGGCCTAAAACGGAGGATTCTCTAACTGAAGAAGCTTTGAATTGTTCAACTTGTTTTTTTGATTGAATTTGAAAATTAGTTGTATCTAGAAAAAGATTTAAATCTAAGATTGAAATAATTTCATTAAGGATCTTTTCATTAAGGCCGTGTGGTTTAAATTTTACGAGAATACTTTCGTACGAATTATTGCCATCAAAGAGACCAAGAACCGGAGCAACTGCAGATTTGAGGATCAGCGGCATAGGAGTGATACCGAGTGGATCTCTTAATATAAGGACCTCTTCAGAATCTATCTTTTGAATGTCGATATCGACCGGCCAACGGATCTTTGGGTATTTAAATGCATCTGTCATCTAAGAAGTTCTTTATAGAAATTGCCTTTTGGCCTTTTGGAATATAGTGGTACAATAGATAAGATGACTTTAGTTGGCTACTTGGTTTCTTAATAAATGAGTACAATTTTAGGTTCGATAATATTTGGGGCGCTAGGATTTTTCTTAGCGGGATATCTTATAGTTATATTTATAAGAGCCTGTTTTCCCGTGTTTTCTAATCGGCAGTTCTCTTTTAATCCGCAGTTGGTGCGAGAGCAGTGGCAACTATCTAAACGTGTAAAATTACTTAAGCAGATTGATGGATTGCTGCTAAGCGAAAATCACGATGCTGCGCTTAGGGCATTGGGATCCTGTTTTTATCTGGGACATCCTTCCTCTGCAAAAAAAACAATAGAGAGAGTAAAAGCACACAATCTAGGATCTTTAAATCGTCTTGTTTCAATTAGTCAAAAGAAGGATCTAAAACTAGAGATGCTTTCTGATTTAGAGGATCTCTTTGCTGAACGCTCAAGGTTGATAGATCTATTTTTTGATAGCGTTCTATTAAGAGATAAGATTCGGGATAAATATAGACGAGAGGGGAAAAATCAGGGAACTTGGAACAAGGCAGAGTACGAAAAGCAGATACAGGAATTAAGAGCAGATATAGAACGAAATAGAGTAGAGTTGATTAAAGATTTGGAGGTTGCGTTTCAACTTGTGTTGAAGAGCGAAAAGAGAGGGGATGTTATATATCATTAACCCTCAGTATTATTAACCATCCATGGATAGAGCTATATTAAAAATTATCTCAGAAAATAAAAATTATCTTGCGATTAATAAATCGTCACAAATTCATTCAGTAAAAATTAAAAATAAAGATGAACTTTTAAAAGCTTCTGTTGCGGATCTTTTGATTGAGCGAGATGGAGATGCCATCTCTTACTCTGACAAAGTTGAAGATGGAGGATTATTAAACCGATTAGATTATGAAACTAGCGGAGTGTTGATTGCTGCCAAAAACCGTAAAGCTTGGCTTAGAGGTAGAGAGATCTTACTTAGTGGTAAAATAGAGAAAAGTTATCTGGCTCTTGTTGAGGGGCAAGTTAAAGAAGGTTGTGAATTAGAAACTTTTATTGGCACACCTTATCGTAGAGCAAAAAAGGTTAAGATTTATAAGAGTAAACCCGGGAAGGATGCCAGAGCTTTGGAAGCTAAGTCTGAAGTTAACGTTGTTAGTTATGATAAAGAGAGAGATGTTTCGTTAGTTAATCTTAAAATTCATGTGGCGCGCCGTCATCAAGTAAGGGCTCATATGGGATTTTTGGGCTATCCTCTTGTTGGAGATTTATTATACGGGTCTAAGAGGAAGTTAAGTGATGTTTTTAAAGGGGATCTTTTTGAAACTCAAAGGGGGTTTTTCCTTCATGCCGAAGGGGTTAAGTTTTTTGATGACTTAAGTGGTGAAATTTTCATAGCACAAGCTGAGATTGAGGAAGCTGTAATTTTAGAGATGCATTCATCCGTATCAAACAGCAAACTTTAAGATATGAAGTTAAAATTCAAGTGTGTAGTTATCGATCCAGACGTAGTTAAAAAACCCAGACCTTGTTGAAAAATGAATTTTTGTTTGGGTAGGGATAATTTTTTCAAATTCCTCTGCCGGAACCTGAAGTGTTTCTCTTTGGTTTGGATATCTCCAGGAGGGAATTTCTATATAGTAGATCTTGGATCTTCCGTGATTCGAATAGAGGTGAAGGATTGTTTCAGTGTGTTTTTGTAATGGGGAGCTGTCGAAAACACCATTCAGTGTGCAGATGGTGCCAAAAATAAAAACTAGAATTGAAATAATCGTGATGATTAGGAAGCTGACAATATTTCTGTGTGGTCGAGGATGGTGTCTAAAACGTAAGAAGTAAAAAATGATATAGCAAAGAAAAAGGACTCCAGAAACTTTTGTGGAGTCAATCATCATGGGCAAAAGGTCAAGCGGCTTATAAAGCATAAGCCCAATGACCAGCAGACACACCCCTCCCAACCCCAAATTCCTAATCATCATATTCTCAGAGACTTCGTGATTTAATAACAAATTATGATGTGTTTTTGTGGAGAGTGCTACTGAAAATATGGAAATAGGGCTAAAGGGAGGATCCAAATTCGGTAATAGTAGAAGAATTTTGAATTTTAGATAGAATTCTAAGGAGACACTTTATGCTAATTTAATATTTTTTGGACTTTTCCCTATTTCAGGCACAAAGTAATGGGGGCTTGTAAGTGCCGGTTGGGAATATGAGATTCTGGTGCCCCTTTAAGTATAAAGACGAAACTTCTTTGTAGAGATTAAGCAAATCAAAATACCAATTAAGAAACTGAGTTTTTGTTTTCTTGCATAATGTTAAAACCAACGGACGGAATGAGTATCGATCGCTTTGCTTAGTGTTTTTAGGCTTGGACCCCTGTCTTGTCATATTGAGATGCGTTAAGCTTCCGAATTTTTTTCCTGACTTTAGTCTAGTCTCAATTGCCTCATTCCTCTCTGCCTCATTGTTAAGTCTGATAATTTTTTCATATTCAATATTAGATAGTTTTTCATATCCTGGTAGAGCGCTAAAAATAAGTTCATACTCGTTGACAAACTCTTCTTTTATGACATTGCTTCGAAATCTTTTTGCTTCATTATATTCTGATCTATGAAATAATTTGTATCGGCGAATTCTCTTTGTGAGGGAATCATTGAAAGAATTATATGAAGGATAACCACTACTCGTTTTGGATAACCCTGCAAAAACAGCGTTTAGCGCACAATAGTGATACCAATGCTCAACGTCCTCATTATTGGGGAGCACTTGGTCTGCATATCTTCTTGCCCATAATTTGCCCTGAAAGTTAGGAACTTTCTCTTTTACAACTTTTGCAAAGATAGCATTAAAAGATCGCATGAACTTGGCTTTGTTTTTATTTGGAAATTTTGCAATCAAATGATAATGATTTCCCATAAGGCAGAAGGCATAGATAGCTACCCCATACATTTTTTGATATTTAGCTAGATATGCAAGAACTAATCGCTCAATGATCTTGTCATTGACAAACCATAGCCTAGATTCAACAGTTCTTGTTGTAATGAAAAATATCTTTTCTGAACATTCGATGCGTAACGGTTGACCCATTGCTGTAAAAACTCCTCCATAATGCCATTGCATCAATGTATTCAAGGAATTTTTTAAATAGTTTCCTGTTAATTTACCCCGAAGTCTCTGAGGATAGGAATCTCCTCATATTGGCTCGATCGATGCCTAGGTCCTGAGCTGCACGTAACTGATTTCCTTTGTTTCTATCAAGGGCTTCGTTGATTAGTTTGAGCTTATAGTGCTTGACCTTTTCGTGAAAATTCATCGGAGTACTTGATTCAATACCATGAAAACCTATGTGAATATCCTGAACTTCAATTAAACTTCTTCCTTCAAACTGAGCTCTGTATGCGCCACCTTCTATCACTGCTTGCAGTTCACGGATATTTCCGGGCCACCTATGGCTTTTTAACCTATTTATGGCGTCTCTGCTAATTTCAAAAACTGCGACCTTTTCGTTCTCTCTTAATCGCAAGAGGAAATGCTCTGCTAACTTATTAATATCTTCTAATCTCTCTCTAAGAGAAGGTAGGTGAATAGTTGAATGTGCAATTCTGTGAAAAAAATCTTGTCTTATCTTCTTTTCTGATAAAATTTTACCTATCTCTTGATTGGTAGCAGCTATTAGTCTTACCTCCGCCACCATTTCTTTATTTGACCCAAGAGGTCGATAGACCCTATCTTGCAAAATGCCGAGTAAGCTAACTTGGGTTTCCATAGGCAGTTCATCTATTTCATCAAGAAACAGAGTGCCTCCTTTCGCCTCTTCGAAAAGACCTGCTCTGTTTGCGTCAGCTCCAGTAAAAGCCCCTTTTACATGGCCAAATAGGTCACTATTAACAAGATCTGCAGTGCCAAAGTTTGGTTGATATCGAACATACTTATTCGCAGGCTTGTTGCTTAGTTTGTGAATAGCAACAGCACAAAGCCCCTTTCCAGTACCTGTTTCTCCAGTAATAAGAATAGATTGATTATTACTAGCGGCATATCGTATTGAATCTTTTAGTTGATTAGCAGCAACGCTTTGCCCAATGATAGTATCAAGAATCGGCTCAGAAAGTTTGGTACTAAGTTCTGCATAAGATCTTCTTAGATTTGCTTGTGCAACACCATCCTTGATTAGAGCTGAGAGATGGGGAATGTCTGGCGGCTTGTCAAGAAAGTTTGAAGCTCCAAGAGTAAGACATTTAACCCCTGCTTCAACCGATCCGTACCCTGTTAAAACTATAATTCTGGTTGTAGAATCTAGAGATAAAAGTTTTTGAAGTAAATCAAATCCAGTTTGTGGCCCACTTGTTTCATCTAAGCATAAATCTAAAATAACTACGGCAGGTTTGAGCCCTGATGCAAGTTGAAGTGCTTTACTTTCATTAGTGCATGCAGAAAAAGAGTAACTGGGAAGAGAGAGCTTAAGAGTCCGAACAAGGCTCAGAACCCCATCTTCATCATCATCAACAGCGAGTATGTTTATTTGCGATGAGGTTTTCATTTAGGATGAGCCATCTAATTTAGATTTTTCCACGTAACGATTGATAATGTCCTTAATTTCTTGAGCGTTTCTTATTGCCCTTTCACATTCGCCCTCTGGTAAAATCGATTTTAAGTAAGTGAGATCATTTACTATTACAGATAGTGGCGTTTTTATCTCATGACCCATTTTTCGTATAGTCTCAGAGACTTCGAGATTTTTCATATAGAACAATGTTATAGCCTTAAGGTTTGTCTTAGTCTAGTCCAACGACAAGGTTTTCAGTCAGCGCGTTATAATATAGTATCTCAGCGAAAAGTGAACTTAATTTTATAAGAAGATTAGTTAAGTGATTTCTAAGGACAAAATTAAAAAAATCGGGATGTTGGCTAGACTCTCCCTTAATGAATCGGATGCAGAAAAATATTCAAAAGATCTAAGCTGCATCATGGAGTACATCAATAAGTTGGAGTCCGTAGATGTTTCAGAAATTCAACCTTTGACCCATATTCATGGCGACAAAAATATTTATCGTGAAGATGTAGTCTCCAAATCAATGCCGGTAGAAGATTTCCTACAAAATGCACCTGATACAAACGGTCAATTTTTTAGAGTGCCTATCATTAAAGACCATAATGTCGATAACTAGTTTTGAATTATTCTCTCTATGTCTGAGTTATTATTAAAAAATGTTACTGAATTAAGGGCAGGCCTTGGAAAAGGGGAATTTGCCTCTCAAGATCTTTTTAATGAAGCTATTGCAAAAGCTAATCGTTACAAGGATTTAAATGCATTTGTGACCCTCTGTGATCCTGAAGATGATAAAGATGATAAAAAAAGTCTCAGAGACTTCGTGGTGCCAGTAGGAGTCAAGGACATTGTGCTGGTGAAAGGGGTGAGGGCAACGTGTGGGAGTCGGATTTTGGAGAACTTTGTTGCCCCGTATGATGCGACTGTTGTCACTAAGCTTCGTAAGGCTGGCGCCCTAATTATTGGAAAAACAAATCTTGATGAATTCGCAATGGGCTCCTCCAATGAAACTTCTTATTTTGGCCCAGTAAAAAATCCTTGGAATACTGAATGCGTTCCAGGCGGATCGAGCGGTGGATCTGCCGCAGCCGTCGCTGCTCGAATTACGCCAGTTGCTCTCGGCACAGATACCGGAGGATCTATTCGCCAACCTGCCTCCCTCTCAGGTATCGTCGGCATAAAACCAACTTATGGGCGTGTCAGTCGCTACGGTGTTATCGCTTACGCCTCCTCCCTAGATCAGGTTGGATGTTTTGCTACCAACGTAACTGATGCTGCAATACTGACTCAAATTATCTCTGGCAAGGATGAAAAGGACTCAACTTCCGTTGATATTCCAGTCCCAAATTTTGAAGCTATCTGCAATGAAACAAAAAAAGATCCGTCAGCACTAAAGGGATTAAGAGTTGGTATCCCTAAAGAATATTTTATTGATGGACTCAATCCAGAAGTTAGAGAAGTCATCGATCAAGCTTTAAAAGTTCTAGAAAAACTCGGGGCAAAGTTAGTGCCAATAAGCTTACCGCATACTGATTATGCTTTAGCCGCCTACTATATTATCGCACCCGCAGAAGCCTCATCAAACTTAGCTCGCTATGATGGAATTCGATACGGTCACAGAGCAGAAAACGCAACTGATCTCATGGATCTTTACTGTCGCACCCGATCTGAAGGTTTCGGTGACGAAGTTAAAAGAAGGATCATGATCGGAACTTACGTTCTCTCAAGTGGATATTACGATGCTTATTATTTAAAAGCCCAGAAAGTAAGAACCTTAATCGCTCAGGATTTTCACAACGTATTTTCAAATGATTGCGATGTGATTGCCTGTCCAACATCACCAAGCACAGCTTTTAAGATCGGTGAAAAATCATCCGATCCACTTCAGATGTACTTAAGTGATGTATTCACTATTCCAGTTAATTTAGCCGGGTTACCTGGCATGAGCGTTCCGTGTGGTTTTGATTCAAAAGAATTACCAGTAGGATTGCAATTAATCGGTAAAGCTTTCGATGAAGCAACGTTATTTAAGACAGGATTAGCCTTTGAGATGGCTACTGAATGGGTAAGTAAACTACCACCTATTCATTAAGAGATATTTAGTATGGAATACGAAGCTGTAATTGGTTTAGAAATTCACGCCCAGTTGAACACAAAGTCAAAAGCATTTTGTGGTTCAAGTACTGAGTTTGGCAAGGGTGTTAATGAGCTATGTGATCCAGTAACACTTGGTTTGCCTGGGGCTTTGCCAGTCATCAATAAATCTATGATCGATTACGCCATCATGCTCGGTTTGGCAACCAGCTGTGAAATTAAAAAGTTTAATCGATTTGCCCGTAAGCATTATTTTTACCCAGATCTTCCAAAGGGGTATCAGATCTCACAATACGAAGAGCCAATCTGCAAACGCGGGCATGTTAAGGTTCGAATCGAAGACCAGGTACGCACAATTGGAATCACCAGAATCCACATGGAAGAGGACGCTGGAAAAAATATTCATGATTCAAGAAGCGGAACCTCTCTAGTCGATCTCAATAGAGCTGGCGTTCCGCTTCTTGAGATAGTTAGTGAGCCTGACATTCGTTCCCCTCAAGAAGCCTCCGCGTACCTAAAAACCATGAGGCAGATTCTACGGTATCTTGAGATCTGTGATGGTAACATGGAGGAGGGCAGTCTTCGATGTGATGCAAATATCTCAGTAAGACCAGTTGGAGAGTCGAAGTTTGGAACACGATCTGAGATTAAAAATATAAACTCTTTTAAGTTTGTTGAAAAAGCTCTTGAGTATGAAATTGCAAGGCAGATATCTGTCATAAAAGGAGGAGGCACGATAGTTCAAGAAACCCGCCTCTTTGATAGTACTTCTGGATCTACTCACACCATGCGAAGCAAAGAAGAGAGCGCAGAGTATAGATATTTTCCTGACCCTGATCTGCCACCCCTTAGTATACAGGATAGTTGGATTGAAGAGGTCCGGGCTAAGATGCCAACTCTTCCTGAAACTGCACGGCAGCTTTTAATTGACACCTACGGTCTTTCCGAATACGACGCTAATATTTTAACCAGTGAAAGAAAGTTCATCGATTATTTTGAGGCTGCATTTCAGGTTAGTTCCAATGCAAAAGCAGTTTGTAATTGGATCGCCTCTGAGCTTTTTGGACTTCTAAATAAAGAAGGGATGGATTTTGAGCAGAACAAGATAACTGCCAAAGATCTAGGATCACTTATCAAGCTGATCGATGCAGAGGTAATTAGCGGCAAGATGGCCAAGTTAGTTTTTGAGGAGATGTTTAAAACTGGGAATAATCCTGAGAAGATCATACAGGACAAAGGATTAAAGCAGGTCTCCGATCCTGAAGAGGTTAGAAAAGTTGCTATTAAAGTTATCGAGGAGAATCAGGATCAGCTAAAAGCGTATATTGCTGGAAATGAAAGATTATTTGGATTTTTTGTCGGTCAGGCTATGAAAGCATCAGGCGGCAATCTAAGCCCTAAGGTTGCTAACGATATAATTATGACTGAACTTAAGAAAAGAAAAGATGGAGGATCCTAGAGTGCATATTTCTGGCAAGGTTCCCTTAGATGAGGAAACAGTTTTGCTTGCAATCGAAGTCCCTAGATCGCAGATTGTATTGATACACGCGATCTTTGAATCTTATGATGGATTAGCCGTTGTAAAAACGATCGATGAGAACAAAGGGTTAATCTGTTTTATCACCACTCCAAAATTAGTGTTATTGTGTCAGCAGGTTCTAGAATCGTTAAAGGAAAGCATTCCTTGGCGTTATTATGAAGGAACCTGTGATTTAGAAGAAATTTTTCAATATGTTGAGAGATAATTATGCTTCAAGTATTTCATGGCTTTAAAAAATCGTTCCTACTTATATTAATGGTAGTGATCGTTGCCTTTGTGATGACCGGGTTTGGTATCAACCTAGGTGGTCCTAAAAGGGACAGCTTTGCTGTTAAGATAGGCGATCAAGAAATTAGCTTTGATCAGTTTTATCAAGAACGAAAGGAATTGGAGGCAAGATATCGTCAGGTCTTTGGCGCAAATTTTGATAACTTTGCCGGGAGTCTAAAGCTCAACCAGCAGATTCTAGATCGACTAATTGCCGATACTTTGGTTAATGATTTTGCGAATGCTTCAGGCCTTGTTGCTAGTAAAGTTGGCGTGCAGAAAATGATTCTAGGCTCAGGCTTATTTCAAAATGGATATGATGAAAAGATTTATCGTGCTTATCTTCAGCAAGTAGGCATGACCTCTGCTCAATTTGAAGCTCAATTAAATAGTGCTGCATTAACAGAGCAATTTTCAAACTTAATCCAAGATCTTACCTTTGCATCTAAGAGAGAGACAGAATCATTTCTTGCTCAAGCAGAGACCGCTTATACTGTAGATTATGTAGTCTTTGATTCCGCTGAGTATTTAGATGAAGTGGCTGATCCAAAAGATGATCAGCTAAAAGAATTTTATGAATCTAACTCGACAGATTATGAAACTGAACCTGCGATTGCGTATCACTATATCGTGTTTGATCCCAAAGATCATCTAGGTGATGTTGAAGTATTATCAGAGGATGTTGAATTCTATTACTCTGAGCATCAAAATGAATTTCGATTACCAGAGGAAGTTCAAGCTCGCCATATCCAGTTAAATTTCGGAAAAAGCGATGGACCAGAAAAGATGTCTGCACTCAAAGAGAAAGCAGAAGAGATCCGAAACAAAGCACTTACTGGGGGTTCGTTTGAAGAGTTAGTTCAGATTCATTCTGAAGATTACGCAACGAAAACTCTTGGAGGAGATCTTGGATCTATCCAGCGTGGCAATACAGTCTTAGCAAAAGAGGTAGTGGCTGCAGCATTTAATCTTAAAAATGGCGGCATCTCTGAGGTTATCGGTACAGATTATGGATATGAGATTATTAAAGTAGATTCATATAAAGAGCCTGAAGTTAAAGATCTTGCCAAAGTTAAAGATGAGATTGAAAAGAAATTAAGAGCGGAACAGGCCCCTGCCTATGCTTCAGCTACAGCACATGATTTGTATGATGCTTGGCTTAAATCAGATCTTCCGTTAGATCAGTTTGCTTTAAGTAAAACGATCGTATCGCGGGTTACCTCAGAACTTCTTGAGGTTGATAAAGATCCAGAAAATCTTAAAGGATTGACTGCTAAATTAATCTCTAGTGCCGATATCAAAGAGCAGATGATTGAATTAGGTGACCTTACAATCCTTGTCGGAATTAAGGAGTATCAACCTGCCGAGGTGCCAGCTTTAGAAAATATTAAACCTCAAGTTGTGAAAGTCTGGAAAGACCTAGAGTCTAAAAACTTATCACAAAACGCTGCCCAGGCTTTAGTTACAGCAGTAAAAGATGGTGGCTATAAGACATTAGCTGATGGCGCAAAGACATTAAAGTTAAAACTAGAAGAGCTTAAAGAAATTACTAGAGCAAAGGCCGCAGCTCCTTTTAATGATCCCTCAATGCAAGCTGATCTTTTTAATACAACCACTCCGGGTAAGGCTCCAAAAAGAGCCTATTCACTAGGAGGAAAGCACTATGTTTTCCAAGTAAAAGATCTTAAAGGAGCTGATTCTAAAGAAATATCTAAAAAAGTAGCTGAAGCTCGTAGTCAGGAAAGTGATCGACTAGGTAGACTTCTTTTAGCTTCTTTAGTTAAAGACCTTAAAGCAAAAGCAGAGATTGATATTAGTCCTAGTCTCGACCTCGATGCTTGATTATCTTTAATCTTAATTTCTTACAGAGTTACAGTTAGGCGTTCGCCGCTCTAGCTTTTAGGTCATCTATCAAATTAAATTTTAGAAGATCCTGAGTAATTTTATTCAGATTTTCTAGAATTTCAAATTTAGAAAGCGGAAGTTGATCTTTTTTCTTCATTGAGTCTGCTTCAATTACAATCTTTAAGGCCCCCTCTTGGTAGTTAATAAGTAATCTATCTTTTGAGACAGGACTATATCCTAGAAAGACAGTGTATTTACTTTCATAACTTTGTAATCCAAATGAAAATTCATTGATTGTTAATGGAATTGCTCTTCCGATGTTTTTAACCTTAACAAATGATGGAATAAACTCTGAAACAAACTCTTTTATTTCATGCACGATATGATGAACTCCACTAAATTTTAGAAATGGAGATTCAAGCTTTACTTTAAATGCTTCAAATTCGGTATCACCAACTTGAAGCTGGCCACTTGCACGAAGGAAGTATAACTGCGCGGGATGGTTGTCATTCAAATTAGGAAGCCCACTAAGATCGATACTTTGTTTCTCATTTAGGATCTTCTTTCCAATAAGACTTTTAATAAGTGCATCTAATATAGTGCCGCAATGGGATTTCTCAATTTGAATAGTTGCTTCATAGGCAAGATCCCAGCTCCAAAACAGAAAAGATCGTTGAATGCTTAAGTCAGCTTTAACTAAATTAAACATAGGAAAAAAGCCTTTTATAGATAAAATTCAATTTCTAACCATTCTAATTCTCTCAGTAAATTTCAATTTTTGATTAGCATTCCCATTTGCTGTTAATTTACCAATGGACAAATGATACGGGGACATTGTTTCTTAACCGAAAAAAAGAGGCAACTTTTATTATTTTTCAGCGATACCATAGTGGGAAGAGTTGGATATGGAAGAGTTGGATATAAAAGAGACGCCCCGGTGATGTAAAACTTAGTGTTCTCATCACGCTATTTCAAAAATTAGGAGATTATTGCTTAATGTTGCGTTTAAGTGTTGTTGATGTAAGCGCAGAATCAAGAAGCCGTCTGGCTAAGGATGTCTCCACTTTTCAAGAATCTGGTCAACCTGAATTATCTTTATTACCTCGCATATCAGTTCAGCAACTTTCTCCAGATGAAGTAAAATTTCATGGCGCTCCTGATGTTTGCTTAATTGGAGAAGAGTTATTCACAGCCGATCCAGGTGCTATTGGTAGGATAAGAAACTTGCTACCTGACACTCCAATTATTGTACGAATCCCTGATAATAAAGAAACACTAGTTACAATTGAAGATCTCGCCCGTCTTGGTGCTGATGACATAGTAACTGATAAAACTGATTCTCTAACTTTCTTTAAAAAGATCATACTTCTCTGTCGGCGACCTAAAAAAGGTAAAAATGGTCACTTGGTGGTGGTTGATTCGGCAAAGGGAGGACTCGGCGTAACTTCAGTGGTCGCCGGCTTAGCAGAGTCTGCAGTCCTAGCAGGTAAAAAAGTTGCCATTCTTGATTTCGATTTAGAGACACAAGATTTAAGCCGTTTTCTTCAAAGTCGTCCCTTTATTAATGAAAACTTAGATTTACTTCTTGAGAGAACTAGACCAGTAACTGAGGAGTTCGTTAAGCAATGTTTGATACCGATTTGGGGTGACGATGGTGGGCTCTTTGTCATGTCTCCTGCTGCACTTCATGATGAATCAGTTGATTACGGATCTGAAAAGGCGAGAGTTTATCTTTCGATATTAGAGATTCTTGATGCTCAGTTTGATCTTGTAATTGTTGACGTAGGTAGTGTTGCGGGCAGTTTGTTAAAAACTCTTTATCGTGTGGCAGATAAAGTAGTTATGTTAGTTACAAATGATCCAGCTTGTCTTTATTCAACAGTAAGTCGGATAGGAACTGTTCGCGGATTTATCGCTCCAACAGCGCAGATTATATATTTAGAAAATGCCTCAACTAAGCATGGACTTCCTAGAGATGTTTTAGTTAGAGAGATTAATGTAGCAACGAAATCAACGGATCTTAATTGGGCATCAAGGCCGATTCCATTTTGTAAAGTAGCCTCGAGATGGCCAGGATCTGGTGATACCTTATTAAGTAGGGGCGGTCGGTCACTTGTTAAGGCACTAACTAATAACTCACTAGAGTTAGGAATTAGTGGAGAATCTCCTGAGAGATCACCTTCTGATCATAGAGAATGGGGAATTTTTGATGCGGTTGTCTCAAAGTTTAAAAATCGCTTAGTGCATGTGCCTGGAGCTAAAACAGCTACGACAAGTCCAATGAAAGCACTCGATACCTCAAAGCTAATTCCATTTAAAGATAGAAAACACGCGTCATCTAAAGTGTTAAATGAAAAACCTGCCGAAAAGACTGCAAAAGCTGAAAAAGCCGAAATGACAGAGAAGATAGCAGAAAAAACAACACTTGATTGTGCAGAAGATATTTTTGAAAAGCTCGTGGCTAAGGGGGTTAATCAGTCTGTGTCTGAATCAGAGTTGGCACAAGAGATCGATAATAGTGAAGAGCTATTCAAAAAAGCAAATATTACTTAAGAACGATGTAATTTAAAAAGGAGATAACTTATGCGTAAAGTAATTAATAATATAAACAGTAGAATTACAAAGACAGATGAAAGAGGACTTAGTCTTCTTGAGTACGCTGTAGGTGCTGCTGTTCTGGCTGGCATTGTCGTAACTGCTATGAATGCTTTTGGTACTGGCCTAAGTGCTTACTTCAGTAATCTTGGAGTATGGATCTCTGGATTAAGCATCGGAAGCTAGATTCAAGGAAGCTCGTATCAAACTAGTATCAAATCGGTGAAATATGACGACACGGTCTAACTCAAGAGTGCAACGTAGAAGACGCAATGATAGGGGCATATTGAATATGCTTCTGTTGTGTGTAACAGCAATCGTAGTCGCTGTTCTTCTAACTAAAAAAGATGATACTCAAGTACAGGCCGTTGAAACAAAGCCAGCAGTAGTGGCTGAATTTGATACAATTTCAGTGCCGGTACCGGTAGATTATGTACCGACCGGCACGAAAGTTAAAAATATAGAGTTTCGTCAGGTTGCTTATCCTAGGCATCAGTTACCTCAGGGATCTTTAACAGATGTCGACTCGTATTTAGAGGCGATGACGATCGCTCCTTTACCTGCGAACCTGCCAATCTTTGCTGAGAATTTAAGTTTAGATATTGGATCCTCAAATCCGATTGTAGAGAGTATTCCACAAGGGATGAGAGCAATTACTGTAAAAGTAGATGCAACCTCTGCAGTTGAGGGATGGGCCGGGTCTGGATCTGTGGTTGATGTTTTATTAGTTGAGAATGAGAAAACATCAGTAATTGCTGAAAGGGTTAAGATACTTTCAGCCGAGAGATCAATCTCACCAGTAAATGCTAATTCAGCCCCCAGTGTACCAAAAACAGTGACCCTGTTAGTAACTCAGGAACAATGTTTATCAATTAATACTGCTATTCCGTTAGGTAGAATAGCGTTCGCATTGCGTGGCGCATCTGATAGCGAACAATGGACAGATAAAAGTTTCACTTCTGATGAATTAAAGGGGAAGAGTCGAGTTGTGCAAACTTCAAATAGTTCAATTACTGGATATATCTCTGTAAAAGGTTCTGACTCTAAAACGAGCTATGCTCTAACTGGTAACAAGTGGATCGCTACAGAGGTGGTTCCAGATGGTTTCTTGGTAGCAAATAAAGAGAAAAAAATTAATTAATTTAAGGAGAGATCATGAAGCGGGTCGATCTAAAACTCCTTGAAGAATTATCCACAACAGGCTCATCCCCTTTAGTCGCACTTCCTGGCGGCAAAGTTGCCAATCAAAAAACTGTGAGACATTTATCTCCTGCCCTAGTTTATATCTTAAGAGAGGTACAAAAGGGTATTAGTTTAGAAAAATCTGAGGATAATAGTGATTTATCAAGCTCTGAACTTCAAGACCTAATTGATAATGTTGCAGCCAGACTTGGTTTTGATCTCTCTGGCTTTGAAAGAGATGAGGTTCTAACTCAGCTAGAGCGTGGACAGAAGGAATTTGGAATTCTGCAAGAGCTAGTCGATGATTCTAAGACCTCTGATATCATTGTTACAAATTTTACCAAGATTGATGTCCAGCAAGGGCGCCGAAATCTCTCTACTGATATTGCTTTTCCTGATCAGGACTCCTACGAAGCATTTGTTGAGCGGTTATTACAACGTGCTGGCTCGACCTACTCAACAGCCAAGCCGATAGCAGATGGTATGATCGGCAACTTTGCTCGTATTCATGTGGTTCATAAGTGCTTATGCGAATCGGGGCCTTACTTAACAATTCGTCTAAATAGATTTCCGACAGTAACTTTAGATGATCTTGTAAAATTTAATTTAGCACCGGCTCAACTGTTTCAATATCTGCAAGGATTAGTTCGTTCTGGTCAAACAGTTTTGATCGTTGGTGAGGTGGGTACTGGTAAAACAACTCTTGTTAGAGCATTGGCATCTAGCATGCCACAGCAAGATTCTATTTTGGTAATCGAAGATACCCCTGAAATTATTTTAGAGCATCCTCATGTTCGGTATATGTATACTCGAGATGCTAACACCGATGGTGCAGGTAGGGTTAATCCGGCTGAATGTATTCGCGCCGGAATGCGTATGGCTATGAATAGAATTATCTTTGGTGAAATGCGTGATGCTGAAGCAGCTGAAGCATTTATCGATGTCTGCGCGTCAGGTCATCCAGGGCTTTCCACTATCCATGCTAGAAACGCATCTGAAGCGATCTCTCGTTTAGAATTGTTTCTTGGTCGTGCTCAAAAGGGAGTTGCTCGTAATGTAATATATGATCAGATTGCAAAATCAGTTCAGGCGATAGTTTTTTTAGATATCTGCAAAACTACCGGCAAGAGACGTATCATGGAAGTAAAAGAGATCGGTCCAGTATCAGAGGGAATTATCAGACAACGTGATATTTTTAGATACCAAATTATTGGAGGCCGAGCAGCATGGAAGGTGCCGACCAGAGCCAGTGTTCATCGTGAACAACTAGAGGCTTTTGGAGTCAAGATGAGTGACCTTCCAGATGTTATTGAAGCTGAGGAGTAGGTTATGTTTTCTACTCAATCTGAAATGGCCCGAGTTAATACTCTTTTAATTAAAGAAAAAGAGAATACCAAAGGTATAGAGATCGATTCCTTAGTCTGGAGTCTTTCTGAGGAGGGACCCTGGGCATCGTTTAATAGAGCTCTTACTTACGCAGGAATCAGTAGACGTGGCAGATCCCATCTTTTACTTAGGATCTGCCTCTGGATCTCTTTGACATTACTTTTAGCAACAATTACAAACCGGTTGTCATTACTTATTCTTGCTCCATTACTGATCTTCTTTGAAGTTTCTTGGATTAAAGGAAATATATCAAAGCGAAGAAAGGGATTTGAATTAGATTATTCGGCCTTACTTTTGTCATTAGCCTCATCGATAAAGACAGGAGCTGATCCGATCTTTGCGATGAGTCAAGCAGTAAATCTTTTTCCTACGGATTCTTTTATGTGGAAAGAGGTTTCTTTATTTCGAAATAATATAGAGCGCGGAGTAGGGGAGGATAAAAGCCTTAATCTTTTTGCGATTACTATTAATTATCCTGATCTAGAACTGTTTCGGGTTGCCATGATATTAGCTCGAAGAGAGGGATCCTCATTAGGAGAGTGCCTGCAGCGATTAGCTAAAGTAACACGGCAGAGGCAATCATTTTCAAGAAAGGTAAAATCGGCAATTGCTATGCAAAAAATGGCCGCAACAGGCATCGCTGCCTGTGCCATCGTTATTGGTATTATTCAATATTTATCTAGTCCTGAAGCGATTAGTCATGCTTGGAACCATCCTCTGGGAAATAAAATTTTAGTAGCTGGGATCTCCCTCTTGGCTTTTGGTCTGATCTGGATGAGAAAAATATCGTCAAGGACTATGTAGTGCCTCACTTATGATACACTTATGATAACAGTAACGTTTGTAAATATGCTTATTCTATCAATACTATTATTGGTTGGAATTAAGTTATCTGTTACCGCGGGGAAGCGCTCCCCATATGATGTTCTTTTAGATCTACGAGACGAAAAATTAGATATAAATGATCCAATTTTAAATGAACGTGAATCAAAGACTCAAAAACGAAAAAAGTCCGAACTGAAAACGAAAAATATTTCAGGATTTATCTTTAATGATGAACTAGCACGTGCTGGACTTATTGAACCTAAAGAGAGAAGAAAATTTGAAATAATCCTAAGCTTATCCCCGTTAGTTGGCGGAGCCCTCTTTTTAATACCATCTCTTATCGGTTCTGTGAAAACTACTGGGACTACTTTTTTTATGGTCTCTTTAGGTCTTGGTGCTGGTTTGATTTTTAGAAAATACCTACTTAAATCCCGAAAAGATCGATATATTCACTCACTGACCTTTTTCCTCCCAATGGTAATGGAGCGGATCGTTATGGCTGTTCAAGCAGGGCTAGATATTTTACCAGCTATTAATACAGTGCTCTCTGCTAACACGGATAAAGATATAAAAAAGAAAGATGATCCAGTAACTGCACTTTTAAAAATAGCTTCAAAGTTAACTGAATCTGGATTAAGTTTTGAACGCGCCCTTAAAGAGCTTGCTACTGTAATTGATAGTAGTGCTGTAAGGCATGCTTTTCTTCATTTAGCGGTAGCCCAAAAAGAGGGTGGTGTATTAATCATGCCACTAAGAGAATTAAGTGACTCAACACAGCTATATTATCAAGAATCAATTGAGGGAGAGATTGCTGAGATGCCAGTCAAGGCAACCATGCCACTTCTGTGTACGTTTGCCGGATTGCTAGTATGTTTTTTAACTCCGCCGTTCCTTCAGATTTTAAATATTTTAACTGAGAATATGCCTGGAAGATAATACTCAGATCTCTTTAAAAGAATTATGATAATAAGCATATATGAAAAGTTAAAAGGTAAGTTTGTTAGAGATCCTCGTTCTCTTATTACCGCACTTTGTTCCATTGCTCCGCTCAATATCCTGGAAGCAGAGATCAGCAAATTAAATGATTGGCGAGTTATCACTGAAAATCTAGCAATCAAACTAGGCATCTCTGAAGCAGCCTTACTTCATCAAGTTAGTGAAACTTTACATCTCCCAATTTTAGAACGTGTTCCTCCGTGTAGCCTAAAAGGATTGCCACAAAATATAACCTTAAATGATTTTGAGCAGGCTGGAGCAATTCCATTTATGAAAAGTGGCCGAATTGTTGGAGTTGTTTGTATAGATCCAAAAAGACTACTTTCTTTAGGGCTTAATTTAAGAAAGCTAGAGATCTACTTGGCTCCTTGGGTGTTAATACATAAAGCTATAAAGGAGAGTCGAATAATTTACGATCAGATAGCAAATAAGGATTCCTCAACAGGGATTTCTGCTACTAATTCCAAAATTGATATCTCGCAACAGATTATAAAAAAACTTGTTCGGGAAGTTATCGGATATGGACATAAAGAGGTTCGGCTTGTATTCGGATCAGAATCGATTGAGTATGATTTTACATTACAAGATGGAAAGGTCGGAAAAGGAGAGATTAACGTAAAGCTTACACCATTACTTTTAAGATATCTTAGAGAGTTACACCATCATCCTAAAGCAATAAGTTTTGAAGATTCAGATCTGCAAAGTATAATTCCAGTTGTAAAGTTTCTGCCTGGAGCGTTGACTACCATTAGTATTGGCTGGAGTGGTGAATTAAGGAGTAGTGAATTAAAGAAGGAGGAATTAAGTAAAGAGGAAGGAAGTCAGCAAAATCAGAATAGCAAGACATTGGAAACGCGCTGTATCCTTCTTGTTGAAGATAACGAAACTTTCGCTATGGTAGTAGAGCGGTTTTTAACTGCAAAAGGATTTCAACTTCATTGGTGTGAGAGTGCAAAAGATGCTTTAGATTTTATAAAAAAAGATGCCACCGCTCTTTCCGCTATTATTTGCGATATTCATATGCCAGAGATGGACGGAATTACATTTCTTAAAAAACTTAGATCTAATGAAGAAGCTAAATTGATTCCAACTATAGCTCTTACCTCTGATATTGATCTCGATACGGAGCTTATGGCTCTGAGTCTTGGAGTTGATGCTTTTATTACTAAGGACGAAGATCCAAGAATTCTCCTTCTTCATGTCGAACGATTAACCGGCAGACTAGGGAATAAGATCTTATCTCAGGAGGTCGGATGATTATCATTCTCTCTTTATTTTCAGTGTTTGCTTCTATCCTATTAAACTCACCACTTTATGCAGTGGTTGGCACTTTAGCACTTGCTGCTCAACTATATATTCTAAAAAAAGATCTAGCTTTAATTGACGAGGGAGTAACCTCATTATCACAGGGAGATCCTCATCCTCTACTTCCTCAAACAGTGGAAGCAAATACTGATTCTGGTCGTGAGGTCTTAGATAAGCTTTTTGGATTATCATTTCGCGTTTCTGCACTTGAGGTTGAGATACCTGAGTCAACTACGACAAAAGAGGTATTGAAACAGGATGTTCGGGTAGATGATTTCTCTCTTGATGATTTTTTTGTCGAGCTACTTTCTTTTATTCGATCAAAATTTCGATGTAGCTCAGCGGCAATTACTTATAAATCCTCTCCGATCTCAGATTGGGCAACTGTAGGAAACGGAATATCAGGAGATAGATTTACATCTAGAATGAAACAGGTTGCTTCAAGTATTGATAGTACTGATTCCGGAGCTTTTGGCTTACGGGACGGGTATAATGAGGAAAGCTTAGTTAGTGAGTTTTCAATATTTGGATTACGGTATTCAATCCTGTTTCCATTTAGTGAAAAGAATGAACTAGGAGCTAGAGGGATCCTGTGGTTAGGTTACGATGAAACCAAAGTTCCAACTAATGCTGAGATACAATCTGCTCAGGCGATCGGTAATTTTATTACCTTACAGCTAACTACAAAAAGCAAAGTTTCAGATCTGCACCGAGAATTAAAAAAGATACAGATAGATGCAAAGCAGAAAACAAGATTTGTGGCTGACCTCTCTCACGATGTTAGAACACCACTTAATAATGTTAAAAATATCCTTGCTTTAATAAAGTTCGAAGAGTCTGCTCCAGATACGAATAGAATGTTAGAGGTGGCAATGGATAACTGCGATCATATGGCCGATATCGTTGAAGACCTTCTGTTTTATTCGCAGTACCATGTCGGTGAGCTAAGATCGAATCCCAAGGTGCTTGATATTGACTCAGTTTTAGATCGCACCGTAGCAAGCTTTGAAGCCTCTGCTAAAATTAAAGAGTTAAAACTCATCTATGAAAAATCAACTGACAAAATTAAGGTAAATGTAGATGCTAAACACTTAAGAAGGATAGTGAGCAACCTTTTAAGTAATGCAATAAAATATACAAAAAAGGGGCAAATTAAAGTCAGTGTTAAATCAGAGAATCCAGATGATTGCTCAATTATCATCACTGATACTGGGGTAGGTCTTGGCTCTGAAGAAGTTTCTCAGCTTTTTACCCCATTTACCCGGTTTGATAAAAATGGAAATGATGGAGTTGGCCTTGGCTTAGCTCTTAGTAAGATATTAGCCAATTTAAATGGTGGAGTTATCATTGCTAATTCTGAAGAGGGGCGCGGGTCTACTTTTGAATTACGTCTTAGTCGTACTAAAGATAAATCATCTTTGCTTAGTACCGAGGTCGCTAATAGAACTGTCAATAGGCCAACAAATAGATCCGCAAAACCTCCCGTCCCTAATTTTCAAAACTATAAAATCTTACTGGTTGATGATGATCTAGATTACCTAGAATCCACAAAGCGATTACTTTCTCTGGTTACCAAAGAAGTTATCTTAGCGACAAATGGAATTGAAGCTTCCGGCATTATTAAAATGGATATGCCCGATCTAGTCATTACTGATGGAGATATGCCGGGAGGCGGGGGTGAGGCGGTTTGTGAAGCGGCAGAATCAGTGGGTATTCCAGCCCTTGTAGTCTCTGGACGGGAAATTACAGCTCTTAGAGAGAGTTTAAAAAACCACAAAGTAGAGCATATCTTTGCAAAGCCAGCCGATCCAGAGTTGCTGATCGGTAAAGTAAAAGAGATCCTTGCTGCGTCAGGGAAGTAGTCGCCACTTATAGATTATTTATAAGCTTAGTAACCCCTGCTCTGAGAAAGAATCTTTTCTGCATTAAGACTTAAAGCTCCTTCAATTTTTTGTTCCTCTAAGCTTATTAAGCATGGCTCAAATTCAGAATGTAACTTACAGAATTCAAACACCCCTTTTAGTTCAGACTGTCTCGTTTTGCCGCATTTCACTTCTATTGCCCACTTTTGATTCTCTGGTCCAATGACGACGAAATCCACTTCAAGATCTTTATGTTTCCAGTAATAAGTCTCCCAGCCAGCTTCGATAAATCTAGATCCAATTGCATTTTCAAAATATCGTCCAAATTTTTCTCGATCTAGTTTAACTGTTAGAGGTCTTTCAAAGGCACAACAAAGTCCATTATCGTGAACTATTAATTTTAGGATGCTCTTTTTTACTCTTAACATTTTTGAATTATATTTTTGGATCCCTGTAACCAGAAATGCCTCTCCTAGCAATGACAGATAATGGCTAATCGTAGGAACATGGCCTCTTCCCTGTAGAGCACCTTGTAGTTTTTGAATGCTTATTAACTGGGCAGGTGCTGAAGCCGCTATGCCAAAAACTTGCCGTAAAAGGGCGGGATTTTCAATTGAACTTAATTGTAAGAGATCTCGGCCTATGGCTGGCTCAACAATAGAGTCCCTTACGTAGCTCCCCCAACGAGGTAGATCCTTAATGAATTGCATAGCTCCGGGGTAGCAACCATAACCAATAAACTCCTCTAATGAAAAATCAAAAATTTGTTTGGCCTCTGAATAATTCCAATGTTCAGCACGAATTAATTCAAAACGTCAGGCCAAAGTCTCTTTAAGACCTTTTTCCATAAGGAGAGAAGAGGATCCTGTTACGATCAGCTTCACCCCTTTTGATTGATCCCAAAGATATTTAATTGTCTCGCTCCAGTCTGAGATTTTTTGAACTTCATCCACAGCAAGTAAGCGAGATTTGTCTTGCTCTGCCTCTTTCCACCATTCGAGCAAAACATCGCTTTTTAATGGGGTCGGATAATCTGCAGAGCGATACACCCCCCCCCAGCAGAGAGGGATTTTTTAAGAGCAGTTGTTTTCCGACTTGGCGAGGGCCAATGAGTACTTGGATTAAAGGTGATTTCTCTGCAATTCTTTTGGTCAGAACCTCGACCAGCTTTCTATTTTCCATAGTATTAATAGCTAGTTATAATCATAAAAACATTTTATAAATTCTATTTTACAAAATGTTGAGCATGATTGTAATACATTACTTACAGCCTTATCCATAACTTCGATAGTCAGTTTGAATACGTATAACGTATAGGCAAATCAATCATGTTGAACCCTATCGGGAAGTTACTGAGAAAAGAG
>CAZFXN010000047.1:0-22523 GCA_964523015.1 uncultured Bdellovibrionales bacterium | reverse complement strand
AATTAATCTAGCGTAAATTACTCCATCCCCAGTTATTTGCCTAGGCACCCAAGTTTAGTCTCTAGGAGCTTTTTAGCTGACTAGAGGGACTAAAGTTGGGGCCTATGGCTAACTGCTTCGTCGCTTCATCAATTTACCAATAAACTCTCTAAGGCTAGTAAACTCTCATAGACTAACATGAACCGTTTTTTTGGATGCCATGTATCATCATCTGGTGGTATTGAAAATGCCCTGATTAATGGCGATGAATTGGGAGTTAACTCAATTCAACTCCACCCCTCGCCACCACAAAAATGGAATTCTAAACCATATCCAAAGGGATTTGAGGATAAATTTTTAGAGAGACGTGAGATCTCCAAAGTTCAACGAGTTTTTTTTCATGCGATATATTTAATCAATCTAGCAAACCCCGATCCTCAGAAATTTCAATTATCAAAACTATCATTGGTCCATTATTTAGATCTTGCTGCTCGAATTGGTGGAGATGGTGTCATAGTTCATGTTGGTAGCTTAAAGGATCAAGAGGATGAAACTGTAGGATTTACACAGGTAGCTGATGGAATTAATTGGATCCTAAATGAATCAAAGAATAATTCAAGATTGCTTCTTGAGGTAGCTGCTGGAAGTGGCAAAGTAATTGGCTCTAAAATGGAGCAGCTAGCGGAGATTTATCGCTTGGCAGGTAAGCCTGAGCGGGTAGGATTTGCGCTTGATACCCAACACATGTGGGCAAGTGGATATGATCTGGTTCAAGATTTGGAAGAAGTAATAGCTGCCATAGGGGCGAACTTTGGTTTTGATAAAGTGTGGGCGATCCACGTCAATGACAGCAAAGTTCCTCATAGTTCAAAAAAAGATAGGCATGAAAATATTGGCGATGGATCAATAGGTTGGGCGGGTCTACGAAAATTTGTTAATCATCCCTCAATTAGCCATATTCCTATGATTTTAGAGACCCCTCATTTAAAGGATATGGAGACTGCAAAGATTGAAGTTCAAAGTTTTATTAAGTTATTAGAACCAGTTAATTAATTCACCTTTCGATTCAGAAATACCCTAAATATTCCGACACTACTAAGGTTAAAGAAGTGTGGGAAGTAAATCGTCGTGCTATCCAAATTAAACCGATCATCTATACCGGTGACACCGTCAATGCGTCCATACGCTAGCGATCTTGGTCTACAAAAGATTCATCTTCTCTTTGACCAAGGAAGTCTCTCCTTAGCAATAAGTCTGATCAATGGAGTTATTTTAGCAATTGTTGAGTGGCACAGAAGTACTCCTGAAATTGTGATTAGCTGGTTTGCATCTCTTGCTTTGATAACTGTATTAAGAGGGTATCTTGGATTTATCTACAAAAGAGATGGTCAGACTAGGGAAAGAAGCTGGGCAAAGTTATTTGCTTTTGGAGTCTTTGCTTCCGGAGTTTTGTGGGGAGTGGCCGGATATCTGTTTTTTACACCAAATGAGCCAATATATCTTTCTTTTATTATTTTTATACTTGGAGGAATGACTGCCGGATCGGTGGCGGTTCTTTCACCGATTCACTACCTGCCAAGCTTGTATATTGTGCCTGCTCTACTACCTCTTGCTGGATGCTTTATTATGCAGAGTGACCACCTATCCTTTGGAATGGCCCTTCTTGTGGGTTTGTACGCGGTAATCCTTATTCTATCAGGAAATCGAACTCATAAAGCAATCGAGCAATCACTTATTTTAGGTTTACAAAATCAAGAGCTTCTCAACATTGTACAAGAGGAGAAAAGTCATGCTGATGAAATAAATGATGAGCTTTTCTATGAGATAGAACTTAGGACTAAGGCTCAAAGAGAGCTTAAAATTGCGGCAGGTCTTTTAACAGAGAAAAATTTTGAGTTAGATAATGCCTTAAAAAAAGCTAATCTAGCAAGTGAAGCAAAGAGTAGTTTTTTAGCTGCTACTAGTCATGAAATAAGAACGCCGATGACTGCTATTATTGGTATGACTGATTTGGTTTTGGGAACTGACCTTAATGATGACCAGAGAGAAAATTTACAATCGGTAAAATCAGCAGCTTCTGGCTTGTTAGTTATTATCAATGATGTTCTTGATTTTGCAAAAATAGAGTCAGGAAAGGTACAGATTATCAGAGAATCTTTCTCTATTAGGGAATTAGTAGAAGAAGTTATTAAGCTTTTTAAAATTGCTGCAATAGAAAAGGAAGTAGATATCTTTTCGTTTTTTCAAGGGGATCTTCCTGATATCCTGGTTGGTGATTCAGACCGAATTCGGCAGGTTCTAGTAAATTTAATCGGCAATTCTATTAAATTTACGCCACCAAAAGGAGTTATAGTTTGTTACATCGAGGGGACAGTAGCTTTAGATGAAAGGCTCGATGTTTTTTTTGCTGTTTCTGATACTGGGATCGGTATTAGATCAGATATGATTGAAAAAATATTTGAATCATTTACTCAAGCTGAAGAATACACAACTAGACTTTATGGTGGAACAGGATTAGGGCTTTCAATTTCAAATCGGCTTGTATCACTGCTTGGAGGACAGTTAGGGGTTAAAAGTATCCTTGGAGTAGGTAGTAGATTTAGCTTTTCTATTCCGATGAAATCCTTAGCTGAAGATGAAACTGCTGCATCAATAAAGATAAAAGAGAATAACGATATTCAAAGAAAAACTGAATTAAATTTATTTATCCTTTTAGTTGAAGACAACATTGTAAATTGTAAGCTATTTCGAGCCATGCTTGGGAAGTTTGGTTGCAAAGTTAATGTTGCGAACAATGGACAAGAGGCTTTGGATTCCTTAGAGAAGAATAAATTTGATCTAATCCTCATGGACTGCCAAATGCCTATTATGGATGGATATGAGACTACTCAACGTATCAGAGCAAAAGAGGGGAAGGATGGTTCTAGAATTCCAATTATTGCACTAACAGCACATGCTCTAGAGACTGATAAAGACCGATGCCTTGAGGTTGGCATGGATGAGTACTTAACTAAACCTGTTGATCGAACCAAGCTTTTTAAGACCCTTTCTAAATTCTGCTAAAATTTCAATTTTCTTGATTGGCCTTGTGCCCCCCTAAAGTGATAGGGTATTTGCTGTATTTTAAAGATTCAATCTTTAGATCAGCTAAATTTATCTGATCTTATGAAGTTGCTATTGGAGGAATAATGACAACTGTAAAAATTATAGCTATGGCTGGAAGCCTGAGAGAGGGTTCTTACAATAAATTATTAGCAAAGATAGCTGCGGAAGCAGCACGTAAAGCAGGTGCAGATGTGAACTATATCGATCTTAAAGAATATCCTATGCCGATCTATGATCAGGATGACGAGGATAAAAATGGGTTACCAGAAAATGCTAAAAAACTCAAAGAGCTGTTTATGCAGAGTCATGGATTAATTATTGCTAGTCCAGAATATAATAGCTCTATCTCGGCAGTACTTAAAAATACGATTGATTGGTTATCAAGACAGGCGGGAGACGCAAAAGCATTAGCTGCTTTTGATGGCAAAGTTGCTGGTTTACTAAGCGCCTCACCTAGTGGATTTGGAGGAGTGAGAGGACTTAGTAGTTTGAGATCAATCCTGGGTAACATTAAAGTAACTGTTCTGCCTGATCAGGTCACAGTTTCTCAAGCGTTTGATGCTTTTGACGAAGAGGGAATGCTTAAGGATGCTGGCAAATTAAAACTAGTAAGTGCAGTTGGTGTTAAAGTATTTGAATTTTCAAAAAGGTTAAATTCTTAAAAAGACCTCGTAAAGGGACCTTTGAGGATCGGTAAACGGGGTCTTTCATTGTCTTAAGCTGCAATTATGCCAGGTTTTTGCATAGATTTTGCTATCTTTGCTGCAACGTATTCGGCTGTCCCAGAATGTGTATTTTCTGCAATAAAGGTAACAGCATCTAATGCTGCTTTTGAAGAGGATCCCTTTAGTGCGTAACAAACGGCTTCGGCTCTTTCGGGGTGTTTAGAAAGATCGAGTGCAGAGGAGAACTCAACAATTTTTGTTTCTAACTCTTTCTGAAATTGATTTGGGTCATCACCTTTGTTGTTAATCATACCTCCTAAAACAAGACCTGCTGTAATTCTTACTTTGCTATAGGGGTCTTCAAGCATAGTTAATACTTGATCAGAGTATTCAGGGTGACCTTTTAGTAACAAACATAAATCAGAGCGCTGTGAAGAGGTGCCTTTAACAGGGACAGCTTCAATCAAAACATCTAGCGCTTCCCTACCTAAAGAGGCTTTTTCGTTATTGCTGGTAATTGCAGTAGGAGCAAGTTCGTTATTCGCATTGTTATCTAATTCAGCGGTAAAGCCATCCTCAACTAATTGAGAAAGACGAGCAAATGCAGCTCTATGAATATGTGATGTCATTGAGCCGATCTCTTCCATTGGTATTTCTGCAGTTCTATCGAGATCCGGAGAGAAAGTAAGAGATGCTTTTAAAAAATCAGGGTCGTTGCTTTTTAGAATAGAATCTGTGGATGGATACCAGTTACCAATTGAATACATCAGATCGTCAAAAAGGCTGATATTTTTCTGATCATGTAATTCTGTTGCCTGCGGAGGGATCTTCGGATCTAAATCTGTCATAGGTAACCTGCCAATTAGAGATCCACATTAAGTAATTTTGATAAAATTTAAACTTAATCTCTAATGGGTATTCTACCAGTTTGATAAAACTAACCACGATGAAATTTAAAATTCCTTAAATTTCATCATTTCACCTACATAGTTGGGTTAATAGTTTAAATAACTAGAGAATTTAGCTAGTAGAAACATTCATTCTAGTGACTTTATATACTGACAGAATCTTATTTGTTCTCTCAATAGGGTTAGTAGAGGTTAAAATTTCCTCAACTTTGAAAGTATTTTGATGATTCACTAAGAATTTAGCTCTTAATTCAGGCTCAACAACTACAAAGTATATATTTTCAGCAGGAAGCTCATCTAAAATCAGATCCAAATTGCCTTTTAGATAGAAATCTAAACTATAATATCTTGCATTATAACTATACAAATTTGTTTGATTTGGGGAGTAGGAGGTTATTGCTTTAGCAAAACTTACAGGACTAAGGCTTTTTGACAGTGCTGGAAGGAACGCATAGTGAAGGGTAAAGAATAACAAAAATAATCCGTTTACTGATATAGTCGCCAGTCTTTTATATGAAATTGTTTTTTGCAATGAGTATATTATCCCATAAAGAGAGGTTGAGATTAGTGCTATACAGAGAAACAAAGTAATCAGAGAGATATCTCTAAAAAACGACTGTAGAGTTTTTTGATAGAAAGCAATTTCGAGAAAAGCACGCTCTTTTGTTATTAGAGATCGTATTAATGTAATATCGATTAAACAAAGAGTAGTTAAAAGAATTGTAGCAAATAAAATAATGAAAAAAATAGTTGAGACAGCTCTTTTAAAAACGATAGGTCTTGCCTGATAGAGATTCAAAATATAATTGGCAAGAAAGAATGAAAGAAATGGATATATTGGTAATAGATAAACGCTTCTCTTGCTTGAAGGAATAGAGAAGAATATTAGAAAGCATAAGATTGAAATTAATTGAAATTTCGTAGTGGAGCTTAGAGAGGATAAAAATTGCCTAATTTTTGGGAAGTTAAATTCCTTTGCAGAAACGAAAGATTTTTTTATTAGATTATTTAGATCAGATAAGATTACAAAAGTAGTCGGAATAAATCCTAAAAGAAGTGTTCCATAAAGATACCAAATTGTATGAGTATGTGGATCTTCGCCGATCCCCATCGTCCCCTCAAATCGTTTTAGGTTTTCAAGTAGGACTGTATTAATAAAAGCCTCTCCTTCTTGTAGATAGGCTGCGATATACCAAAGTGATGAGATTACAACTGTTGGGATTGAAAACTTTAAAAGAGCTACAATTATTTTTGAAAACTTTGTCCCTTCTCGGAATAGAAAAATCATCATTATTAGTAAAGGCAGAACAAGGGCGACAGGACCTTTGGTTAGAAATCCAGCACTGAGAGCAAGAATTGAAACAACTGGAAATCCTTTTAGGTTTCTCTGATACCAGTAAAATAAATAGATTAAACCTATCAGCATGGTTGCCGAGAGAATCATATCAACCCTTGCTTCATTTGCAGATCTAAACCACTCAACACTAAAGATCAATATAAGTGAGGATAGTAATGCAGTTTTTTCAGAGTAGTTTTTAAAAATAAATTGATAAAAAACAATTAGAGCAGCAAGTGAAAATAATACAGAAGGAAGGCGAGAGGTAAGCTCAGTAACTTGACCATTTATGGATGAGGCAGTAGCCATCATCCAATGAGCAAAAGGAGGTTTAGTAGCAAATTCATCACCATATCTTGATGGTAAGATCCAATTGCCTGTTTTAAGCATAGCTTGAGCAACTAGAGCTTCACGAGGTTCTCCCTTGCTGGAAAAAGGCTTTGATAACCCAGTAAAGTTTAAAATTATCGCGATGAGTAATATTAAAAGAAAACTTTTGTCTTTCAAAATCATAAAGTGCTTTAAGTGGTTATAAACCTTGATTTGAAAGGTTCAGGAACGAGAGGGCAAGAGCTTTCAGTCTTTGGAAAAAGATGATGTCTTATCTTGGCGGTAAAATCATATCCAATGTCGAGTATTATTGAGGGTATTAAATTAAGGAGCCAAGAAAGAGCTCTCCAAAACCCACCTAAAGATGAAAGAATATATATAACAGCTCTAGATTTAGTTAGGATATTTGAAGAAGAATCACTAATAAGAATTGAATCCTCTATTTTTGATGGGTCTAGGTTTAGTTTGTTAAATCTCTCAGAGAATAGGGGAGAAAAGGAGAATGGCGATTCCCGAGTATCTTCAGAAAGAATGAATTTAATCCAATTGTGACATAGGCCACAGTTTCCGTCATAGAAGATGATCTCTTGTTTCGATACAACTTTTCCAGGTATCCAGTTTGGAGAAAACATAAGCAAAACTAGAAAGAGCATAGGAGCCTCAAATCCTATAAGAGTAATAATTAATGCGACTACCCAAGTATAAATACGGGGTTTTTTGTGCCAAAAGCTCAGTAAATACGAAAGCTCTAATAAATTTATAACAAGACTGATTGATGGATCCGCAAGAAAGAGCTCGAGGGAAAAGGAACTGAATATGTCTAATAGGTATATCAGAGCACATAAAATCCAGACACAATTATGTAGTTTGTCAGAGAGTGACCACTTGTAATCAAGTTTAGAATCTTTTGACAAGTAACAGCCCCAAGGATTAATTGGAGTAAAGATGTGAACTAATAATATGATATACAGAGCATCGATGCTTAGCTGCTCATAGGGTAAATAATAGGGACTGATTGAAGTTAATCCAAAAAAAACAACTAAGGCACATATTTTGTCAGATAGACCGATGGCAAAGCAAAGTGAAAAAATCGTGAAGATGCAAAGAAGAGTACCTTGAAAAATTGAAGAGTAATCCCAAAGAAATGGATTAATTGATTTAGGAAGATGGCTTAACTCCGGGTCAATAAATACTGAATCTGCAAAATGATTTAAAAAAATAGGAGAGAAAAACAAAGAGGCAATGTAACACCCAAAAAGGAATCTATAAGAGGAGTATTGTCCTCCAGTCCAACCGTTATTGTTATTTAAATCAGCCATACAATGTTTAAAATATGATCAACTCGATTTTTGAAATGATTTAACCTTTTCTCTGACAAACGGAGTTAGTGCTAGTTTGGCTGTTTCCTTCACGCGCTTTGATAAAAGTTCTTGTAAGCTAGTGGTATTTTCGCAGAAAATATTTTTTAGCGCCAATATTGCTTCTGGGTTATGGGTGCTTAGTTTCTGACAGAGATCTTGAATCGCTTGATCTAATAAATCTACGGATGGATACGTATTTGAAAATAGACCAGCAGAAACACACCAGGCACTGTCTCTCCATTCTGTATCAATTGTCATATGTTTAAAGTTTGCTTGGCCAATCTTTTTTTCGACTACTGGACCAATTATAAAAGGCCCAAACCCAATTGAAAGTTCACTTAATCTTACAGACGCAGAATTAAGAGCTAAAACATAATCGCATCCAGCAATGATTCCAACTCCACCTCCTATGGCTTTTCCTTGTATGCGTCCAATGATAAATTTTGAGCAATTGTTCATAGCTAGTAGGACTTCTGCAAATCCACTAAAGAAGTTCTCGCTTTGAGCGATACTCTCCGCAGCAAGTAATTCATCAAAAGAGGCGCCAGCACAGAAAATTTTGTCCCCTTTGCTTTGAAGGATAAGCACCTTAACTTCAGGATCCTTACTAAGAGTATCAATTGAATGAGCTAATTTTGTTAAGAGTTCTCTAGGGAGCGAATTTCCCTTTGGGTGAAAAAAAGTAATAGTGCCGATGGCGTTTTCTTTGGCTATAATGACAGATCCTTCATTTGAGCCATTTGAATTTTGAGCCATAATTACCCTCTTTAGTCCTTAACTTTAGATCAAATACCACATTTAGGCTCTTCAAGGAATCGTAAGCCTGACTTATCTTAGTGGAGCTCATTATAAGATTAGTGTCATTATAGATAATGGAAAAAACTAGCCAGAACAGATCCCTTCAAATAGATCCATCTAGAGCATTGGTGCGTGGGAGCTTAGGTGGGTTTGTTATTAATATTTTAGGTGTTCTAGTTGGATTCCTTCTACATCTTTATTTAGCAAGAACAATGGGTGTGCATGAGTTTGGCTCATACATGTATGCCATATCTTGGATAAGCATTTTAGTGATCTTTGCTGGATTAGGTGTCGAGGCCTCTGCCTTTAGATTTGTAGCTGCTTATACTGCTGTAAAGGATTATTCAAGATTGCGTGGTTTAATACATCGCGGTTTTGAGGTTGTGATTATTTCATCGGTTGTTTTATCACTACTTGTTTATTTTCTAATGCAAATTCTATCAGGTTTTGTTTCTGTCGAATTTAAAAATGAGATGATTATAGCAGTGCTGCTTTTGCCAGTTTGGATTCTAGCAAGTTTTAATCAAACTACGTTAGCTTCTTTGAAGAGAACGGTTGCCTCTCGCTTTCCCGAAGCAATATTAAAACCGATCCTGATAATTGTTTTGGCATTTCTCTTTCTTACTTATTATAGCGATACCCTTAGTGCTAAAAATGTATTGTTAATTCATCTTGTAGCTTTAGCTATTTCATTGGTTGTGGCCTCGCTAATTCTAAAAAGATCCTTACCCAAAGAGATTAAAAATGTTTCTCCAATATTTGAGACTAGTCTGTGGATTAAGACAGGGTGCTCGTTAATGATGATTTCAGGGATTTATATTGCCCTTAATCAATTTGATATTTTAATGATCGGGATCTTCCAAGATAACAAAGAAGTAGGTGTTTATTCGATTGCCTATAGAATAAGTCAATTTGTCGCTTTTACTGCCCAAGCAATATATTTAATAGCTGCACCATTGATATCTGAATTAGTTGCTTCAAATGCAAAAAAGGAATTATTTCATTTTGTTCGAAGAGTTACAAATTGGGTAATGATAGGAGCAGTTCCAATTTTTATTGTAATCATCTTAGGTGGCAACCTAATTCTTGATATGTTTGGAGATGAGTTTTCTTCAGGATATTGGGTACTAGTAATTTTAGCGATTAGTCAGTTAAGTAGTTCGATTGTTGGTCCGGTTAGTTATATGTTGACGATGAGTGGAAATCAAAAATTACTACTTAACATCTTAGCAAAAGCATTGGTTATTAACATGATACTAAACGTTCCTTTGATCTACTATTTCGGAGTTATTGGAGCAGCTATAGCCACATGCTTAGCAACGGTTTTTTCTAATGTATTGTTGGTTATAAAAACAAAGAGCACACTGGGATACTCATACTATGATAATTATGTAAAGGAGCAATAAACTGTGGCATCTGAAACATGGCAGGAGGAAATCAGTACTGGAAAAAGGTTTCAATTTGGTAAAAATTGGCAGAAATATGCCGATCTAATTAATAAAGAGAGGATAGATTTAGCCAAAGAAAGTTTACAAAAGATGCTAGGAGCTGAGTCTTTAGAAGGGAAAACGTTTCTTGATGTTGGTTGTGGAAGTGGACTTTTTTCCTTGTCGGCAAATAACTTAGGGGCCAAGGTTATATCTTTTGATTATGATCCGGAGAGTGTTAGTTGTTCAAAGAATATTGCTCAGAAGTTTAAAGCGAATATGGATCGTTGGCATATCGAGCAAGGATCTGTGCTAGATCCTGGTTATCTTGAATCACTTAAGGTACAGCATGGGCAGTTTGATATAGTATATTCCTGGGGAGTCCTGCACCATACTGGTCAGATGTGGCAGGCGATCGAAAACTTGCTTGGGCTAGTTAAGCAAGATGGAAAAGTATATATCGCAATTTATAATGATCAGGGATTTCTTAGTAAATTTTGGTTGGTTGTAAAAAAACTTTATTGCGTACTGCCCTCTTGGTTAAAATGGATGATATTAATTCCTGCAGGATTAGGGATGTGGGGTCCAATGATGTTTTATGATCTTGTCACTGGCAAGGGTTTTAGTCGCTGGACTAATTATCAAAAGAAAAGAGGAATGTCTCCGATTTATGATGTCATTGATTGGGTTGGGGGTTATCCATTTGAAGTATCTACCCCACAGAAAATTACCTCCTTTTTCGAAGCTAGGAATTTTAAACTAGAAAACATTAAAACAGTTAAGAGATCTCTTGGCTGCTGTGAATATGTTTTTAAAAAACTTGCTTAGGTTATGAAGATTGCGTTTTTGATAGGATCGTTAAAGGTAGGAGGAGCAGAGAGACAGCTCTCCCTATTAGCTCGAGAATTAAGAAAGCGTCAACATGAAGTGGTTGTGCTGGTGTATTATGATGGAGGAATATTCTTTGAGGAGCTTACCGCAGCTGGAGTGCGATGCATTTCTTTGGGGAAAAAGCGGAGATGGAATCCATTTTTTCTTATAAAGTTAATTCAATCGATAAAAAGAGAGTCCCCCGATCTCATCTTTAGCTATCTCATGGGGCCCTCTTCGGTTGTTTCTTTATTTTCGCCACTGTTTAGAAAGATTCCAATTGTTTGGGGTATGCGTAACTCTAAATTAGATTTTAATAAGCACCATTGGCTTGAGAAAATTAGTGTAAAGTTCGGGGCTAAACTTTCAAATGTTCCAAGATTAATGATTGCCAATTCTTTTTCAGGTCAGGAATTTTATGTGAATCTTGGTTATGATAAATCTAAGATGAGAGTAGTCCATAATGGCATCGAAACAGATATGTTTAAGCCAGATTTAAAGCTTGGCATTTTATTAAGGAAAGAATGGAATATTAAGGATGATGAACTCCTTTTAGGCATGATTGCTAGAATAGATCCGACGAAGTGCCATGATATGTTTTTAAGGATGGCTAAATATCTAATCACAAAAAATAATAAATTGAAATTTGTTTGTGTTGGCCAAGGGGATGAAATCGAGTTTAAAAAATTACAGGAACTTACCAAATCATTAGAGCTAGAGGATCATTTACGGTGGGGGGGTTTAAGAACTGATATGGTAGCAGTATATAATTCCCTTGATTTAAATATTTTACCGGCAACTACTGGAGAGGGTTTTTCAAATGTAATAGCTGAAGGAATGTCTTGCGGAATCGTTTCAGTAGGGATGCCTGTTTCTGATATCCCATTAATAATTGAAGATAAGAGATTGTTAGCTGTTGATGAAAGTTTAGATGAGTTAACTAAGGCCGTTGAGTACGGTATGGATATTTGTAGAGATAGAGATGTAAAATCGAAAATGCGACAATCAATTTTGAAGAAATTCTCTGTTGAAGCCATGGTAGATAAAACTGAAAATTTGTTATATTCCGTAGTTAAGGCTGTACAGTCATGACAAAAAAAATTGAGAGATGTACGATCTGCGACAGTCCAGATTCATTAATTGATGAAAAAGTCTCTTTTTTTCTCAACCTTGTTGATCCCTTTACTTTTCATAGATGTAAAGTTTGTGATTTTTTATGGCTCAACCCACAGCCAACAAAAAATGAATATAATGAGATCTATAGCACTGCTTATCCTGGTGCTCAAAATGTTAGAATTTCCAAAGATTTGATTCTTTCAATGTATCCACCTAAAGAAGAGAGATATGAAGAGGAAGTTGTCCCCTTAAGAGTGAGATATTTTCGGGCACGTCTTAAGAAATTAAGAAAACTTGCTCCTAATGGCCGTACTTTGCTTGATATTGGAGCCGGGACTGGTGAATTTGTTGCATTGGCAGCCGAGGAGGGATGGAAAGCAGAAGGGGTTGAGGTTAGTAAGTATGCTTGTGAAATGGCGTATGAAAAACATAAAATTACACTTTTATGTTCAGATATTGATGAATATGTTCAGCAACCTCATGGCAAATTTGATGTGGTTCATCTAAGTCATTCTTTTGAGCATTTACTTAAGCCTCGAGAGTTCTTACTTGCAGCCAGAAAGCTTCTTAGCCCAAGTGGAGTAATAATCATTGAAGTTCCTAATTTATTTCGGAATTGGTGTGACAGTCTAGCCAATTTTAAAAATAACGTTAAGCAGATTGAGCGGAGTACTTTTTCAATCCATCATCCATTTAATTATGGAATTGGTCATGTTAGATCTCTATTATATCAATGTGGCTATGAGGTTATACTTGCAAGAACTTTCTTTAGCGAAAGAATGTATGGCGGACCAAAAGAAATCTGTAAAGGTTTGGTAGATTTTTTTGGAGATATTGTTGGTGGTCATGGGCGGAATATTGAGGTAGTTGCTACAATCAGTTAATCTTTGAGCCATGACTTGTAAATTCTCAAAATCCTTATTTATTTTTAGACGTGATTTGCGAATTTGCGATAACTTAGGATTACTTTCGGCAGTAAGATTATCTGCTGAAGTTAGTTTAGCTTTTATTTTCGATCCTCGGCAGGTTAAAAGACATCCTTATCACAGTAATCTTGGTTTTAGTTTTTTATTAGAATCTCTTAAGGAATTAGCCGAGATCATCAAATCAAAAGGAGGGAAGCTGAATTTCTATTATGGCACTCCTGAAAAAGTCGTTGAATCAATCTGTAAAAAGATAACCTTTGATGCTGTTTTTCTCAATTCTGATTACACGCCCTTTTCAATTCAAAGAGATAAAAAAATAGATGCCTCCTGTCGAAAAATGGGAGTTGCTTTTAAAACTTACCATGATGCATTGCTTAATGATCCAGCTGCGGTTCTGAAATCAGATAGGACCCCATATAGAATTTATACTCCGTATATGAAAGCAGCAAAAAAAGTTCCAGTTTTAAAACCTAATAAGAGTGAAATTAATAATATTTCAGATCGAACAATTCAAACTTGCTACAGTTTTGATTTAATCAAATTTAAAGGTTCTGATAAGGATACTGGTGGAGGTCGAATACAAGGACTTGCCTTGCTTCGTAAAATTGATCGATTTAATAACTATGATCAAGATAGAAATATACCAGCCTTAGATTTAACCACTCACCTTTCAGCGCACCACAAGTTTGGAACTCTTTCTGTACGAGAGACTTATTATGCCATCGCCAAAACTTTCTCAGAAAGTCATACTTTGATCAATCAACTTTATTGGAGAGATTTTTTTACTCAAATAGCTTTTCATTTCCCTCATGTATTTAAAGGAGCGTTTAATAAGAAGTATGATGATATTCGATGGAACAATAACAAAAGGCAGTTTCGTAATTGGTGTGAGGGTAGGACCGGTTTTCCAATTGTTGATGCTGGGATGAGAGAGCTCAATAATACTGGTTTTATGCATAATAGAGTAAGGATGATTGTAGCTTCATTTCTTATAAAAGACTTATTAATTGATTGGCATTGGGGTGAAAGATATTTTGCGCAAAAATTAGTTGATTATGATCCTGCTGTTAATAATGGCAATTGGCAATGGGTAGCTTCCTCTGGATGTGATGCACAGCCATATTTTAGAATTTTTAATCCATGGCTTCAGCAGAAAAAGTTCGATTCAGAGTGCAAGTATATAAAAAAATGGATACCCGAATTAAATGAAATTGATACAAAATCAATACATAGCTTATATAAAATAGATAAATCTATAAAAGATTATCCAAGACCCATCATTAATCATCAGGAATCAATAATAGATACAGAGGAGATTTATCAAACAGCTTTGAAATAACCTCTCACTACATCCAACCCTTCTTTCTAAAGAAACCGAGAATTCCTAATGCAATTGCTATCATTAAAGCCCAGACAAAATGATAGCCATAGTGCCAATCAAGCTCAGGTAAATAGTGAAAATTCATGCCATAAACACCAACTATAAAAGTCAGTGGAATGAAAATAGTAGCCATCATGGTCAAGACCTTCATGATGTCATTCGTTCTGTTATTTATAGTGGTAAGATACATATCAAAGAGACCACTAGTAAGATCACGATAAGTTTCAACCGTATCGATTACTTGTACAGAATGGTCATAAAGATCTTTTAAGAAAATAGAAGTCCCATCTTTTATAAGTTCAGATTCAGTACGATCTAGATTGCTCACAATATCACGTAGTGGCCAGACAGCCTTTCGAACTTGAATAAGCTGACCTTTTAAATCATGGATGCGAGGAAGTGTTTTTTTAGATAACTTATTAATGATCTCCTCGTCGAGGTCTTCAATTCGCTCTCCTAATCTTTCGATAATTACAAAGTAATTGTCAACAATTGAATCCATAAGAGTGTAAGCAAAATAGTCAGCCCCCATTTTTCGCATTCTGCCTTTACCTAGGCGAAGACGTTCACGAATCGGATTAAAAACATCCCCTTCCGCTTCTTGAAACGAAACTACAAATCTTTCACCAAAAATTATACTGATCTGTTCTTGAATAAGTTTGTTACTCTTAGAATCTAGCTGCAACATCTTAAGAGAAACAAATATATAATGATCTAAGTCATCGATCTTAGGTCTGTTGGCTGTATCTAAAATATCTTCTTGAGAAAGAGGGTGGATGCTAAATAAATCCCCTAATTTCCTTATAACTTCAGTGTCATGTAATCCATCAACATTAATCCAGGTATTTCTATTGTTGTTCCGATAACTAAAACAGTCCTCGACATTTGAAACAATTTTTTCCTCAATGTGTTCCTGATCGTAATCAAAGAGTGTTATTTTGACTGTGTCGACCTTTTGTTCACCAACTAAGACTAGGCTTCCTGGGGACAACCCTGGTTTTTTCTTTCGATATTTCTGAGTTCTTGTCATATTGCAGTTATTTTAAGCACTTGCTAAGCCTTAAGGACAAGGGAAAAGATCATAAGCTAGTGAATATCTATGAAAAGAGACACTAATTATCAGTTTCAATCATCAAACTATGAGTATTCTGGCATGGTGAAATTTTAGAGATTAATATACTGTTTTCGAATCGGTTTTAACTCACTGATATTATGGAGATAATTAGAATGAATAGGCCATTCATCATAAAGGCTTTAATTCCATTTTTGTTGATTACAAGTGGAGATGTTTTTGCTCAAACTAAAATCGTACTTGGCTGGGCCGAGAAAGTAAAGATTTACCCTACTGACACTGTAATTCACGCAAAGCTAGATACTGGATCTGATTACTCCTCTCTAAATGCAAGTGATATTGAGGAATTTAATAAAGAGAAACAGAAGTGGGTTCGCTTTACCTTACTAAATAGATATGGTCACCGAGTTGTGCTTGAGAGAGAGATTAAGCGATTTGCCATGATTAAAAGACATGGAACTAAAAATCAGCGAAGAGCTGTTATTAGATTAGGAATCTGTGCTGGGACAACTTATATGGAAGAAGATGTTAATTTAGTTGATCGAAGTAAGTTCGAGTATCAGATGTTAGTGGGTCGAAGTTTCCTAGCAGGTGTTGCAACTATAGATCCGGCGGTAACATTTACAAGTGAACCAGATTGCAAGGAGGTTCCTAAGCATTGAGAAAGTACCATCTTCAGATACTTTGTGGGCTCTTGATGGCGGTTGGGCTTGGGCTATTTCTCTATAAAGTTTTAGCACTGAATTATCCACTGACTTCTGATGTTAGAACTGACGCTTGGATAGTAGAAGCTCATGCTTCTTTTGCTGCGAAGAATAAGCCAACCAAACTCAGTCTCTTTGTGCCGAAGAGTACCCAGGAATTCCTAATTATGGATGAGAGTTTTATCTCTCGGGGGTTTGGTTTAACTACTCAATTTAAAGATGGTAATCGATTAGCTCTTTGGTCAATTAGAAATGCATCTGGTCAGCAAGGTCTCTATTATCGTGCTCTAGTAAAGCGCGGTAGTGTTGGGGATGTTCGAGATAAATCAAAACCACCTGAGATTCTACCTTCAGGATATGAGGGGGCTTTGCTTGAGGCGACAAAATCACTAATTGCAGAGATTCGCGCCAAATCGGCAGATGCGGAAGGATTTGTCGTTACATTATTAAAGCAGATGAACTCCGCAACCCCAGATAGTAATCTTCAGTTACTACTTGGCCGACGTCCTCCAAGTTTAAAGGTAGCAGAAGTAGCAACAAAAATTTTAGCAGAGGCAGGGATATTTGCTCGGATTGTTTTTGGAATAATACTTCAGGATCAAACTAAAAATACCCCAATTATACATCGCTTAGAGGTGTATGATTCAGGCACTTGGAAATCGATTGATGTATTAAGTGGAGATACCAACGTTCCAGAAGAATTTTTACCATGGTGGAGAGGTAGTGAACCTTTCGTAACCCTTTCTGGAGCTGATAAATTAAGAACTGTTGTATCAGTAGCTAAACATGAAGAGAGGGGGATCTATTCTGCTATTTCAGGGGTTCAGGTTTCAAATCCACCTATAGTTAAGTTTTCCCTATTTAGCTTGCCGTTAGAGACACAGAGTGTTTACAGAGTAATTTTAATGATTCCAATTGGGGCATTCTTGGTCGTTGTCTTAAGGAACATTATTGGCATTCGAACATTTGGAACTTTTATGCCTGTTTTAATCGCTCTTGCATTTAGAGAGACAGAGTTAATCTGGGGTGTAATGTTTTTTACTTTGCTTGTTAGTATTGGTTTAACAGCTCGATTTTATCTGGAACATTTAAAGCTTGTTTTAGTTCCTAGACTTGCTTCTGTTTTGATTATCGTAATTATTTTGATGGCCATGCTTAGTATTTTTACCCACATGCTTGGTGTTGAACGTGGGTTATCAGTTGCTCTTTTCCCAATGGTAATTTTAACAATGACTATCGAGAGAATGTCAATTATGTGGGACGAGCTTGGTTCATATGAAGCCTTTAAGCATGGTATTGGAAGTCTTTTAGTGGCAGCCCTAATTTACGGAATAATATCTAGTCAAACTGTTGGACATCTGATTTTTGTTTTCCCTGAACTTCTTCTTGTTGTGTTATCTTTGACTCTTATGATTGGTCGATATACAGGATATCGATTACTTGAACTAAAAAGATTTAAGGCCTTAGCGGAATATTGACAAAATGTTTGAGCTGGCTCGTAAGTTAAAAGAAAAGGGAGTTCTTGGAATAAATCAGCGAAATGCTGATTATACTCTTATTTATAATCCTCGTCATTTATTTCCGCTAGTTGATGATAAGCTAAAAACAAAATTACTTGTAGCAAATGCTGGGGTGGCAGTTCCTAAACTCTATCACGTTGTTGAGATTCAGAGACAGATCCGGGACCTCCCATCAATCCTTGCACCATATGCCGACTTTGCTTTAAAGCCGTCATCGGGAAGTGGAGGAGATGGTATCCTTGTCGTGAGTGGCCGGGTAAAGGATCTGTATCGTACTGTTAATGGCCAGCTATATTCATTTGATGAGTTAGCTCAGTATGTAACTAGAATTCTAGGAGGAGTCTACAGTCTTGGTGGTCAACCGGATAAGGCTCTTATTGAGTATAGGGTTCAATTCGATCCACTCTTTGAAAAGATCAGTTATTTAGGTGTTCCTGATATTAGAATAATCGTTTTCCTTGGTGTTCCAGTTATGTCGATGGTCCGCCTTCCGACTAGATTGTCAGGTGGTAAAGCCAATCTACATAAGGGCGCAATTGGTGTAGGTATTGATATCGCCACAGGCCAAACCTTAAAGGCAGTTTGGCGAAATGAGGTGATTGAAGATCATCCTGACACTGGGAATCCAGTTGTCGGAGTTGAAATTCCAAATTGGAGTAAATTGCTTGAGACAGCGTCCAGACTTCAAGAGCTAACCGGCTTAGGTTATATTGGAGTAGATCTAGTTTTAGATAAGGACAAAGGCCCATTGCTTCTTGAGCTAAATGCAAGACCAGGACTTAACATCCAAATTGCTAATCGAGCGGGTTTGCTACCAAGACTGAAGCTTGTTGAGAAGCACGCCAAATCTCTTTCTACTATTGAAGAGAAAGTTAAGTTTGCTCAAGAGAATTTTGCCCAAGAAACTTTTGGAGCGGCAATTCAATAAATATAACTATTTACCAGAGCATTTGCTGCATTTTTCACTCTTACTACAGGAAGTCTTGTCTTTGTTAGCACTGCAGCATGACTTTTTGCATCCCTCATGAGCTACAGCAGCACTTTCCGCTTTTTTTGCAGCGCAGGAAGAACAATTCGAGCATTTTCCCATACTGGAGCAACCAACCATGAGTAGGCTTAATGCAATGATTGTGATCTCTTTCATAATAATTTCCTTTTAATTTTTATCTGAAAGACGCTATCCTATACTCTCTTTTGAGGAAAGACCTAATTGACTTGTAAAATTAGAGTAAACCAAAAATGCCATTAAGGTATGAGGATTACTAATCCATTTGGGTTCATAAATCGGTGGCACTAAAAATTTTGATTTAAAAAAAGGCTCTAGATTTGGTACATCTCTAGTAGTAAGTCTACCAGCAAAAAGATAGTGAGCATCCAATATTCGCTCTTTTTGAATTGATTCTTCTAAAAACCTATGGACCTGAACGAAGCCACTGAGATATGTAATGTCTTTAGTAAACGCTACGCGACCATTAACATCACCACCACGAAAAACCCGCATGGCTGAGTGAAAACATTCAGTCGGTGTTTGACCGCAATCTATAAAAAATTTAAACACTTCAATAAAATTGGCACCATTTAGTGCCATGTCCACTCCTTTAACGCGAGCAGCAATTCTACGGAGTCTACTTAGATCAATCGAATTTGTGATTAGTTCAGCAAAAAGTGCTAACCCCTCCTGAGTCCGTGTTGTTCGTGGAGCTCCTAGACCAAGAGTAGTCAGATTAGGCTGAGCTCTGCCATTTAATAATGTAAGAGTATGAACGAAAGCTTCGTGTTCAAGTAGCTGAGGAATATCAATTGGAGCAAAGCAGGTGTAATTTCTAAGTCTGATTTTATGAGCGCCTGCGGCAGCTTTTGAAACTAATTTTTCATCAATCACAACCTCTACGGTATGATTCTTAAAAAATGGCTTTATAGCCTTCTCCATCTCCTCTTTGACATATTCTGCCATCAAACAAACATCATGCTCAGCTACTTTTGTTAACGAAATGAGATTTCCTGTAACATCAAGAAAATGCTGAGAGGCTTCAAGAGCAGAAATTTTTGTTCCTATAGTTAGGTCTTGAGGAGCTCCATAAAGCTGTATGGAAAGTTCTGCGAAAACAGGTTTGCCGAGGTTTTCAATTAATTCTGCACCAAAATAATAACTTTCGGCACTTTGATATAGAAATTCTTGGATCGGATGGGTGCGATCACAAGCACTCATTATTTTTCTAATCTCAGATTTTTTCTCGGTCAGAATGTGTTTTGGATATAAGATATTAGGTAATTTTGGATTGCCCTTTTCCCAACCACTTAAAAATTCCTTTGTATGGTGAGGTTCCCAGGAGAGTTCGCTCAGTATTTTGATAGATTTACAAACAGAAACTAGCTGTGTGTCAATTTGTCGGATTTTATCATTTAGCTGAAGATCTTTCATTTGGTTGTGACCTACTCAAAACCTTAAATTGAGTATACTTCAGAAACATTGAGGCGGACAAGAAGAGTTTCAGAAAGGCTTCTCTTTTACTTATTTATCAATTCTTCTGGAGGTGGCAACGGTGCGTTAAAGAAAAAAGTCTTATAGGCTTTTAATCGTCCGTTTCTGGTGTAAAGAACATGGACCTCATTTCGATCCCCTTGAAGAGCTTCCATTGGTGAAGTAAATAGCTCTGCAACTCCAAGAGTGACACCTGTTAAAACAGCATAGGCGGCAGCGCGATTGTAATTCGCCTTATCCCCCGTAAAATATTGATACACAGCAACATCACCATGTGATTCACGGCTATATTTAATTGGCTTGCCTAATGATTTCTCAACAGAAGTTTTTGTTGCCCCTTTATGAAGAACAGAAAGATCTGTTTCCTTAGACGGAGTTGCTGCCATTATCACAGAGCAGCTGCAAAGCATTCCGCTAAACAAAAGAGAAGTCACGCTTCTAACAAGTTGGTTCATTGAGTAATTTCCTCTATTAATCACTTCGTGGCTAATAGTCGGCAAAGGATAGTAATGACTGGAGGTTGCCTATATGATGATGAGAGATTATATCCCTGCCCAATAGGCTAGAGAATTTATATGAGGATTAAGTACGCTGAAATTATTAGATAATTTAAAGAAATTCGCCTTCTCTTAGAGTAAACCGGTGGTTTAGATTTGTATCTTTAGTAGAATCAAACTCTCTCTCAATTCTAATATCTTTTTAATTAAAAGGTAATTTAACGGATGAAGAAATGCGCACCTGTTGAAATAATTAGATACGAGATGCTGTTGCCTTTAGGATTTAAGCACCTGCACCTCTCTTGAACACTTTTCACAAACATCTTTAAAAGGGAGTTTGTAGGCACGCTTATAGATTTGCAAATGTGCTTCACATGCTGGACAGACTCCAACACCATCAATAATTATCTGATCTGTTTTTAAGCGATTAATAACCAGCAAAAGAGTTATGAGTAAGCCAAAAGGCACTAAGACAAAGTGTAAAATTGGAATAAAAACTAGTGCCAGTGAGATTATTAATCCAATACTGCCAACAATGATTGCTTTCCCGATCCTTTTAGATTTCGAAATTTGTTGAATGGAGAGTGTCGCACTTGAATTTTTATCGGCGACTGATAAGCGCACAGCTTCAGTAGTCATAAATGGCATTATGAAATCAGGATTACTTTTGGGCAAGTAGTTAGGTACAGGGAAATGCTATTTTCCTCACAGGTTCGCGTCCCTAAGCTGAGGGTAAGCTAGAAAGCTATGGCAGAGCCGATTAGTTAATAGATAGCCAGCACGGGAAGTTGTTTCGCCGCACCAGCTTAATTACTTTTATCTGCGACTCCAATAATAGCCACCACCACCAAACACAAAAAACAACACGACAATCAAAAGAATCATTTCAGTACTCATAATCTTTCTCTCTATTTTGTTAAATTAAATAAGACCAACTACGGTCTTTCACCACATTTGCTGTGATATAAACGAAAGAGTAGTACAGAATGAGGATCCAAAGTATGATCGCAATCATGCCTGAAGACTAAGCACTTTCTTTATAATACTCAAAGTCTCAGGGCTGAACTATAAGGGCAGAGGTAGATTTGTTTACCAAATTCAAAATAAATTTAAGGAGGTCGTTTCAGATGAAAACTATTACTGTAATTGTTCTAATTCTTGCTACGATTGGCTGCACGACATCGTCACTTCGCGGTGCAGCGATACGGGATCGGCTATCAGAAACTTCTGGGCTTGCAACCCACAATATTTCAATCGATGAGAGATCGGCTGGCATTATTACTCTAAATGGGAACGTTTCATCGGACAAAGATCGAGTTACAATCGAAAAAGTAGCTCGTGATATCAGCGGAGTAAGAGAGGTAAGGAACAATTTGGTCGTTGATCCTAGCTTTGTTGCTGTTCGAGAGGGCTATAACTCTTCGTCATATGACCAGAGAGGCATAGCATCAGAGATTACTTCCAGGATATCTTCTTCACAGGATTTAAGAGATTATCGAATTAACGTAGATGCTATTGGTGGGGCGGTTACACTTCGAGGAGAAGTCGATAACGAGAGTGAGCGAATTGCGGCTGAAAATATGGCCCGCAATACTCGTGGAGTAACTAGCGTAAGAAACGAGATAATCATTGCGCACGCGGCAAGAAGCGACTTTCAAATCAGTCAAAATGTGAGAGAAGCTTTACGTAGAAGAACCGACATTGATCTCCGTAACGTTGATATAATGACAAGAGATGCAATTGTAACCCTTAGGGGATCTCAAAACAGTAACCGTGACATTGATAACTTGGTCTCTATCACTCGAAGGGTGCCCAGCGTAAGAGATGTCAGAAATGAACTTACACTAACCAATAATAGCTATTCTGATCGCTATCAGAACTGATGAGTCAATAACCCTACGGCGCTAACAAATAGAAAGATAAAGATGCTGAGGCTGAGTTGTGCTCCACCCGTTAAGCGGTGAGACACGCCGCTTGCTCCAACGGCGTACTAATGGCGGAGCCGACGGGACTCGAACCCGCGACCTCTCGCGTGACAGGCGAGCG
>CAZFXN010000046.1:18591-22701 GCA_964523015.1 uncultured Bdellovibrionales bacterium | reverse complement strand
AAGATCGTAAGATCAGAGATCGTAATATTAAAGTCCTTGCCGTTGATGATAATCCCGACGGACTGTTTGCCCTTGAAACTTTACTAAAAGATAACGGATTTGATGTTGTTACTGCTGCTAGCGGCACAGAGGCATATCAGCTTCTTGAGAGTGAGTTACCTGACATTGCTCTCTTAGATGTAATGATGCCGGGTATGGATGGGTTTGAGGTTGTACGGAGAGCTAAGAGTGATCCGATCCTAAAATATATACCCTTAATATTACTGACTGCTCGAGCAAATCTTGATGACATTATCCACGGGTTCGAGCAGGGAGCTGATGATTATATTAAAAAACCTTTCGATAAAACTGAGCTGCTAGCTCGTTTAAATGCGATATTACGAGTCAAAGCACTATATCAAGAGCTTGAGAGTGCCAATGAATATAATAAGGTCCTAAGAGCCCAAGTAGATAGAGAAACTGGCTTTGCCAATATGGTTGGCAAAAGTAATTCGATGAAAGAAGTCTGGGATCTTGTATCAAAGGTTGCCACCTCAAAATTACCAGTCTTGATTACTGGTGAGTCAGGAACAGGTAAAGAGTTAATTGCTCGGGCAATTCATGAGCATAGTGATCGTAAGGATAAACCATTTCTCGTTCAGAACTGTTCAAGCTTTAATGAGAACCTTTTAGAATCAGAGCTTTTTGGTCATGTGAAAGGTGCTTATACAGGAGCACAAGGGATTAAGCGTGGACTATTTGAAGTCGCTGATGGAGGAACTTTTTTTCTGGATGAATTGGGAGAGATGAGCCCTAATCTTCAGGCGAAACTGCTTAGAGTTTTACAGGATGGAACATTTATTCCTGTTGGTGATACGAGAGAAAAGAAAGTGGATGTCAGAGTTGTTGCTGCAACAAATAAAGAGCTAAGAAAATTGATCAAAGAGGAGAAATTTAGAGAGGATCTTTATTATAGGATCTGCGTCGTTAATGTTAAATTGCCCCCATTAAGAGAAAGACGTGAAGATATTCAACTACTAATTGAGCATTTTTTAAAGATCTCAAATCATAGTAATACTCAATCAAAAAAATTATCAACTGATGCCTTAAAGGCGCTTCATGATTATGATTGGCCCGGAAATATCAGACAGCTTCAAAATGAAATCGCCCGATTAGTAGTTCTTTCTGGTGCTGATACCGAGATTAAAAAAAATCTTATATCTAGTGATATTTTAGATAACATTAGGGAAGCGTTGAGCTCAGATGATGCGGTGGCTCAAGGTAAGCTAAAAGAAGCACTTAGTTTGTTAGAAAGAAAGTTGATTGAGGAAGCGTTGTCACGTAACTCAGGAAATAAAAGTGAAACTGCTAGGGAGCTTGGTGTTTCAAGATCTAATCTAATTTCTAAGGTTCAAGAGTACGGTATTGAATAGTAAGTATTCATCAGAACGGAATAAACAAAGGTATCGTGATCGTTGCTAATATATAGAGAATTAATGATAGTGGCGCACCGATCTTAAAGTAGTCACTCTTTTTGTACCCACCAGCACCCATAACTAATAAATTTGCTCTATGACTAAATGGTGTCATAAATGCTATTGAGGCTCCCATTGCAATCCCCATTACTAATGGATATGGGCTAATTTCAACCAATAAGGCTGTTTTTATTGCTATTGGAGATAAGAGAACTACAGATAAACTAGCATCTAGTAACTGACTAATTGCACTGGCTAGTAGGATAAATCCAACTAGGATAACATAAGGGCTTTGATGCCCTATAATAGATAAAAGTTTTTCTGTCACAAATGCGGCTCCTCCAGATTGTTCAAATGCTAAACCCATTGGAAGTAGGGAAGCTACTAACACTACTATTCTAAGATCTATATTTCGATAAACCTGTTCCAGCGAGACAGTTCTAGTTATCACTAAAAATAGAGCTGTAGTCAATGCAGCAACATGAATCGGTGCTAAATCTAGTATTAAGATAATAGAAAAAAGAAAAACGCTAGAGAGCAAATTTAGAGATCGATCAGTTCTTCTTGGAAATCTATCCAGTTCAGATAACACAACGAAATCTGGATCTTTTGCAATTGAATAGAATTGCCTCGGTGGACCAAAGAGTAAAAGTGCATCTCCAATTCGAAGTGATATCTCAGAGAATCCAGTTCTAATAGGTTTTCCCTCACGCCAGATCGCTAAGACTTGAAGGCCATATTTCTCTCTAAACTGCACCTCTGTAAGATTTTGTCCAACTAAGACAGATCTAGGGGTAAGGGCTACTTCTAAAAGACCAGTTGTTTCATCATCAATTAAGATATTTGGAACGTCGTTTACAATCTCAAGCTCTTTTTGTCCTGGAATAAGCTTAATCCGTTCAAGCTCACAGGAGATTAAAACGACATCGCTAGGATCATATTCGTGCGATTTAGTTGGAATAACTGCAGTTCCATCAGTTCTAAATATAAATACAGGTTGGCTCAATGAAACAGAGAGAAAATCTAAATTATTTTCATCGATGTTACCCTCCTCTTTAAGATCGGAGATTGAAAAGGTGTAAAGAAATTGATTGATTTCGTCAAAAGAATCAAGCGGTATTGCTGTAACTAGATATTCCTGACAGAGGTATTTTAATCTCTTAGTTTCATTCTTAGTGTAAATGTAGATGGAATCTCCAGCCTCAAGGTAGTGTCTATTAACATCAAATGCTGAAATTTTTTCTCTGTGAGTAAGAGCAACTACGGAGAGACCAAGTTCGGTAAAAGGAATAGAATCAACTCTTTTGCCACACCATAAAGATTTTCTGTTAAGTTCAACTTTCATCGGTATCCAATGAGAATTGATCACCCCTACCTGTGCTGAATCCAATTTTTTAAGAGAAACTTGGGCTAGGCGCAAAAGTCTTTTTAAATGTGATATTTTACCACGAACTACTAAGAGATCATTCTCATGAATAATTTCTGATCCACCAGGAATATGCTTTCTCTGTCCATTTCTAATGATTGCAACAACTGCAATACTCAGCACAGATCCTAATTGAAGAGAGGCAAGAGATTTTCCTGATAGCTGAGATCCTTTCCCAATTTTTATTGAAAATAGTCGTTCTTTTAGGCCATAAACATCGGTAATACTACCAGACTTGGAACTGTTTCCAAGCATCCTAAGCGGGAGCAAGTAATTACTTGTAAATACAACGAAGAGAGTTCCTATAATCAAAATACAAATTCCGATCGGTGTATAGGCAAATAGAGAGAAACCCTGAAATTTTCCAGCAGACAACATGTCAGAGGCAATTACGTTTGTACTGCTACCTAAGAGAGTTACGGTGCCGCCTAAGAGCGCGGCGATTGCAATTGGCATAAAGAGTCTAGATGGAGAGAAGCCTCCACGACGAGCTAAATAGGCCGCTACCGGCATCATTATTATTGTGGTTGCAACGTTGCTTATGACGGTTGAGATTGCACCGGCTACTAGCATGATAGCAAAAATTGTTTTCTTTTCCTGATTGCCACATAATTTAAGAATCCGCCTTCCAATTTTGTCTGCAACTCCAGTATCAAAAAATGCTTCACTTACAAAAAAAGTACTGACCATAATTATTATGGTAGGAGAGGAGAATCCTGCAAAAGCATCCTCTGGCTTTAGTAGCTGAAGGAAAATGAGAGTAATTAGTCCAACTAAGGCAGTCAGGTCATAACGTACCCGGCCATGAATAAACAGGAGGGACATTATCCCAAAAACAGTAAAAATTATGGCTACATCAGAGGTCATAGTGTAATTTTTTATCATCAATTAATTGACATAACCAGTTACTACTATATTAAGCCACTCGCACTCCCCCTTGAACAAATTACTGCTGCGGTATACGCTTTAATCCATGCGAATTAAAATCATTGCGATCCTACTAGTCCTAGTTCTATGTGTAAGCTGTGGTACTTTGCCAGAACCTATCCCCCTACATAAGCTAGATGATTCTTTTGCAAAGAGAGGGGAGTATTTAGTAAAAAGTGTTGCTGCTTGTGGCTTCTGTCATGGTGAGAATGCTAGTCCAACCGCTTCTTTGTCTGGAGGCAGGCGACAGTTTGATGCTTATGGTGAGGCGACTGCTCCAAACCTTACTCCACATGAAACAGG
>CAZFXN010000046.1:0-18581 GCA_964523015.1 uncultured Bdellovibrionales bacterium | reverse complement strand
AAAAATTTTGAATTGGGATATTAATAGACTTGTAAGGGCAGTAAGACATTCCTTTAGAGAGGAGGGGTCTGGTTTCTCTCCGTATTTTCATCGTGGTTTTGAATGGCTCTCTGATACTGATGCAATGTCAATTTCTGCTTATCTTCAGACCTTACCCGCAGTTGATAATCATGTTGATCGACGAGAGGTCGGATTTTTAACAAGAAATACTATCGGAATTTTTAAAGCAACGGCCAAAGATGTTCCAGGATTTGTTCCTGAGATCTCTAAGAAGGAAACTTTAAAATATGGCGAATATTTAGTTGATAATGTTGCCCGTTGTGGCAGATGTCATAACTCCCCAGGTGGCCTTTTGCAGAGAGAAGGGTATTTAACTGGTGGAATGGATATTACTGTTGATGGAACAGTTAAAGTCGCACCAGAATTACTCGGTGTTGGTGAGTTTGGAATAGGGACATGGAATGAAGATAATATAATTTCATATTTAAGAACTGGCCGAACTCCTGATCAAAGGGAAGTTGACTCTACTTTTTGCCCAATTCCGTTTTATCGGATGGCAAATAATGAGGATTTAACAGCCATTGCCAAGTATCTTAAGAGTTTAACCGTCTCTTAAGTGCAAAATCCCTCGTATTTTGCTACATTTCTTAGATGTATTTCTTAGGTATCGAAACAAGTTGTGATGAAACAGCACTGGCTATTTTAGCCGTTGACGCCGCTGGTCAAAGAAAAATTTTGGCTGAAGCGATCTCCTCCCAGATTAAACTTCACGAGCTTTATGGTGGAGTAGTTCCAGAATTAGCTTCCCGTGAGCATTTGCGGAATCTACCAATTCTTCTAGATCAAGTTTTAAACGAATCAAAGATAGATCTAAAAGAGATTACTGCTATTGGTGTTACACGGGGTCCTGGACTTAAAGGGTGCCTCTTTATGGGGTATTATTTTGCGCAAGGATTAGCCCAATCTTTTAATATTCCGATATTAGGTATAAATCATATTGAGGGTCATCTACTTGCCCCAATGCTTGATAACCCTGAGCTTGATTTCCCTTATCTCTGTCTTATTGTGTCAGGTGGACACACCGAGATTCATGAGGTGAAAGGAGTAGGGGGATATAACCTACTTGCCCGTACTCAAGATGATGCAGCTGGTGAGGCTTTTGATAAATCAGCAAATCTTTTAGGGCTTAGTTATCCGGGTGGTGCCAAGCTTGCCGCTTTAGGAGATTCAGTAACCTCATCTCCATATAAATTACCGAAAGTCATGCGAGGTCAGCCGGGATTTAGTTTTTCTGGATTAAAGACTGCAATCTCACTTTTAGTAAAAAAAGAGGCGGCTAAAGAGGGAGATAAATTATCTAAGGAATCATCAAAAGCCCTTTTAGCTTACGCGATCCAGGATTCAATCGTTGAAACCTTAATCTACAAGGTTAAAGAGTCATTGCAAGAGTGTCGGATCTCAAAAGTAGCAGTTTCGGGAGGTGTAGCTGCTAACAAAAGATTAAGAGAACAGATGCAGAAGATTAAAAATGTAAAATCGTATTTTCCAACCCCGCTACATTCTACTGATAATGGTGCAATGATAGCTTATGTAACGTATCTTCGGTATATACAGGATGAGCGATTGAATTTTAATGAGATTGTTTTGCCACGTTGGCCAGTAGAGACAGTAAATAGATGAGAGTCAAAGACCAATTACGATCAGTAAATGTTAGACCTGTAAAAGAACGAGGCCAGAATTTTTTACTTGATAGCGGAGCAATCCAGGATATCTTGCGTTTTGGTGAGATAAAGCAAAATGAGAGCATTATTGAAATTGGTCCGGGCCTTGGTGCTCTAACTAAAGAGTTGGTGCAAATTGCCGATGTTACAGTCATTGAACTTGAAAGAAATTTTTGTAGAAAACTCGCTGAAGAGTTACCTCAAATTAAGATAATTAATGAGGATGTTCGAAAAATTGATTTCTCAACATTAGGCACAGATCTTGTTATCTTTGGCAATCTTCCGTACTCCCTTTCAACAGATATTGTTTTTCATATCCTCTCTTTTCGTCAGTGTATTTCCCGAGCAGTATTTATGCTCCAAAAGGAATTTGTTGAGCGAATGGTGGCTAAACCAGGAGGGAAAGATTATGGAGCTTTATCGATTGGTTGCCAATTAGAGGCCAGTCTTACTTCTGGCCCAGTCATCAGCGGAGACCTTTTTCACCCACCCACTAAAGTGAACTCTCAGGTTGTTGAACTTAAATTTTTCAAAGAAGATCCGTTTAAACTAACTAAAGAGGATCGAGAAAAACTGCGTCGTACTGTTAAAGCTTCTTTTTTTAGACGGAGAAAAAAACTTCCAAACAGTATTAAAGCCTCCTGCTTTTTTGATTCCCGTATAGTCGATGAGGCATTAAAAAATGCAGAGATTGACCCTAATAGACGGGGTGAGACCCTTTCAATTCCTGAATTCATTGCTCTTTCAAAGCAGTTATCTACCCTAAAATACGAATAAAAGACGGATAAATTGCCCGCATTTGTTTAGTAGTGATCCTTTGGGCCCACTGGCTGGTCCTTGGGATCGGTGTGGGAGCCTTGGTCAGTGTAATGATGATTCCCACCCCCCGTTTATCTTTTTATCTCTCGCCAAAAGTTATCCTATTAAACATCTGATTGTGAGCACTGCATAGTACTCTTAGATTGTCGCTCGATGATTTACCACCAAAGGCAAACGGTTTAATATGATCAAAATTGAGGTAATGCTTCTCTGTGCAACGAACTCCATCTCTTGATACATAAGAGCACTGATGCTGATCCTCTTTAAGTACAGCTCTTTTTCTTGCTGTTGGAATATATCTAGAAGCGTCATTTAAGGATCCTACTTTTCTGGCTTTTGGCTCAGTTTGGAATTTATTAATGACTTCACTTAAAACTGCTTCTATGGAGAGATCCTTTCCATGTTTCTTTAATCCCATGCCTGACCAAAATTAATCAGACCACTGTTTGATTCTTAGACATCTAACAAACTAACATGCCTAATTTACTAGATAATTATCTGGTTTCAAAATTGCATTGTTACAACTTAGGCACGTTTTAATGTAGGGAGATTTCGTATGAGTAAAAGATTCTTATCCGTTTTATTAACAATTCTTTTCGTTGGATATGCAAGTTCATCCTTTGCAGTTCCAAAAGAAATTAAGGCACCAAAAAAACCACAACTAAGATGCCAAGAAGAGCTTGCTCTTAATAAAAGTGAGCTTGAAGATACACTGACTGAATTAGGAGTAGTATCTTTAGAATTAGCGCAGTGTAGTGTTGACAGCTCAGATCTAGCTGAGGATTTAAAGTCCTGTCAAAATGAATACGGCTCTTTGTTTCAAAACTATACACAATTAGAAGAGGATTATGCTTCACTAACTGAAAATTATCAAAGTTTAGTTGAGCAAAACGGAGAGGCAGCTATACTTATTGCTGACTTAACAACTCAGATAAATAATTTAGTTAACGAAAAGATTGTTCTAACAAATACAGTACAGTTTCTTACAGATCAGAATCAAGCATTACAAAATGAGTACACAGTTCTCTTTTCGGTCTATCAAGAGATTTCAATGGCGCATGATGGACTTGGTGATAAATATGAGGAGCTAGTCAGTGCTCAAAATAATCTTAAAGATCTAGTTGGGCAGTACGAAAATGTACTCTCCCCAAATGTTCCCTATGTGATTACTGGAAATTTTCAATGTATAAAAGCTGCGCGGTCGACGATTAAAAAGTTTATCTCTAAAGCTAAAAAGGGAGTAAGAAGATTAAAATTACCACGTCGTGCCCAGAGAACTCTTATTAATTGCCAAGCTAATGAATTATCTAATCAAGGTACGATTGAAACCTTAAAAACGATCGGCATAAAGATTGATTAAGAAGCAGAATCAAACTAATGCTGTATTGATTAACTCAAATTGATACAGCATTATGTTTCGTTTGAATCATTCTTAAGAATCATTTATGATAGCAAACTAAGGCACTGTTTATTACTTATTTTAATCCCCAATGTCAGCATACGAGTTTAAAACTCTAAGTGAATATCAGCGATTGATCGATCGTTTTGAAAATGTCAACGATGGATATCTACTTCCTGATGTTCGTTTAATAGTTAGAATTGATGCCCATAGATTTGGAGATGGTTGGAGTGGGTTTAAAGATCAGGACTATCCATACCATAAAGCAATCTTAGAAACTTTGATTACGGTAGCTCGAAAATTAATGTGTCTCGATCTAAGAGTCAATTATGCTTTCATACATGGTGATGAGATCTCATTGCTATTTGATAAAATAGAAGGTGCGGGACTAAGAAGAAGAGCAAAATTTTTAACTCATATTGCTAGTGCAGGAGCTGTATTTTTTTTAGAGGAATTTAAATTACCTGTATTTTTTAGAGCAAAACTCTCTGAGCTTCCGTCAGACAATCATGTCATTGATTATTTCTTTTGGCAGAGAAAGGTAGCCTTAAGGAATTATTTCTCCCGGGCTTTTGGAACCTTACTTAGTGAAAGAGGACGCTCAGCAAAAGAGATTGCCTCAAAAATTAGTGGCCTTACTGAAGATGGGCTATGGGAGATGGCAGTTGAGTTAGGAATAGAAATTGAAAGTATTCCAAGTTGTTTCTTGTTTGGTACTGGCCTTTGGTGGCAGAAAAATGAAAAAGAGAATGAAATTTTAATTTTGGAATCACTGCCCGGGGAAGATAATGAATATCTCTCATTTTTAAATCAGGTTATATCAGGAGTAACATTTATACCTGAAGAGGCAGGTGTGTTCTCTCCATGGCGGATGGTGACAGAGCTACAAAAAACACAGCTACAAAAAACACAGATACAGAAAACAAATTTATCGCAGAGCCGATTTCCTGCAAAATCTCCATCATCAGGGATAACAAAAGGAAGTACTTCTAAAGAGTCACTGACTGATGAAACTAGTTCCCAATTTAGGATAGGGGGCCGAAAAGGCATGAAGGTAATTGGTCCATAGTTCTAGTCACAGATCTCTAGTCATATAGCTCTAGTGAAAGATCAAAGGTTTTATTTCTTATTTAATGACTCTAGATCCGTTTGGGGGAACTCCCATCTGAAAAAAGTAACCAGGCTTTGAGAAATCCCCGGGACACATCGTCTCGACCGGGGCGCCAAATTCTCTTAATGCAGAGTAAGCCAGTTCTCCATTTTCAGAGGATGTCTAAATGAATATATCAATATCCCCAGTATACCGTGGCTCAGCATAGCGAATGACTGGGTATCCACCTACAACCAAGTACTTAACTTTCTTGGCGTTGAAGAGACGCAACAGATCTTTGAAATCTGAGTTCATCCAGAGAAATCCCTTTAATTTGATAAGCTTGCTCTACAAGACGCCAAGCCTCGTTGAATTTGGCCTCATCACTTTGAGTAAGCCAATAGGCAATATCATTGCCATTATCCATCTCATCAATCTTGCCGTATCGAAATGGAATATCGAACTTTTTCATAATTGATTTTATCACATACACATATTTTTGGCCATTGTGATTTGGGGTGTGATTTGGGGTTGCGAACCGTGGATTAAATAACGACACCGTTTCTACGAAGGTATCAAAGTAATTGATACGTAAGGCTAGTTACGTAGATAAAGTAGACAAGGAACCCAAGTAATATAAAGCATCCAAGGTATCGTATTCGCTTTTAAAATGATGTATAACTGCGGCTCAGTTGTATTAAGATTTAATTACAGTTGTGTGCACGATGAGACTGGATGCAAAAAAGCAAGAGGACAAGAGTTTAAAGAGTGAGCTTGCTACTCCGATAGATGTACGCATGCTGATGGTTGATATCCGAGAGCGGGTAAAGAAAAAAGTTGGAGAAGCTCACGACACTCGGTTGCCATTTGCCCCACAACAAACAGATTCAAATAAAGGGCCTCGTAAGGCTGGAGAGATCCTACATTCTGAGGAGTTAAGGTATCTGAATCAGAATCATGCTTATTCATTATCTGCGCTAAGGCCAGAAGCGATTGTTTCGCACCGTCCAATTGTGGGTAAGTTGATTGTTAAGGTAAAAAGAAAGATCCTTAATTTTCTTTGGGATGGATTATTTAAGCCGTATTTCCAATCTGAAAAAGAGTTTCAATCAAATTTAGTAAGACTTCTAAATAACTTTGCCAAATATACTGATGAGCGAGATGCTTTTATCTTTTGGGATCTTATTAAAAAGATCGATTATGATATAAATAAATCTCTGCAGAGAATTGAAAGAATTAATGACGAGCAGGCGGCAACTCTTATCAATGCTGAAAAAAGAATTAACGAAACTCTCAATCATGCACTTTCAAAATTAACTGACCTTGATACAGATATTAGAGGGGTTGATAATAAATTAGAAGTGCTTGAATCTGTCTCTCGTGGTCTTGAAAGGATAGTTACTAAAATATCAGAAGCAATTTCAGAAGCAAAAACAGATAAGGACAGTACTCAAAGGGAACAAACTGAATCGAAGTCTGATACTAAAGATAAAATAGCTACATCTCCGACCACATCCCCAACGACAACCCCGATCGATTATTCCTATATGCTTTTAGAAAATCGATATCGCGGTAGTGAGGATCTTATCTCTGAGCGGTTATCATATTATGTGCCGCATCTTAAAAATTCACTTGGTAAGGTGTTAGAAATAGGTGCTGGTAGAGGGGAGCTTCAATCACTTCTTAAGAATTCAGGAGTAGACGCTTATGGCATAGAGATGGATCAAGCCATGGTAGAAGCCTGTAAAGATAAAGGGCTTAATGTTTCATTTGGAGATGGAATCTCTCATCTAGAGCAGCTCACTGATAAGAGTATCGGTGGAGTTATCGCCATTCAGGTGATTGAGCATCTTACTCAAGATCAGTTAAAACGACTTGTCACTGCTTGTTTAAGTAAGATTAAACCAGGCGGTAAGGTAATCTTTGAAACCATTAATACTGAATCGATGGTTGCGTTAGCCAGTAATTATTTTAGAGATCCAACTCATGTATTTCCACTTCATCCTGAGACGATGCGTTTTATGCTAGAGCTTTTAGGGCTTAAAGTTTTAAGTGTAAATAAACTCTCCCCGTATGGAGAGGAAGCCTCCCTTAAAGAGATTGAGGTCACAGAATTTATGACCCCTCGGTGGGGAGTTACCATAGAGACCTTAAATAGAAATATTCGAAGATTAAACAAGATCCTCTATGGTCACCAAGATTACTGCATCATTGCAGAAGTATAATTTTTTGGGATGTTTTATTTTTAGGACTCACACGTGGCAAATATTTTAGTTCTTGGAGTCAAGATACCGTTTACTAAGGGTGGAGCTGAAACGCTTGTTGCTACACTAGTAAAAGAGATAAAGGCACGTGGTCACGATGCTGATACAGTAGAATTACCACTTTCATTTGGTGCTAAAGAGCACATTTTAGGACAGGCCGCCCTTTGGAGAACCCTTGATCTAAATGCTTTCGGGGGTAAGGAGGTGGACCTTGTTATCGCCACGAAATTTCCATCCTACTACGCAAGCTTTCCTAAAAAGAGTATCTGGTTAGTTCATCAGCATCGCGCTGCTTACGATCTCTACGGTACCCGTTTTAGTGATCTCTCTGATGATCCTAGGGATGAATCTTTAAGACGATTAATTACTGATGGGGATAGAAAAGTTTTAGCTGAAGCTTCTTATGTTTCTGGGATCTCAAAAAATGTTGTCGAAAGGATTAATCGATACAATGATGTAAAGGGAGATGTGCTTTATCCTCCGTTGCCACTAGGTAGCCAGTATAGATCTGAAGAGCAGCAGGATTATATTTTATCAGTCGGTCGTATATGCAGCATTAAGCGGGTTGATCTAATAATTAAATCACTCCCAATGATTCATAATTTTGTAAAACTAAAGATCGTTGGAACTCCTGATGAGCCTGGGGTGATGGAATATTATAAGAATGAAATTGATAAACATCACTTATGGGACAGAGTCGAATTTTTAGGACGGGTCAGTGATGAGGATTTAATATCCCTGTATGCAAACTCGCTGGCAGTATATTACGCTCCATTTGATGAGGATTATGGATATGTAACCCTTGAAGCTTTCGCTTCAAAGAAACCAGTTATTACTGCTAATGATAGTGGTGGAGTCCTTGAATTTGTTCAGCATGAGAAAAACGGCTTAGTTTTAGACCCTACTAGTGATGCAATCGGTCACGGAGTAAACAGACTGATTGAAGATAAGCAATTTGCCTCTAAGCTCGGTGAGGAGGGGTATAGATTTATACAAAGCTCCGGTCTCTTAGAGCATGGTTGGGATCAGGTAATTGAGAAGCTTTTATCGCCATTAAAGGCTTAATCTGATGGCTAAAAATCTAAATAAATTACGGGTTGCTTGGTTTTCACCCTTAAATCTAGATAATGCCAAGATCTTAAATGGATCAACTGCTGCTTATTTTACAGATCAGATCTTACCGATCATTAAAGAGGATCTCACACTAGATCTTTATTCAGATCAAAGTGGGCAGTATCTTGGTAGCAAAGTTAAAAACTATCTGTCATGTTTTGATGAACATAGAAAAGATCCGTACGATGTTATCTTTTATCAATATGAGGATAGCAAAGCAGCTAATTTTGTAAGGCTTCATTTAGGACTTATTCCTGGCGTTACGTTATTTCATGATCTGCTTATCAAAGAGGAGATGCCACCTCCGTTAACCTTTTCGGTTTGGCCAGAGGTAGTCGAGTTATTTAATAAAAAAACAAAAGAGCTACCAAACCCGTACCCACAACCTGATAGAGGCCCGTTTGCTTATAGAGAGGTTTCATTATCTCCGATCTCCCTTTTTAGTTCACAAAGGCTATGTAGTGAAGCCAGAAGACTAATTCAAAATGGAATTGGCGCTCACTCCAATTGGAGTTTACCAAAGATGATGCCAATTGCTTTGCCTGCATCATTGTCAGCATCATTAAAATCACTTAATGAAAGTGATCAAAAATGTAACCAAAGTGGTAATAAAGTAATTGCATTTGTAGGTTCTCCAGCCATCGAGTACCGTTCTCATAAGATCCTTGAAGCTATATCAAATCTAAATAATATATCTCTTCACTGGTTAGTTGATACTTCAGAAAAAGAAGAAGCTCAGAATCTACTTAATGAGTATAATTTTAAAAATGCCAAACTTGTCACTGATAGATCACCTTTAAATTGGAGCGAGGTGGTATCTAAAGCTGACATTGCTCTACATACACTGTTTAGTGTTTATGGTACCCCTGGACCTTACCTGCCAATCTCTTTTAGTCATGGCGTGCCCACAATTGTTACTAATTTTGCCGAAGGAGAGTATCTCCCTCAAGACTTAGTTTTTAAAATTACACCTGGAGATAAAGAAGCTGTAAATTTAAGAGAAACGATATCGCAGATATTACTTCTGCCTGATTCTGATTTAGCTCTTATTAAGAATTCATTAAAAACTTATGCTGAAGAGAATTTTAATCCTGAAATTATAGCTTGTGAACTTAAGAGGGTATTTATTGAATCAGCGCCATATCTAAAAGAAATCTGGGTAAGGTGGAATGAAATGGAAAATAGTGCCGAGAGCAAAATTTTAGTAAGAAATTACGATCACTTTGATAAGGAAGTTATAGGTCCTATATTTAGAGAGCTTGGTTGGGATCCAAGTGTGTCTTTAAAGGGGAATCTGTTATGAGTGATGTAGTTTCATTTCATCCTAAGGATTTAAAAAACAAAGACTTAGGAGATCGGAAAAATAAAATAAAACCTCACAAATTTGTTTCGCGTAATTTTGCCTTTGTTTCGCCCAGATTTGGAGCAGATGTTGGAGGTGGAGCTGAAACCCTTGTAAGAGAGATTGCCTTACGGCTAGCTAAAAGAGGGGATAGCGTTACTATTCTTACAACCTGCGCTAAGGATAATCGCACCTGGGAGAATGATCTGCTTCCTGGAGATTCTATAGATAATGGGGTCATAGTAAAAAGATTTCAGGTAGATCCAAGAGATTTAGATGTTTGGATTCCTCATCAAATCAATATCCATGAAGGAATTAATCCCGGACTTGATGCCCAGCTTGAATGGCTAGGTCATTCAGTGAATTCTTCAGATCTGTATGATCATATCATGAAATTTAATGATCAATACGATGCGCTATTTTTCGCCCCGTATCTCTTTGGTACAACATTCTGGGGGTCTTTAATAAACCCAGAGAAATCAATTCTTATTCCTTGTTTGCATGATGAAAATTATGCTTACCTAGAATCTATAAGTGCAATGTTTAGATCTGTTAAGGGGTGCATCTTTAATGCTGAGCCGGAGAAAGATTTGGCAAATCAGCTTTTTGGTTATATTTCAGGAGGCTCGGTTGGAATGGGATTTACCCCATTTGATGAGGAATATGTTTTATCTCTTGAGCCATACCTAAATGAAGGCACCGAATATATTATTTATGTAGGCCGTAAAGAAACAGGGAAAAATGCACATGTTTTAATTGATAATTTTTTAGCTGGAAAAGAATCTGGTCATATACCAAAAGATCTAAAGTTAGTTTTTCTTGGTGGTGGCTCGTTCGCTGATTTATATAGACCTACTGCTTTAGAGAGAGATGATATTGTTGATATCGGCTTTTTAACTGAAAGGGAGAAACATCAATTAATTAAACACGCTAAATTTCTCTGTCAACCGTCACGAAATGAATCCTTTTCTATTGTTCTTATGGAAGCTTGGTTGTTAGGCATTCCTGTAGTTGTAGATAGTCAGTGTTCCGTTACAAGATACCACGTCACTGAGTCAAATGGTGGACTCTATTATGAATCACCCCAAGAATTTGCTGAGGTGGCAAAGGTGTTACTAGAGGATAATGACCTGTGCCTTAATCTTTCGAAAATGGGGTATCAATATGTGGTTAATGAATATTCTTGGCAAAATGTCCTGACACGTTTTGATGCGATATTAGATAACATACTTAATGAACCTAAATGACTTCGAACCTGGAAGATGAATTAGGAAGATGAGTCAGGAAGATGAATCCGAGGGAAACAGAGAAGCAAATTCATAATTTAACTGATGCCCTAAATGAGCATGCCGATCTCTACTATGTTCTCTCGCAACCGATCATAAGTGATGCTGAGTACGATAAATTATTTAGAGAGCTTGAAGCTCTTGAAGCAAAGTATCCTGAATTTAAACGTCCCGATTCACCAACTCATCGTGTTGGTGGTGCTCCACTAAAGGATTTTAAGTCTATTGAGCATTTACAACCTATGCTCTCTCTTTCTAATGCAATGGATGAGGGAGAGATTACAGAATTTCATGGACGTATAGAGCGATTACTTAGAGATGCAAGTATTGATAATAGCAACATTACCTATTCTGTAGAGGATAAGTTTGATGGTGTAGCGGTGAATCTTAGATATGAAGATGGAATTTTAGTAAATGGGGCAACACGTGGTGATGGCTCAATAGGTGAAGACATAACAGTTAATTTAAAAACTATTAAAACGGTCCCATTAAAATTAAAAAATTGCAAAACTCCCCCAAAACTAATTGAAATTAGAGGAGAGGTGTTATTTTTAAAAGAAGCATTTCTAAAGTTAAATGAAGAACGGGTTGCCCAAGAGCAAGATATTTTTGCTAATCCAAGAAACGCAGCTTCCGGAACTTTGCGTCAACTAGATCCAAAGATTACCGCCTTGCGACCGCTTACTTTTTTCCCATATGGATTTGGTGTTGTTGATAATTATATTTTACCAGATTCGCATGTAGAAGCGATTAAGTTATGTGGAGAATGGGGATTTAAATTATCTAAGATTTTGCTAAAAGTTAATGGAATTTCAGATCTTGCTAAAGCTTATAGAAATGCTGAAGTGCGTCGCCATACCTTACCATATGAGGTTGATGGAATTGTAATAAAGCTTGATTCTAGATCAATTCATGATGCCCTTGGAGCACGAGAGAGATCTCCAAGATGGGCAATCGCTGCAAAATTTCCAGCAGTAGAGGAATTTACTCGACTTTTGGATATACAAATTCAGGTTGGTCGTACTGGAGCAATAACTCCAGTTGCAATTTTAGAACCTGTTAAAGTTGGAGGCGTTACCGTTTCAAGAGCAACGCTTCATAATGAGGATGAGATTAAACGAAAAGATCTAATGATTGGGGATCGAGTTATTATCCGTCGACAGGGGGATGTTATTCCGGCTGTTATTGGAAGCATTGCTTCCGAAAGGTCAGGTAAGGAGAGAGAATTTATCTTTCCAACAATCTGTCCACGGTGTGAGTCAAAGCTAGTTCGTCCAGAGAATGAGGCAATTTATCGTTGTCCAAATATTAAATGTCCTGCAAAAAATGAAGCAAGACTAATTCATTTTGCTTCCCGCCTTGGTGCTGATATTGATGGATTGGGGGAAAAAATAGTAGAGCAGCTATTTAGTAAGAATCTTATAAGTGACATTGCGAGCCTTTATAAATTAAAAGAGAGTGACCTTAAAGATCTTCCGGGTTTTGGAGAGCTTTCTAGTAGTAATTTGATATCAGCAATTAAAGACCGTAAAAATCTACCATTATCAAAATTTATTTATGCACTTGGAATTAGGCATGTTGGAGAGCGAACAGCTAGAGTTCTAGCTGAAGAATGCGGGTCCTTGGATTCGTTCACTGCTCTTACTTTAGATCAACTCTTAGCCATGTCAGAGATTGGGGAGGAGACAAGTAGTACAATTCTCTTCTTCTTGAATGATCCAACTGAAACCCATATGATAAAAGAGCTTCTATCTTTAGGTGTTGTAATTGAGCCCTTTGAAAGGCGAAGTGATTCAAGTGGAGGAGCTAGGCTGAGTGGTAAATCCTTTGTATTAACAGGCACGTTTTCTACCCTAGGCAGAAAGGATGCTGAGGAAAAGATACTCTCTTTAGGGGGTAAAGTTTCATCCTCCGTCAGTAAAAAAACTAGTTTTGTTGTTTCTGGTGCAGATCCAGGATCAAAACTAGATAAAGCTAAAAAGCTTAATGTTAAAGTTATTAATGAAGATGAATTTTTAAAGATCTTAGAGAGTTAAATATTATGAAAGATTTTCGTACCCGTTTTGCACCTAGCCCGACAGGATTTTTACATGTTGGGGGTGTTAGAACTAATTTCTATGCTTGGTTACTGGCTCGGCATCATGGTGGTAAGTTTATTTTAAGAGTAGAGGATACCGATAGAGAGAGATTTGTACCTGGCGCAATTAAAGCAATTTTAGATGATCTTAAATGGTTAGGGCTTGATATTGATGAAGGTCCATCAATTGAGGAATTAAAAAAAACCGATCCAACAGAAAACTGGAAAGGGGATGAAGGGATTGGTGGGGATTGTGGTCCTTATGTTCAGAGTAACCGTCTCCATCGCTATAAAGAGGTTGCAGAAGAATTAATTCAGCTTGGGGCTGCTTATAGATGTGATTGCACCTCTGAGATGCTTGAGCAGGAGCGTAAAGACCAAATGGCCAGAAAAGAGATGCCTGGATATACCGGATACTGTCGACATAGAAAAGTAAGCCCAGATTGTAAACATGTAATTCGATTTCTAATTGCTGAAAAGTCTTCTGTTTCTCTTGATGATGCTGTTAAGGGAAAGGTTTATTGGGAAAAGGTATCATTAAGAGACACTGTACTTTTAAAAAGTGATGGCTTTCCGACTTATCATCTAGCAGTTGTAGTTGATGATCATGATATGAAGATTACTCATGTCTTACGCGGTGAAGAGTGGCTCGCCACAGCACCAATACATATTATGCTTTATAAAGCCCTTAATTGGGAGATTCCGATATTCAGTCATCTGCCAAGTGTTCTTGGACAGGATGGACGAAAACTTTCTAAGCGTCATGGAGCAACTCAAGTTGGATCCTTTAAGAGTGCTGGATATCTACCTGAAGCCCTATTAAATTTTCTACTCCTTATCGGCTGGAATCCAGGTGAAGGGGAGGAGCAAGAGATCTTTTCAAAAGAGGAGATGATTAAAAGATTTTCTCTAGACCGGGTAAATACGGCTGGCGGAGTTTTCTCTTATGATAAATTAAATTGGATGAATGGAATTTATATACGAAATCTCACCCCAGAGGATTTCGTAGAAAAGATTAAACCTTATTGTTTAGAGAAGGGCTTAAAAATTGATGAAAAAATTAACGAAGCAAAATTAAAAGCAATCTCTCCACATATACAGGAACGGATGAAATTTTTATCAGAAGCACCAGATCTAATTGATTTTCTCTTTGTAGATGAACTTAAGAGAGACATTCAAGCTATCTATAGTAAAGAGGTAGATGCTCCGAAAGCGGCGGCTATTTTGGAAGCCTCTTACGCAGCACTAAGTGAAGTAACTGACTTTACAGTCTCCAACGTTGAAGCCGTTATTAGAGCCGTTCCTGAAAAACTAGGTATAAAGATGGGCCCTGCATTTGCAGCCATTAGAATCGCAGTAACAGGCAAAAAAGTAACTCCGCCACTCTTTGAATCCCTTGCTGTGCTTGGGAAAGAGTTAACTCTAGCAAGGATTAAAGAGACGATACCGCTCTTAAATTAGTATTCGTTAATTATAACAAAGAACTTTCATCAGCATTATCTTTTAAGGGATCTTTCTGTAAATGATTTTCCTCTTCACGAACTTTTATCAACTCTTTAAGCTTACCGTACATATATCTTACGGTGTCATCTAGTTTTGTATCTCCTGTGGATCCATGAATTAAAATTTGCTGCATTAAATGTTCTACAATCTTCAGATTATTTTCCACTGCAATCATTCTCTCAGGAGTTATTTGAGCACTGCGAACACCTGTATTTGAATCTACACTGACTTTGACCGTTTCTGCGACTTCAAAAGGTCTGACATGAACACCTCTTAGTTCTTCCTGAGCTTTATCACGAGAGGATCCAAAAGCTCGCTGTGTTTCCTGTCGATCGAGCGCAGACAATTTGTACATCTCTGTAACTGCAAGAAGATCATCTTCGATACGTTGAAAGAATTTTGGATCCAGTCCACCGTCTTTATTGATCCCGTTAGCAAAAGCCAAGCTTTGATCCATAACCCCTCAAAAAAATACAAAACCACTGTTAGTGTTATAGAGATTTTCTATGAGTAGGTAGCTAAGAAATGTATCAGAAAATGGCCAGGCCCCTTTCCTTTTTTTTATCAATTGAATCCAACTATTAGGGAGCTTTTAATGTTTGCCGTCCGTAGAAGATTAGAGACTTTGACGACATTTGAAATCGTACAGTAATGTAAAAGAGAGGGCACCATCCCTATTTGATACCTAGTTCATCGTTTCTATTTACTAAGAATCTATAGAGGTGTATTTAAGTACGGGCAAAGTTTGTACCAATTGGGGTACATTGGGTATAGTATAGATGAAAAGTTGTATAATTATCAGTTACTTCATTTCTTTGTTATTTTCACCCTTTCAATCTTTAGCCGAATCTTCTGAAGCTCCAATCTCACTACCAATCATTAATGGATCTGAAATATCAGCTAGCCATTCCTCCATTGTTCAAGTTCTATTTGAAAAGGGCGGGGATTTTTATATCTGTACTGGGTCTATCATTACTCCAAAGGCAATTTTAACCGCGGCACACTGTGTATCAAAGGCACCTAGTAAGATGTTGGTTGTAATTGCTGGAAAGTATTTTGAAGTAAAGAAAGTTAAAATTCATCCAAATCGTCATCAGGGAGTCTTTGGAATAATCTATAACGACATTGCAATTTTAAAGTTGAAAAAGTTTACAACTAAACCGAGACTTTCATTACTAGTAAGCCAAGAGCCTCCAGCAGATACTTCAGTTTCGATTGTTGGCTACGGCTTAAATGAATATGGTGATATCGGAGTTTTAAGAGAAGGATCCACTACTGTTGTCGCTGTTTCAAAAGATTTTGTAGTTACTGAGTTTTTATCTGGCGATCAAAGTAATAGTTGTAGCGGTGATTCTGGTGGCCCAGCAATTTATTCTTACGTAGATGATGTTGGCTCTACTCGATCAGGAATTGTAGGCACTACCTCTACAGGAACTTCAGATAATTGTGGATTAGGGGATACTACTTTTTATATAAATGTTCAATCTCCCGAAGTTCTAAGTTTTATTCAAAAGTACGCACCTAAAGTAGATCTGCAGTAGGTATTTCTTAGTCTCGACACCTTTATTTATCAATGATATTTGATAGTTCTGTATCAAATCTGTTATCTGATCAGTTTGTTTTTATTCATAGAGATAGGATTCTGGTGTCGTATATAAAGAATTTTCGTCCTAGCCAATCAATATTTCTATTAAGTGTTTTCATTCTTTATCTTGAAGTTTTGTTGATTCGTTGGGTCACAACTGAAGTTAACATATTAGCCTATCTTCAAAATACCATACTAATAATTTGCCTTTTAGGGCTTGGAACGGGATGTTTAAAACCTAGCCAGAAGGTTAATTTTCTAGAAGTACTTATTCCCTTAACTATTCTTACTTGCTTGTTGTCGATCCCGATGTTTCAAAATTTGATGCATAGTATTAGTGGGCTTTTATCCGTTGCTCATGATTTTGTAGTTTGGAATCAATGGGGGCATGTAGATGGCAATGCTGCTGTTTTGACATCCTCAGTAATCATAGGGTTATTTGGTACGTTTTGTATCGCCTATCTTATTTGGAGAATGATGGTTCCCTTAGGCAAGATGCTTGGTGCTCTATTTGAGGAGCCAACAAGGCCGATCTTAAATTATTCAATGAATATATTTGGCAGTCTTGTCGGTATTTTGATTTTTGCAGCACTTGGTTATTTTGCTTTGTCACCTACCTATTGGATGATTGTTTTGTGTTTCCTAGGAGCTCCTTGGATTTTAAGTGACTCAAGTCGAAGAGGTGTGTATCTATTTTTAGCATTGTTAATTATCGCATTGCCTACTTTTGGGGACTTAACAGGCAGGTGGCTTGAAGTTCGTTGGTCACCGTATCAAAAACTTGCGATTGCACCCTCTCAAGGGGCATTTGAATATCAGGTCGAAGTTAATAACTCGGCTTACCAGCAGATTCAGAACAATAGTGATGTATACCGTATTGCAAATCCTGATATTTTCCCTCCAGAAACTTTAAGGTTAAGTCAGTATGATATTCCATCTCGCTTTCACCCAAATCCAAAGACAGTATTGGTCGTGGGAACTGGAACAGGTAATGATATCGCTGGTGTTTTAAGAAATACCAAAGCTAATATTGTAGCAGTAGAGATAGATCCTGTAATTATAGATTTTGGTAAACGATATCATCCTGAGCATCCATATGATTCCGATCGTGTCACAACAGTGACAACTGATGCACGGGCGTATTTTCAAGAATCAAAACAAAAATTTGATTTAGTTATCTTTGGATTGTTGGATTCTCATACTACACCGGCAATTACTAATGCTAGATTAGATCATTATGTTTATACTCAAGAAGCACTTTTGGCTGCTTCTCGACTATTAGAACCACAGAGTGTTCTGGTCGTCCTTTTTCAACCCCAGAGAGACTTTATTGTGGATCGGATTGCCAAGAGTTTAAATCTAGTTTTTGGATCAATGCCACTTGTATCTATTCTACCATCTGATACCGCTGGATGGGGTGGTACTCTCTTTGTCACAGGAGATCATTCAGTCATACAATCGCAACTAAATGCAGAACCTGAGTTGAAGGCTTTTATTAACAATAACACTAGAGCAGTAACACTAGACAAGATTAAGGATCTTTCTGTCACCACAGATGATTGGCCATATCTTTATTTGGAAAATAGAGAGATTCCTGTTCTTTTCTACGCGTTGATTCCAATTTTTCTTATACTTTGGATGTTGGCCCACAAGAGTTATAATATTTTTTCAACTTTAACTTCTCAGGGAACTGAAAGTTTACATTTTATCTCTTTGGGAGCGGCATTTGCTCTACTCGAGGTTTATGGAATTAATCAAGCTGCAATTATTTTTGGTAATACATGGCAGGTAAGCTGTGTCATTATCTCAGGAATCCTCTCAATGATTTTAGTAGCAAACACTATTGTTTATATGATACCGAAGCTACCAAAAGTCATCCCTTATTTGGGAATAGCTGCAGCATGTTCATTGTTATACTTTTTTCCATTTCACATATTGATTGGAGAAAATGTTGCATTTCAAATCTTTACTGTTGGCCTTTTATGTGGACTGCCGGTTCTTTTCAGTGGAATTGTTTTTGCTCGTTCTTTTGCTAAGGCCCCACATAGAAATATCTCTTTAAGTGCAAACTTGTTCGGTGCTTTAATCGGTGGTGCCTTGCAGTTGCTTACTTTTGTTTTCGGTATTCGATCCTTGTTAATTTTAGTAGCAGGTTTTTATTTTCTTAGTTTTCTTTTTGACCCTAGTAGACGACGAGCATATGCAAAATCTGCATCTATGTCGTTAAGTACATAGTTTTATGAATCAATCTACCTATAAATATTTTTCCTTCATATTAGTAGCAATAGGTTCTGCCATTTATCTCTCCTTTTCTGCCTTTAGAGTCGTTGAGCCATTTAACATGTCGATGTTTTTAGATCTTGGATATCGTGTTTCAATAGG
>CAZFXN010000045.1:10984-23271 GCA_964523015.1 uncultured Bdellovibrionales bacterium | reverse complement strand
ACCATCATGCTTGTGGCTGCAGCTGGTGAGGGTAGAGACAGCGAGGAGAAGCGAGAGCACGAGAACGGATCGTGAGAGCGAGCAGAGCCAAGGGCGGCTCATATGTACCTCCGATTTTAGAACCTTTCAGACAACATTTTTGCCGTAAGCACGTTGCTTAACGACATGGCTTGTCCGATATGCCGAAAAAAGAGGGCTCTTTTCGGCACACCGGAAAAATATACAACTACCCAAATTTTGTTTTTAAAATCAGAAAGGATAGAAAAGAAATAGATTTTATCGACCTCTCGTGGACATTTTACACTATTAGGACAGGGATAAGCAAACTAAGAGGTGGTTTTGACAGGTAGACTCAAGAGGCGGCCTTATTAGGTGGTGATAGAGATCACAAGATAGCCAGATTGAACCTTCTGTAAAATGGGGTTGCAAAGAATAGCGCTAAGAAAAAAGCTAAGAAAAGCAATAAGAAGAACGCAAAAATGAAAGCAAAGAGAAGTAAGGAACAAAAGTATCATTTTTACAATCTTGGAGGCGGGCAACTCTTATGTTTGCCCGCCTCCATGTCATCATCCGGTCAGGTAGGAGGTAGATCTCCTAGTGAGCTCTTCTAGTTGGCAGCAGCTCCCGAAACCAATCGCGCAAGCCGACGGTTCTGGGCCTCTTGTCTCCTCAGTTGCCGGAACTTGGCGAGCAGGCCTTTCCGACCCTCGATCGTGAGGCAGTTGGCCACTTCGGTGACACCGTAGTCCATCCGTTTGGCGATCTTGGTCAAGAGACGCGGATCTTCTTCGATGATGCCGAGAGCGAGCTCGGATACGGTGAAGTTGTCATGACAGACAAGATCGAACAGTTCGGCATCGAACCTTCCGCTGAACAGCTCATCGCTCTCTTGGGGCTCGATCCCGAGTTTCTGACACTCCCAAAGGAGAATGCCAACGAGATCGTCTTTTGGGGCATGATGCCAGACCGTGATGAGTTGGCAGATCTCAGCAAGCACCTTGGCGACCACTTTGGGATCCTTTGATGAAATCCCCTCTCTGATGGGTATGAACGCACTCCTTCTTCTTAAGTCCTCTCGATTCTAAGCGAAGTACGGCAAGATTGAATCTTACCTAGATATACTACGCTGTGGTTACTTTAAACGACGTCACCATAAATTCTTCAGCACATTCTTGAGCAAACACATTCTTCAGTAAACACAGCGCAGTAAAAAACCTTAATCTGGCACATCTTGCTTGAGTAGAGAGTGTGAGTAAAAATAACGACTCGCTGCTCAAGCAGATGGCTTAAACTACAAATATTGTTGATTATAAAAGAGCGAAAACGGTATAAATTCCGAAGGGCAAGTATATCGTTGGGCCGATGCTAGTCAACCCAGTGATTTTAAATGGTGCTTAATATATGAAAAGAATTGTAGTTTTAACAGGTGCCGGTATCTCTGCCGAAAGCGGCCTTAAGACTTTTCGTGACAATGATGGCCTTTGGGAGGGGTATAATGTTGAGGATGTTGCAACTCCTGAGGCATGGAGAAGAGATCCTGAGTTAGTGCAGCGATTTTATAACGAGAGAAGAAAAGCAGTCCTGTCAGCCAGCCCAAATGATGGCCATAAAGCTCTTACTAAGCTAGAGGAGAAATTCTCAGTAGATATTATCACCCAAAATATTGATAACCTTCATGAGCGTGCTGGCTCGAAAAATGTTCTTCATCTGCACGGCATAATCACAAAATCTCAAAGCTCCTACGATCCAAGACTTATATACGATATCGATGGTTCTGAGATAAAGATGGGGGATCGATGCAATCGAGGATCTCAGCTAAGACCACATATCGTTTGGTTTGGTGAACCTGTTCCAGCCATGGATGAGGCCATCTCGATCACTGCTAAGGCTGATATTTTTATAATTATCGGGACATCTTTAGTCGTTTACCCGGCAGCAAGCCTTGTCGAGTTTGTGCCAGAGAGTTCCTCAATATATTTAGTTGATCCAAAGGCCAGCTCGATTCAATCACGAAGAAAGGTTGTCTCAATCGAAGAGACTGCTAGTAAGGGGGTGCCTAGATTGGTGGAGGAGATTTATTCAATAATTTCATGTTGATCATAATCCCAAAAAGGCGTACATTTTGGGATTATGTACCCTAGATCTCTTAACATATGGAAAAAAAGAAGCTTTTTTCTCTTTGGAGCAAGAGCAACAGGGAAAAGTACCTTACTAGAGGTGCTTTTTAGCCCACAGGAGGCATTTGTAGTCGATCTGCTGGATCCAAGACTTTTTGAACAACTTCAAGCTTATCCTAATGAATTAGAGCCGTTAATAAGACCAGCAATCAAATCTAAAAAGGTAATAGTCATTGATGAAGTTCAACGAGTTCCTGCATTACTCGATATTGTTCATAAGTTAATTCAAAAAGAGAAGGTAATTTTTGCATTGACTGGTTCAAGTGCCAGAAAACTTAAGCGTGGTGCAGCAAACATGCTGGCTGGACGGGCCTCAGTCTACCGACTCTTTCCTCTTTTATTTACTGAGGTAGGGGAGGATTTTTCCTTACAATCAGCACTGCAATGGGGGACGTTGCCTGAGCTTGTCACTCTTAGCGAAGATGATGAGCGCCTTAAATTTTTACAATCGTATTCTGATGTCTATGTTCAAGAGGAAATAGTCGCCGAGCAGATAGTGCGAAAGCTTCCCCCATTTCGTCGTTTCTTACATGCAGCAGCACAAATGAATGGTAAAATAATAAATGCTTCTAAAATTGCGGCAGATATTAATACCGATCCGTCAAATGTTAGAAATTACTTTGAGATTATTGAAGATACCTTGCTTGGATTTCGACTAGAGGCGTTTCATCTTTCAATTAGGAAAAGACAACGTCAGAACGCCAAATTCTATTGGATTGATACTGGATTGGTTCATTCATTACAAAAAACTCTCGGAGTTGAGCTAAGGCCTTCAACGGCAGCGTTTGGAGAAGCTTTCGAAACTTTTCTCGTAACTCAAATTCGAGCTGGGCTTGAATACCAAACTGGACAGTTTCAAATATCATACCTTCTAACTAAAGATGGTGCAGAGATTGATCTAATCATAGAAAGGGCAGGAAAAGAAACGCTTTGCATTGAGATTAAATCTGGAACATCAGTAAGGGCAGAGCAGTTTACAAATCTTGCTAAACTTAGTGGAGATATTAACAGATCCAAAGCCCTCTGTTTTTATAATGGGACAGAGAATCTCCGTTACGGCACGGTCGAAGTTTTTCCATGGCAGGAGGGGCTTAAAGAATTTGGCTTAGTGCCTTAGGTTCAGTCTTTAGGATATGGAACTCAAATTATCCCAACACCTTTTTCACCAACTCGCTTGCCGATCTTCCATCATACAGCTAATTTAAACTTATACTCTCTAAACACAGTGTAACCATTTGCCCACACAGGAGAATTAGGTAGATTGCTCTTTGATCCCATGAAGATTCGGTTGTCAGCACTGAGATTTCATGATATAGTCATTTCATGAATGAAATGAGATATTTAGAGAGGATTGATGAGGAATTTAGACTCTTTAAAATTACAGCGCTTTTAGGGTCACGGCAGGTTGGAAAAACTACAATTGCTCGTAGTTATTGTAGCCGCATTGAGAATTTTCCGTGGCAGACAAACTACTTTGATCTTGAGGATCCGACTGCCTTACGGAGGCTGGATGATCCCAAATTGGCACTTTCTTCTCTGGAGGGGCTTGTCGTTATTGATGAAGTACAACGTCGTCCAGATCTTTTTCCAATCCTTCGCTACCTAATTGATCGACCTAATAATAAACTTAAACTTCTTATTCTAGGCAGTGCTTCCCGTGAACTTATTCAACAGACCTCGGAATCTTTAGCAGGAAGAATTTCTTACCTTGAGGTGCACCCTTTTTCACTAAATGAAATAGACCAAACTGATTCTGTATCTAATCAAGTAGGTTCTGCTCAAAATAGACTTTGGTTGCGTGGGGGCTATCCACTTGCATATTTAGCTGAGAGCGATGAAGGCGCTTTTCGATGGCTCGGGGAGTACGTTAGAACTTATCTTGAGCAAGATATCCCAAATCTTGGATTGAGTATTCCAGCAGAGACATTGCGGCGATTCTGGATGATGCTTGTCCACACCCACGGAAACATTCTGAATACTTCAGAACTTGCCCGCTCATTCGGTATTGCAGACACCACCGCTCGTAGTTATCTCGATCTTTTAAGTGGCACCTTTATGGTCAGACAGCTCCAACCTTTTTTTGCTAATATAAAAAAGCGGCAGATAAAGTCACCAAAAATTTATTTCCGAGATACCGGCTTGCTTCATCAACTTATGGGAGTCTACGATTTCCCAAGCTTAACTACTCACTTGAAGTGTGGTGCGTCCTGGGAGGGCTTTGCTCTTGAGCAGATCCTTCGAACTAGAAATACTAAAAGTGAGAGCTGCTATTTTTGGGGTGTGCATGGACAGGGGGAGATCGATCTGTTGGTACAGGAAAAGGGAGCTCTTATGGCGTATGAATTTAAGTATTCATCAGCACCAAGTATCACTAAGTCTATGCATTTAGCGCTTGAGTCTCTTCCGATTAATTCAATTACCGTGGTGGCGCCTGTTGAGAGCAGTTTTGAACTTAGTGACAAGATCAAAGTATCGCCACTCTCTGAAATTCAAAGCCTAGATAGGTAAATTAATTAAGAATGTGCAAAATTGATCTACTCCATAAAAAGGCAGAGTTTCTACCCCAGCACTTTCTTGACCAACTCGCTCGCCGATCGACCATCATACTGCCCGTCATATTTTTCTTTTAGAAATTTCATGACCGCACCCATGTTTGTGCCTGGTGTGGCTTTTACAAAGTCGTTGATTCTAGCTTCGAGATCTGAGGCATTCATCTGCTTTGGTAAGAATGATTCAATCATAGCCAGCCCTTTCTTTGCCTGATCGACTACTTCTTGACGCCCAGCTTTTTCAGCAAATTCAATCTCTTCCTGCTTCTTTTTAAGTTCTCGCTTAAGCACTGCGAGGATCCCGGCTGGATCAAGATCGTCCACACCCGCTTGAATCTCATCATATTGAATTGCGCTAAGAAGGCCTCTAATAAGGTCCATCTTTACTTGCTCTTTAGCACGCATGGCATCTTTTAGTTGGCTTTTAAGTTCTGCTTTCATGATTTTGCAACTCGTTAGTAGTTAATATTTTATTTAGCACTCTTGCATCAAGCAGTGATCAGCACAGACAGCACAGCTATCTGTCGATGACTTTCCATTATTTATAGGACAGATCGTAGCAAGCTTTCCATCTTTTCGAAGCATCGGATCAAACTTTGCCCAATCCACCGTGCAGTCTTTTGCTAAGACTTGAAGAAAGGCGATCAGTCGCTCACTCGTCTCATGACTTAAGAGATGCTCTGTTTTACAAGAATCAAGTTCAGCCTGATCTTCGCTAACATGGAGATAGTTAGTTAGGAATTTTTTAAAGATCTCTTTTCGCGCAACAACGGCCCGGGCAAGCATGTCACCCTTATCAGAGAGTACTAGAAATTTATTTTCATCCTCAACAACTAGTCCTTTCTGCTTTAGATTTTTTAAATTAGTTGAGGCGCTGCCGGTAGTGATGTTTAGATATTTAGCCACATCAGTAACTCTGGCGTATCCACGCTCCTTTCTTAGGTCTAATACTGCTAATAGGTGATGAGCTGCGCTGTGAGTAATTCCGTTCTCTTCAAACTGTTTCCAGACATCCATAATATCTCCTATAACGAATGATGCAGTCTATAAAGAAACCTTTACCTAAGCAAGCATTTGCATGCATATAGTAAACAGATGTTTTGAGTGGCCATATAACAAGACGATTAAATTTGAGGATCTAACTTGTTGTTCTGATCTCCGTCTTAGATAATAATTTAACAAAAGCGATAGTTTCTGAACGCTTGTCTTTGTTCCTGCTTTGTATAAACATCCTGGTGCTAAAAATAAATTAAAGCCAAATTTTAAAATGAAAGCTATTCATACAATTAAAGACGTATTACTAAGCTACATTATTGTAGGTGTCTCTCTATTTTGTGGCACCGTTTATGGGATCGAAGATCCTGCAGCTATGACAGGCGTTGTTGGAGTCGCCCCACACATCTCTCAGCAAGTAGATCTCTCAACAGAGTTTACAGATAGTGCTGGAAATACCGGACCACTTTCAAATTTTATGCTACCCGGCAGGCCGACAATTATCTTGCCAGTTTACTATGAATGCCCAAGATTATGTGGACTTCTTAGTACTGGGGTCTTTGATGCTCTTACTCAAGTTACTCTTTTAATGGGCACCGATTACAGGCTTATTTTTATGAGCATTGATTCTAGAGAGGACTCCGCGTTAGCTGCAAAAAGAAAGGCTGAGAGAGTTAAACTTTTAGCAGACAAACAGATAAGAGATGACCAATTTACCTATCTTGTTGGCGAAGCAGATCCTATTCGAAAAGTTATGTCTACTCTGGGATTTCACTACAAGTCTGATGGAGAGAAGGATTTTGCTCATACCGCCGTAATGATGATTCTTACGCCACAGGGAAAAATAGCCCATTATTTTTTAGGGATTGAATTTAATCCTCGCGATCTTAGATTGGCTATTGTTGAGGCTTCTAATGGAGAGGTAGGAACTTTTGTCGATCAGGTGCTTCTTTACTGCTTTCGCTTTGATCCGACTAAAGGTAAGTATACTTGGGTCGCTTTGAATATTATGACAGCTGGTGGAGTTGTTACTCTTCTTGCCTTAGTAGCTTTTTTTGGCACAATGTGGCGGCGGTATAGGATCTGATTTTTGAAAAGGATTTTCTCGGAGAGATGTAGGCTATGTTTCGTTATCTGCCTGAACAGGCATCAACTTTTGCTCCAGATGTAGATTGGATCCATCATTGGATAACTGACATCTCGGTATTTTTTACAGTTGCAATCTTTGGCGCAGCTGTCCTCTTTGCAATTATTTATCGGCGACGTGATGGAAAGGATCACAAAACCCCTCAGATACTAGGGGATCACAAGTTGGAGGCAATCTGGACTGTTGTGCCAACTATTATCTGTATCTTTGTTGCGGTGGAGGGGCTGCTTGTTTATAGAGATATTAGAACGCCACCTGATAAAGCGATGGAGCTCTCAGTGACCGCCGATCAGTTCTCTTGGAGTTTTGAGTATCCAAACGGAAAGAAAACTCTTAACGAAGTAACAGTTCCAGTTGGTGAGCCTGTTCGGTTCACTATGAGATCTAAGGATGTTATCCACAGCTTCTTTGTCCCTGCAATGCGGGTAAAGAGCGATGTGTTACCTTCTATCTTTACAAGGGTGTGGTTTGAGCCGGTAAAAACAGGAAGGTATCAGGGCTACTGCACTGAGTATTGTGGAGCAGGCCATTCAACGATGCTTTTCAGCGTGAATGTAGTATCCGGAGCTGAATACGATCGTTGGCTTAACGATGACTCTCAAGAATTCATGATGAGTAGAATGGGGGCAGAGGAAAAGGGAATGGCTCTCTATGAACAACAAAACTGTATTACCTGTCACTCTGTTGACGGATCTAGAAAGGTCGGGCCATCTTTTGCGGGTCTTTGGGGTAAAAAGGAAAAACTCACTGATGGCACTGAAGTAACAGTTGATGAAAATTATATAGAGTCATCCATTGTTAACCCAAACTTACAGATAGTTATGGGGTATGGTCCATTGATGCCATCCTATGAGGGACAACTTCCGATTGAAGATATCAAGGCACTGATCTCTTATATTAAGAGTCTTGAAAAAACTACAATCGCTCCGGCTAGTGCCGATCCTGTAGCAGCAGCTCCTGTTGATAGATCTAAACTGACACCTCCTGAGTTAGGAAAACTTCTCGTGCAAGAAAAAGCTTGTGGCGCATGTCATAGCGTTGATGGAAATAAACTAATTGGTCCTACCTTTAAAGGACTTTATGGTCGCAAAGGTAAACTTGCTGACGGATCCTCCTATGAAGCAGATGATGAGTATCTCAAACATTCCATACTTGAGCCGATGGCGCAGGTCGTTGAGGGTTTTGCCCCATCAATGCCATCATTTCAAGGACAGCTTAGCGAGGAAGAGATTGCAAGCATCATCGCCTATATTAAAACTGTTAACTAAATTAGATTGAGATTATGAGTACCGCTACAGCTACTGGAGAAAAGAAAAATTACTTAAATGAACACACTGGTATCTGGTCTTGGATCTATACCCTCGATCATAAGCGAATTGGAATAATGTACACAGTTACTCTGTTTATGTTTTTCTTCACTGCTGGGATCTTTGCGCTTTTGATGCGGTATGAATTAATGCATGCGGGACCAAGCGGATTAATGACCCCTGATCAATACAATCAGCTCTTTACTCTGCATGGCGCGATAATGGTTTTTCTGTTTATTGTGCCAGGAATTCCTGCAACTTTAGGAAATTTTTTGATCCCTCTTATGATTGGGGCCAAAGACGTTGCATTCCCAAGATTAAATTTACTTAGCTATTATATCTATGTTGCTGGCGCAATCATGGCATTGGTTGCCCTTTCAAGTCCTGTAGATACTGGTTGGACCTTTTACACCCCGTACAGTATTCAGACTGGTCAGGGTGTAGTTCTGATGACCGGGGCAGCATTTGTACTTGGATTCTCTTCAATTCTTACTGGATTAAACTTTGTAGTAACTATCCATAAGCTAAGAGCTCCTGGGATGACCTGGATGAGACTCCCTCTTTTCATCTGGGCGGCATATGCAACGGCTGCAATCCAAGTATTAGCGACTCCAGTAGTTGGAATTAACCTTTTTCTCTTAATTATTGAGAGGACGATGGGGATCGGAATATTCGATCCAAAGCTTGGCGGTGATCCAGTTTTATTTCAACATCTCTTTTGGTTTTACTCCCATCCAGTTGTGTACATTATGATCCTGCCGGCTTTTGGTATTATTGCTGAGATTATCCCGGTATTCTCTCAAAAGCCGATCTTTGGATACAAAGCAGTTGCCTTTGCCAGTTTGGCGATCGCCCTAATCGGTTTCTTTGTTTGGGCACATCATATGTTCCTCTCAGGTATCTCAGATACCTCAGCAGCATTCTTTTCAATTATTACTTTTGCTGTGGCAATCCCAACGGCTGTAAAAGTTTTTAACTGGGTTAGCACCATGTATAGGGGATCTATAAGGCTAGATACTCCGATGCTTTATGCAATCTCGTTTATCTTTATCTTTATGGTTGCTGGTACTACCGGAATTTACTTAGCAACCTTAGGCGTAGATATATTTTATCATGATACTTACTTCGTTGTTGCTCACTTTCACTACACGATGCAAGGCGGTGCTGTTATCGGCATGATTGCAGGACTTCATTTCTGGTTTCCAAAGATGAGCGGCAAGATGTACAGCGAAACTACTGCTAAGATAGCTTTTATCCTTATCTTTGTTGGTTTCAACATGACATTTGTGCCTCAATTCGTATTAGGTATGCACGGCATGCCGCGAAGATATTTTGATTATCCACCAGAGTTTGAATCATTACATTTTGCATCAACCATAGGAGCATTTGCTAATGGCCTTGGTTATGCTTTGGCTATCTTAAATTTGGCTTATACAGCATTATTTGGAAAAACTAAGGCTGGTAGAAATCCATATAATTCCCTGTCCCTTGAGTGGCAGACAGATTCGCCCCCAATCCATGATAATTTTGAAGTTACTCCAATTGTAACCGATTGGACTTATGGTTATGGAGAACCAATTAAGGGGCAGTCGCATCATTAGTTAGTTTTTTCAGGGAGAGATATTTGTGAGTCACCATGCAGAAGTAACAGACCCTCAGGGGCCACCACATGTTCATCATATGGACAGCACTACAGCCTATCAGGCTGCAAAGTTTGGAATGTGGCTTTTTCTAGCAACAGAAATTCTTCTCTTTGGTGGACTTTTCTGTGCCTTTGCTCTTTTTCGCTGGACTTACTTAGAGGAGTTTCATCACGCCAGTAAACATCTAAATGTTTGGATGGGCGGTACCAATACGATTGTTCTAATTATTAGCTCATACTTTGCCGCGATGGCAGTTGATGCTGCACAACATGGAGACAATAAAAAAGTTGTTCGTAACTTAACTGTTACAATTATCTGTGCCTGTGGCTTTTTAGTTATTAAGTATTTTGAATACAGCTCTAAGTATCACCATGGATTGTTTCCTCTTAACCCAGAATTTAACTCACCTGAGTTTAATAAGGCTTATCAATCTTTCTTTGCTCTTTATTATTGCATGACGGGACTTCATGCTCTGCACGTTATTATTGGAATGTGTCTCCTTGGATGGGTTATAAGTTTGGCTAGAAAAAATCGGTTCTCTGGGCGGTATTATACTCCAGTTGAGGTTGGTGCTCTTTACTGGCACTTAGTTGATCTTATCTGGATCTATCTCTTTCCGCTTCTTTACTTGGTAGGATAAAAGGGTAGGCTAAAAGGACTGATAAAAAGGAAACTATATGTCACATAACGATCACTCACATAATCCTGAAGGTCATAACCATGAGCTAGGGCATGTTTTGCCTCACTCAGTTTACTTAAAGGTGTTAGTTACCCTATTGGTTCTAACAGTTATTACCGTGTGGGTCGCTCAGTATAATTTTGGTAACTGGAACATTATAGTTGCTATGTTTGTAGCTTCAATAAAAGCTGCACTCGTTGCGTTATTTTTTATGCATTTAAAATATGAAGACCCATTTACCTGGATCTATGCGATCATACCTTTATTTCTTCTGTTTATTTTAATAGGCGGAGTGTTTTTAGATAATCCTTTCCGCGATAATCCAATACCTCTACCAATGTTATGACACCAATGTTATGACACCAATGTTATGAATGAGCAGGTTGTAACCGAAGTAGGTCATTGTCATGGTGCCAACGCTCCCATTGGAGAGCGTGTGCTTGGCACTTTGAAAGTTTGCGCTGTTCTCTCTAAGCCTAGAGTTTTATTAATGGTTGTTATTGTAACCATACTTGGCTTTATCCTAGCTGGCGGAAATATCATCTCCCAATTTTGGCTATTTATCGCTACAATTTTGGGTACTGCTCTAACTGGAATAGGCTCTACTACTCTAAATCAATTTCTTGAGATTGAATCTGATGCATTAATGCATAGAACAAAGCACCGACCACTTCCTACAAAAAAAATATCACCTGAAAGTGCTCTTTTCTTTGGAATGATCACTATACTTTTAGGAGTTGGGCTGCTGGTTACTGAAGTTAACTTACTGACAGGATTTTTAGCACTTCTGACAGCCTTTCTTTACGTTCTTGTTTATACACCTCTAAAAAAAGTGACTTGGTTAAACACTCTTATTGGTGCCATCCCTGGGGCATTACCACCGATGGGGGGCTGGACCGCTGTAACAGGAGGGCTTGAGCCAGGGGCTTGGATACTATTTCTGATCTTATTTGTTTGGCAGCAGCCTCACTTTTTTGCGATCGCTTGGATGTATCGTGATGATTACGCACGTGGTGGATATAAGATGTTGCCTGTTCTTGAGCCGAGTGGCACATCTACGTTCTCTCAGATTGTCTGGTTTTCTCATCTGTTAATTGCAGTTTCTATTTTGCCAGTATGGTACGGGCTAGTTGGTGTGCCGTATCTTATAGGTGCGATTACAGCAGGGATATATTTTCTAGCTTCAGGAATTGTACTCTCTCACTCTCGATCAAATCAGGATGCAAAGAAAGTTCTGAAAGCTAGCCTGGCTTACCTGCCAGCAATTTTTCTTTCAGTGTTGATTGATCTGCAGTTTTGATTGTCTGATAAAATTTGATGGTATTTTAATTATGTTTATATTAGCAAGCGCAGAAGGTGAATTTGGAATATCTCAAGCAAGAGATGAATTGAAGGCAGATCGGTCGGCAGTTGATGCCGTAGAAAAGGGCTGTCAAATGGTTGAGCTTGATCTCCGTGCTCGAACTGTTGGATTTGGTGGTGCGCCGAACATTCTAGGCTATATGCAATGCGATGCTTCTGTTATGAAAGGGGATACTCTAGAGGTTGGCGCAGTAGGGGCTATCTCAGGTGCAAAGCATCCAATTAGCGTAGCTCGAAAATTGATGGAAACTTTACCTCATGTAATCCTTGTTGGTGAAGGAGCGATGAGATTTGCGTCTGAGCTGGGTTTAGAAAAAGACCCACTCTTAGCAAAAGAATCGCGTGAAGAATATGAACGTTGGTTAGAGCAGAATCTTACAGATTCAGATCGTAATAACTTGTCGCAGGCCCCATTGGCCAAGTATATATC
>CAZFXN010000045.1:0-10974 GCA_964523015.1 uncultured Bdellovibrionales bacterium | reverse complement strand
TATCTTTTGACACAAAACCGGACCTTTCGCGAGGCACCGTAACGTTCTTGGCAAAGGACAAGAATGGAAACTTAGCAGGTGGTGTAAGTACATCAGGCTGGGCTTACAAATATCCTGGGCGCTTAGGAGACTCACCTATAATCGGTGCTGGACTTTATGTTGATAACCGTTATGGAGGAGCTGCTTGCACTCATACTGGCGAGATGACTATTCGTGCTTCGACTGCTAGATCAGTAGTCCTTTACATGAAAAAGGGAGCAAGCGTCGAAGAGAGCTGTCAAGAAGCGATGCAAGATCTGAGTGACTTAAAAGGTGGGTATTTAGGTCCGGTAATTATCCACGCGATTGACCGAAAAGGAAACCCATATGTGATGACTAGTGGTGGGGATTCTGGAGACGGTGGCTGGTGGTGGTCTCAAGAGCTTTCTGAACCGATCGAACTTCAAGCTACTTTGGCTCAACGAAACTAACTCCAGAGTTGCGCTTCAGCGCCTCCTGTATCTGAGCACAGTGCTCAGGGGAGCTTCCCGCAATTAACACCTGCGCCCAATTACTTTCTACTTTAAGTGATAAATCTCCTTTGCTGTTTTCTCTAAAGAGAGACGAAAGGTGCATCGGGACTACAATCCCTGAATCCACTGAAGACCCTCTTGAATAATTTGCACCGCCGACATTAACTAAATCCTCAAAATCTTCTACAGTATTCAGAGGGCGAGGAGACCACATGTACTGAGAAATCCACGCAGGGGCTTGTAATTTTTGTGTTCCCACTATGTACGAACAGGCACTAATTGGTGGGCGACCGTTAAGTTCGATCATTACCGCACGCAATTTGTCATCTTCATGTGATTTTATAATCATAAAATCTACACCCACTATTCCAAAGAGGGACAATTCCTCACTTGCATATCTTGCAATTCGGCCAAACTGAATTTCTAGCTCTGCTGCAATTTCAGTGCCTAATTCATTTTTCGGAGAAAAAATCATACTTCCTAAGAATTCCCCAGTTGGACTGATCATTTGTCGAAAGTGAGCTTGGGTTTTATGTGAACCATCGTTTGCAATGGTCATTAGATTGCTCCCTATTGCAACTATCTCTCCTAGCATTCCTAAATCTTGTTCAAGAACTAAGGCATATTCAGATGGGCCAAATGAGCTATCTGGCCACACGCGATTCATAACTGAAAGACCAGCCTGTGATTTTGTTGCAGCCTTTTGAGCCGTCCCTCTAATCATATCTCTAGCAGAAATTAATTTTTCCGCAGTGAGTGGTGACTCTATGCGTGTAAGCAGATTGCTTCCGCCGAAGGCATGACTGAATTTCATCCAAACTGGGGTATCCTGGAAGGTAGAGCAAGCAACTTGGACATCATTCCAAGAATGCAATTCAAGTCCAGCAGCAACAGAAAAACCAAATCGAGATGCTGCCTCACGAAAAGCTCTCTTGTCATTTGTTTGGAAGGAGTCACTCGTTTGTGGTGTGTTTAACCCCAAGGCCTCAGCTTGGGCTCTTACAAAATTACTGGTAAATGCAGAGACAAAACTAGCTCCTCTTAGATGACTGGGAAAACTATGACTAGAAGAAACCAAAGACAGAGGGTCATGCGAAGGATAGGTTGTTCTTGAGTTAGCGCCAGGAGAAACATGCAGTGTTTCCTGATCTGGAGCTATTAATTCAATATCATGAAAATATTCGAGAAGTCCTGGTTGGGGAGTAAGAGTCAGAGGAACCTCGCCAGATCCTGCACATGGAATCGCAAGGAAGTTGAGTGGAAAACTTTCGGTACAATCTCCGTCAACTTGGACGTGAAGACCCCCTTTGTCTCTAAGGGGTGGTAAAAAGTTTTGTGTAACTACAATAGTGGCATCATTACTAGATGCGCCGTGACAGATTGCAACGGAATTTCCAAGTGATATAGGGTGGGCACTTTTTTCAGCTAAGGTTTCAGAGCTTAAATTTAACGGATCTGTGCAGTTAGATTGAGGATTGAGATTGCAGTTCCCGCGATTTTGCCCAGTCTGTCGTGAGTCCACCGATTCCTCCTAGAGAAGCTCACAAAGTTAAACAGTTTCCTTGTCCAATGCACAGCGATTAAAAAAATCTTGTACATAGTAAGAAGATCAAGCATTGGCAACATATGGTAAATCTGCAGCCTAATCAAGATTTTTGGACTATTATTTTATGCTGTGGGAATTTCTACAAGTCGACATTCACTGCTCTTTTAGTGATCCGCCCTAAGTTTGGTGGAGCCATTCGACCCTCTATTTTCGCAATTTAGATTGCCTTTTTCTCTAGGATCAAACATCTTTCAGGAGGTGCTGACTCTAAATTTCAGTTGACCCGCAGGCGATGACAGCCATCCAGGTATTTATATTCAATGAAAAATAGACCTAAAAATAAGCTTATAATTTTCTAAGATGTAGCCGATTTACGGGGAGACAAAACTAATCTCAGGAGCTCTTACGTGGATGGCTAAACCCTTCATTATCATTTTCTCAACTCTCTTATTTGTCACATCTTCTTCAGTAAATGTTCAAGCTGCATCAGGCAGTAAAAAGATAACAGTTAGTCTAAATGAGAGCGGTATTGATGATGTTGATTCTATTTTAGATCTTTATGATGTTGATGCAGATGATGATGGAATTACAGGCGGATATGCAGTTTGTCCTGACCAGCTAGAGTACTGCCGACCAACATCTGCTGGGGCAAGCACTGGAATCTATTCCGGCTTTAGTGAAGGGGATAACTCTTTACAAGGACAGCTCTGGTCAAGTTTAACTGATAGTGGACAGGAAAATAGCTTAGAGAATCTACCGATCAGTGGAGGCGGAGCGACTTGGGCTGCTGCTATTCAGCCTCGTGTAGGTAGAGATAGATTTCGTCCGGGCGATTCATATCGAGTTGATTTTGTTGATGAGGATAACTCAGTGGTTGCTAGAAAAGCTCTTACCCTTCCGCCATATTTTCTAACAGTTCCGGCAGTCCGTTCGTACAATGTAACTGACAACGACGCTTCTAATGACGTATTGGTAGATTATGCTTACTGCAGCTGGTGCCGACACTGGACATGGCGCTAACCGTGCGGCACAGACAATTCATGTTACTATTCCGTAGGTGATAGCTAATTTCATGATTAATACTTTCCCTTAGTTTAGAAAAAACAGAGGAATTAATTTAAATTCAAAAACTGCAATTTTATAGGGGAAAATTAATGTTTTCGCCTCTTTTTTGTCCTAGTTAAGTTACTTTAAGTAACTTAAAGTATTGGTATCATAAGAGGAAAATGGGTAAAGCAAATAAGGTTATATTTTTGTTCAGAGCTTAACTTGTTGAATCTATGTACCCTTAAAAATATCTTTCTTCATAAATTTTTACCCTTAATCTTAGCCCTAGACATTAGTTAAAAACACTATATATAGTGGTCTTGTAGGCCATGAACCACTATATATAGTGGTTCATTCATTTCTAAGAGATAATTAATTCAAAAATAGAACGCGAGTTGGCGTGATTGTGTAGAGGAGTATCCTCTACTGGGTTTTGCTTGGTGTTATTTTTGAAAAAACTCTCTGAAGCTCTATGAAGCTCGTGGAATACAGAAATTTTTGTTCCACATTTTGCCCTAAGTTTTTGCCTTAAGTTTTTGCCTTAAGTTTTTTCGGAGAAGATGTAAATGGATAACAGACCAGCAGATAGATCAACAGGTAGTCAAGGAACTACTAAGTCAGCAACTACTACAAGCGGACAAGTTGCCCAAAAAAATGGAGCAGTGAGTAAGCCTGCTAGTGGTGCTACTAACGGCGCTCTTAACGGCGTAGTTGCAGTAGCCAAGCAATCCCCTCCCCAAAAACCAAAAGCCTCTGCCCCGATCGATCCTTCACTGGTAACCGTTGTTAAGAGAAACGGAACACTTGTTCCATTTCGAGCTGATCGCATTGCAATGGCGATTGAGCTGTCTGTTCGTGAGCTTAGATCCATCTCTAAAAATGAATCTCTACCGCAAGATGCTTACCAGCTTGTCCAAGATGTTACAGCTGCGGTTGTAAAAGAGGTTATTGCTAAAGCAGAGCAGGGAGCCAGTCTAACCGTTGAAGGGATTCAAGACATAGTTGAAGTTAAGTTAATGGATGTTGGCCAGCATGAAGTTGCTAAAGCTTATATTATTTATAGAGAAGATCGAAAAAAGCTCCGTGATGATTCTCCACGAAACCTAAAGATAATTCGCCGTGATGGCACTCAAGTTCGTTTTAATCCGATGAAGATCGCTGCTGCCATCGAAAAAGCTTTCCGCGCAACTTACCAAGTTGATGGACCAACTCCAGGTGGCATGATCGCTTCAGTTAATCTTGTTGCCTCAAAGATCGTAACAAAGGCAGTTGAGATGTCAAAGCTTGGTCAGTCGATCGACGTTGAGACAATTCAAGATGAAGTTGAACGTCAGTTAATGACTGAAGGTTTCTATAATGTTGCTAAGGATTTCATCCTTTATCGATCTGCAAGAGCGCAGGCAAGAATCGAAGAAGATGATCGAGATGAAGGCAGAGCAGAAAGCAGAGAAGAGGCGACGAGAGAATTAAAGATTGCTCGTGATGCAGATCTCCCAGCCGTTTCTCCTGAAATTTTAGCAGGTAAAAAGTTTACCATCACTAAATTCGATGGAACTACCGGAACGATCTCAGAAGGTCAGCTTCGTCAAAGGATTCAACATGCCTGCAGTGGTCTTGGAGATGAGGTTTCTGTTGAGGATATTCTAGCCCTCTCTATAACCAATTTCTATGATGGCATGAAGGAATCTGAACTCGATCTTTCAAATATTATGGCGGCAAAATCCCGCATTGAGTCTGAACCATCCTATTCCCAGGTTGCTGCTCGGCTCCTCTTAGATGTTATCTATAAAGAGAGCATGGGCATTGCAGCCTCAGATCCAAAACTCCTCTCAGTTCACATGGTTTATTTTAAGGAGTACTTTAAAAAAGCAATCTCTATAGATCGAATCGATCCATCTTTACTAGATTTTGATCTAGATAAACTAGCCAGTGCGATGGATCTTAGTAAGGACTTAAACTTTACTTATTTAGGATTACAAACTCTTTACGATCGATATCTGATTCACAGCAATCAAGTCCGTCTTGAAACTCCACAGATCTTTTGGATGCGAGTCTCTATGGGATTAGCCTCTAACGAAGGAGCACTGAAAAATGAGCGAGCCATTGAGTTTTATGAAACTCTCTCAAACTTTCATTTTATGTCGAGCACGCCGACCCTGTTTAATTCAGGAACGCTTCATCCGCAGCTTAGCTCCTGTTACCTCTCTACTATTATGGATGATCTCCATCACATATTTAAAGTCGTGTCTGATGACGCGCTGCTATCAAAATGGGCTGGTGGCTTAGGTAATGACTGGACCAATGTAAGAGCTACCGGGGCCATTATTAAAGGTACAAATGGACTTAGTCAGGGCGTAATTCCGTTTCTAAAAGTAGCCAATGACACGGCAGTTGCTGTTAATCAGGGTGGTAAAAGAAAGGGCGCTATGTGCGCTTATCTTGAGACCTGGCATTTAGATGTTGAGGACTTTTTAGAGCTTCGCAAAAATACCGGAGATGAGCGTCGTCGTACTCATGACATGAATACATCAAATTGGATCCCTGATCTCTTTATGAAGCGCGTTTCACAAAACGGCACTTGGACCCTTTTTAGCCCAAGTGATGTTCCAGATCTTCATGATCTTTACGGATCTGCTTTTGAAAAACGATATGCAGAGTATGAGGGAATGGTAGAGCGAGGAGAGATTAAGCTCTATAAAAAAATAGAAGCAGTTCAGATTTGGAGAAAGATGCTGAGCATGCTCTTTGAAACAGGACATCCATGGATTACTTTTAAGGATCCTTCAAATGTTCGCTCTCCTCAAGATCATGTAGGAGTTGTTCATAGCTCGAACCTCTGTACTGAGATTTTGCTGAATACTTCAAAAGAGGAGACTGCTGTATGTAACCTTGGTTCTATTAACTTAGCCTTACATATTAAGACTAATGGAGATATCGATCAGGCTCTCTTAGCTAAGACTGTAAAAACAGCTATTAGAATGCTTGATAACGTAATTGATATTAACTTTTACCCAACACCTGAAGCTAAAACTGCCAACATGAGACATCGTCCAGTTGGCCTTGGTTTAATGGCGTTTCAAGATGCTCTTTACATAAAGGGAGTCAGCTATGCGAGCCCTGAAGCCGTTAAGTTTGCGGATGAAAGCATGGAATCGATCTCTTACTATGCGATTCTTGCATCTAGTGAGTTAGCTAAAGAGCGTGGCACATATCAAACTTACAAGGGATCAAAGTGGGATCGTGGATTGTTGCCGATTGATACACTTGAGAATCTTAAAAATGAGCGCGGTGCTGAATGGGTAGATCTTGATACCTCCACAACACTTGATTGGACAGTAGTAAGAGAGAGTGTAAAAAAACACGGCATGCGTAACAGTAACACTATGGCGATTGCTCCAACTGCCACGATCTCCAATATCACCGGAGTCGTTCAATCAATCGAGCCGACATATAAACACCTTTACGCTAAATCTAATCTCTCAGGAGAGTTTACAGTTCCTAACACATACCTTGTAATCGAACTAAAGAAGCGGGGGATGTGGGATTCTGATATGATTGACGATCTAAAATACTTTGATGGAACTCTGGCTGAGATTGATCGAATACCAGACGATCTTAAGAGAGTTTACCTCACTGCATTTGAGATCGAGGCGGATTGGATCATTGAATGCGCCAGTCGTCGTCAAAAATGGATCGATATGGGTCAATCATTAAACCTTTATATCAATGAGCCAAACGGTAAAAAATTAAACGACATGTTTATGCAGGCTTGGAAGAAAGGCTTAAAGACAACTTATTACCTTCGTTCTCTTGGTGCTACTCAGATTGAAAAATCAACTACTGACATTAACAAAAGAGGATTACAGCCTCGTTGGATGAAGAATAAATCTTCCTCCTCTGAGATCGTAATCGATCGATCAATTGATGCTACAGGCGCTTCAAAGGCTGAAGCCCCAAAGATAGCGGTTTGTAACATGGATGAGGGATGTGAGAGTTGCCAATAGTTGGTGCTATGGATCTGAATACTTTAAAAAATTACATTTAATAAGAGGATAATAATGTTGAACTTTGGTGATAACGACGAAAATAATACTTCTGATGCTGCAAGCGAAATCAAAGGTGGTGAACGTAAACGCGTACAGCTTAAAGATAAGCGTCTTATTAATTGTAATGCCGTGGATGTAAATCAGCTTATGCCGATTAAGTATAAGTGGGCTTGGGAACATTACATTAACGGTTGCGCTAATCATTGGATGCCGACTGAAGTTCCAATGGGAAAAGATATCGAGCTATGGAAATCTGATAAACTAAATGAGCATGAAAGAGCCGTTATCATGCGTAATTTAGGATTTTTTGCTACAGCTGAGAGTTTGGTGGGGAACAATATTGTCTTAGCGATCTTTAAACACATTACTAATCCAGAGTGTCGTCAGTACCTTTTGCGTCAAGCATTTGAAGAAGCCGTTCATACTCATACCTTTCATTACATAGTTGAATCTTTGGCACTTGATGAGGGCCAGATCTTTAACATGTATAACGAAGTAAACTCGATCAACAGTAAAGATGAATTTGAGATGACCCTTACTCGCGAGATGCTAAAGGATGGTTTCTCAACTTCAACACCTGAGGGAGCCCAGAAATTCCTTGAAAATCTAATCGGATTTTACGTAATAATGGAAGGGATCTTTTTTTATAGCGGATTCGCTATGATTCTTTCCTTTCATCGTCAAAACCGCATGACCGGTATTGGTGAGCAGTTTCAATACATCATGCGTGATGAAACTATCCATCTTAACTTCGGAATAGATCTGATTAACGGTATTAAGGCAGAGAACCCAGAGATCTGGACTCCAGAGTTTCAAAAACATATCGCTGAGCAGATCGATATCGCAGTCGGTCTAGAGATTAAGTATGCTCATGATTGCTTGCCTCGCGGAATCTTGGGGCTAAGTGCTCCGATGTTTAACGAGTATGTTCAATACATCGCTGATCGAAGATTAGAGCGCATCGGCCTTAAGGCAACTTACGGATCAAAAAATCCATTTCCATGGATGAGTGAAACAATCGATCTAGGCAAAGAGAAAAACTTCTTTGAAACACGAGTGACTGAGTATCAAGCGGCGTCAGTGCTGACTTGGTAGCGCTGACTTGGTAGCGCTGATTTGGTAGCGCCGGCGCAAACTAGGATAGGTTCTTTAGAGGCTGGAAGCACTTAAGATCTCTTCAATAACGAACTTAGTTTTTGGAAGGATCCTGTTTTTTGCAAAACCTGGTTGGAGATATCCTTTAGCTGCATCCTTTAGCTGCATCGTTAAGCCAATCTTTAGAAAGACCTTTAACACTACGTCCTCTCCAGAAAATTCGAACCAACAAAGATATTATTCTTTCTAAAATGCAACGGAGATTCAAGAATATTCATCGCCTTTAGCGACTCACTTCCAGATGGAAACCAAGGATCTTTAAGAAAATAAATCCGACTTGCCCAATCTGGAATCTGCATGCTTACTTCAGATGAGAGTGAGCAGACAATAGAGGCAGTCAAAGCATAAAGCCTTTCGTCCAGTTCCTTAGGAGGAGGTAACATTATTAGTCTTGGATCAGGAGTTCTTCGAAACTCATCAACAAAATCCATAAAGTAAATTTTCCAAGAATTAAATCCGTCGCGTAAAACTTTATGTCCAGCACTAATTGTCGAAAAATCTGATCTAGGATCGTGTCGCGGTATTGCAAAAACTTCTAGGTTAAGTTTTAAGTGATCGGTTAACTTTGTTAGTGAACGAAGAGTTACCCCCGCCTTCGTAGAAAAAATGTCGCGCAATGCTCCGCGAGAGAGTCCTGCAGCAGCAGCAGTTTTGCGCTCTGAAGTAATCCCCTGGTTAGGTTTTATTGGAATAGATAGATGGTACATAATAATATACCATAATGGTACTATGTAATATACCATATTTCAATAGTGATTTAGTAACATATTGAAATATATGCTCATATGTCCTTAATCGCTCCTAGAAATTTCTTGTACAACGGCACAACCTTAGAATGCCCGATCTTAAGTCCACCAAAATCTTTTGTCGGGCCATCGTGGTGAAGCTTATACATATAAGCAGCTTTATTTGTTCCCTGTAAATTGCGTGGAAGTAATCCTAAGTTCTCTTTATATAAGATAACCCCTGCTTTAATATTTTCATTAACATCAAAATGCTTTCCTTTTAGAATACCTAATGCGCCACCAGTCTCATCAATAATCTGAAAAATACCGGAAGCTGATGTCGACATTGATGCGGCATCAGGATTAAATCCAGATTCGTGCTGGGCTATTGCAAGTAAGATCGCTTTGTCCTCGATCGGCAATCCTGAACTCTCTTCAAGTATCCCGTGGATAACTGCCATTTTTATATGAGTATCCGCATCGCTCCAAAAACGAGATCGTCCACTAATGTTGGTTGGTTTATTTGGATTGAAACCTACATTTATAGGCTCATTAAAATGTGAGTTCTTACTTATTTGGATTTTGGGAGTTTTTCTACTGGGAGCTGTTTGAGGTCCCGCAATGTTCTGCAAAATTGATAAATATTGCTCTTTATTGAGGTAGCTTTTATAAGTATCTAACCCAGATTTATTACCTGCCTGTGATGCGCTTGTAATTTGAGAAGATGCTGCCATACCGTAACTTTGCTACTAAATTTTCAACTAATTTTGCTACTAATTTTTCTATCGAAGAGCTTTGTCGCTCGGTTTGTGTTGTCTCACTTATATATCTTAGGAAATTTTAGGAAGTTGCTTGAAATCTTAATGATTTCAGATTTATCTAAATTAATCAGATTCTTTTAGGTTTTCGTAATTGCAACCCAAAAGTAATAAGCAACGTTACCGCTGCCATAATTGCCCATTCAAAGATGTAACCGTAATGCCGCCCGGGAGGGATAACGGTATCAAAGATAGGAATAGGAAGGTCTTCATCTTTAAATTGTGTGTGTGCCGTAATTTGTGATCTTCCTGGAAGGAAGAAAAGCTCCTCTTTTCCAGCACTGGTATCAAGGATCTGCTCCTCTATCTCCTTACTGTTTAGCTCATAACCAGTCGCGTTATCTCCAAGCTTCATGATTTCAAGATAAAATGGCGCGACAGAATAAGGTAACTGTTTTGAGATATTTTCAACATCAACCCGAACCCATGAATCAATCCGTTCATTGTTTGGATCTGCCGGCTTATCTGATGGCGCAAGAAATTTTGGCGGCATTGTTTCTTTAAGAAGTCCTAAAAAACTTACGGACTCAGGACGATGAAAAATTTCTCTTTTCTCCTGTGATGCTTTTGCAAGGGGAAGAAATCCGCGGTTAACTAAAATATATTGATCGGATCCATCAACTTTTAAAGGTGTGATTACAAAAACCCCAGGCTCATCCTTAAAGCGGCGATTGCGGAGAACGATCTCCTTTGAAAAATCATATTTTCCATTAACTATTACGCGTCTATGAATATAGTTGGAGGTATCGTTATTAAAGTCAGAAATCGCTACTAAAACGGGAAGCGGATCTTTTGAAACATTTTCGTTTAGCTTACTAATTAACCCAAGTTTCCATTCATACCGCTCAGCTTGCCAAAAAGAAGCACGCACCATCAGAGCAGCAGCAATTAAACCTATAATTGTAATTTTCTTTGAGAAGTAGAATCTCATGGCCTTATTATGTCCTAACTATTCAATAGGGGACAGTTCCATCTGTCCCTCATTATACTTCCTTTCGCGACTTCCTTCCTGCCGAACTGGGTAAAATAGTTCTGTTTAGTTCTTTCTCTAGTCTGCCAACGAATGCATCAGTGATCTTCCCCCACTTTAGTGGACACTTATTCCACTAAGCTGCGACCTTGAAC
>CAZFXN010000044.1:0-24426 GCA_964523015.1 uncultured Bdellovibrionales bacterium | reverse complement strand
CTGCCTTTAGAAATGTCCGCCTTGTGTGTGACCAGCACTCAGCGTGAACTACTGTGCTGAATTTCCGTTTCATATCTTCTCCTTAACACATTTCACTATCTAATATTTTACTAGCTAATGTGTCCAGGATTTCGGGGAGGTTCAAACACTATCTTTGATAGTGGGTTCATCTTAACTTCACCTCTTACAACTCCAAGTAATCCTCTAAACGATTTACGCATATCTACTGGGTGGTTGTAGGCTAAAATCTCGTGACTCCTAAAATCAAACATCTAATTCTAGCCTTATTAACTTGACACCAAACAACTTCACCCAGAAATGTTTAGGTTGATATCGGCTCTCAAGCGGTACTTTAATAAAATTAGGGCTCTTCTTACTTAGCAACTTATGCCATTTGCAAAAACATGACGTGCTTATCCCTACTTTTCGACAGTAGGCACTCCTCGATCTATAGATTTCACTACTATCGTACTCATCTACGAATCTTTGCCACTCCAAACGGCTGCGGTTTCGGATAGGCCGCCTGCTTAACTCATCTTCCATCTGACTCCTTCTTTTTTAAAGAATCAGATCCTTACATCACTCTTTACTTTCAAAATAGGACGTCCAATTTTGACCGATTACGTCCGAATGAGAAATCTTAGTAATTATGGAGCGAATTTTTTAATCGCAGGTAGAAACTCTCAAGGCTGTAATTTCCCTGTTGCTGGAAATCCCGCCTGCTTGCCTCTGCCATTTGATTTCAGTTTGGAATTAACAAGCGGCTCTATATTAGCGTCTGGACACGCCGATTTCCCCCCTCAAGATGAGGGCATCCCGGGTTTAGGAATTGCATCGATGGCCGCAACCGACGCTGGTTCAGATCTACAAGGAACTCTTATTACCATTACCGATCCAATCCTCTTGCATGAGCTCAAAGGCGCCGGATTTACTAGAGGACTATTCAGATCACTATGGGATGGAATTCACGTCAGCAGTAACTCCATAAATGGTCATGGTTACCACTTGAACGTATTTGGAAAAATGGAAGTGGCGTTCGACTGTCAGTAAATAAAGGGACAGAAGGAACCGTCCCCTTAAAGGATCGTGCTCCAGCCGGGAGAAGCAGCGAAAGCAGCGTTGATTAAGCCCACATGCGAATAACACTGGGGATAATTCCCCCACATTCGACCAGTACTAGTGTCATAGTCTTCAGAAAGAAGCCCAAGCGGTGAAAGCACCGAAATTGCTTGTTTCATAATCTCAACCCCTTCCATAGAACGTCGAGTGGCAACCAGTGCCTCAATTAGCCAGAACGTGCAGATGATAAAAGCAACCGTCGGATTTCCAAAGCCATCATCCAATTGATAACGAAATAACCACCCATCCTTAGAAAGCCTGGATCGGATAGTGTCAATGTGCTTTAAAAGTCTTGGATCGTCTGCTGGCAAAAAACGAAGCGTCGCCATTTGTAGCAGAGAAGCATCTAGGGTTTCGGTCCCATAGACTCCACTGAAGGCACCGAGAGAATCACTCCAAGCCTCATTCAAAATTTCTGCTTGAATGCTTTGTGCAGCATGCTCGAACTCCTGCTTAATTAGTGGCGAGTGTAGTGCCGCTACACGAGACATTCGATCCGCTGCTGCCCATGACATCAAACTTGAAAATGTTTGCGGTTTACTTTCTGTGCGATACTCCCAAATCCCAGCGTCGGGATGGCCTGCTACGGCAACTGCTTTTCGAGAGAGAGAAATTAAAAGCTGTAGTGTATCCTTACTTCGCTCAAGACTAAAACGTTCATCTAGAAATATTGGAGAGAGGGCCAACACCATCTCACCAAATATGTCGTTTTGTGTCTGTAATGCCGCACTGTTTCCGATGCGCACCGGTTTTTCACCATTGAACCCGCTCCAATGGTTAAGCGAGTGTTCTTCCAAATTCGAAGTTCCATCGACTCTGTAAAGCGGATCAAGTTTCAGATCCGAAGCGCCACCAACCAAATTAAGGAGAAATTGGGTGAAATTCTCACGCTCCTCAAAATGTCCAAGCACTCTAAATGCTGCCAGCGAATAGTAAGTGTCGCGTAGCCAACAATAGCGATAATCCCAATTCCGGCCACTGGCTGGTGACTCAGGAATTGATGTTGTCATTGAAGCAATGATTGCGCCGGTATCTTCAAAGCAGTGCAATTTAAGAGCAAGAGCTGAACGAATTACCTCGCGCTGGAAAAGTGGCGGGATATTGCATTGCTTAACCCAGCGCTGCCAGTAACGGATCGTTTCGTGCAAAAATCGCTCAGTAAGCGGGTAAAGCGGCTCTTCGATAGGGGCGCCCCAGGTGAGCGCCAAGTGCTGTTTCTCAGTGAGAGTAAACGGCCTTCCGTCGAGATAACTAAGTGGTACATCTGTCGTAAGTCGCAGTAAGCTTTCAAACCCGCTATAGTTTACATGATTCGAACCAAGAGAACGCGTTGGATTCTGCTTTGACCATCCCAGTCGCGGCTCGCAACGTACTTTAATCCGTGGACTTCCGCTTAGTGGTTCAATAATACGATAAAGTTGAGTCGGTCGAAAAAACCGGTCGTGTTGCACAAAGCGCGGTGCAAAGTCTATTATTCGGAACGAACCTGATTTATTTTCGAATACCGTCTCCAGTACATTAGTATTTTCTATATATGATTGGCGTCCAATACCTCCCTCTTCCGGGTAGATGCTAAAAATTCCTCCTCCCGCCTGATCTAGTAGTGATGAGAAAACAGGTTCCGAGTCAAATTGCGGAAGACAGCACCAGACAATCGAGCCACCATTGTCAACCAACGCAGAAAACTGGCAATTACCTATAAGTCCTAGATCCTCTAATCGCATAGGACGTGTTTAACATAAATTAATTTGAGGGCAAACTGATTAACGGGGACAGAAGGAACCGTTCTCCTATCTCACTGTCCCCCTATCTCTCTAAGCGCAATGCGTTCGAGATCGCGCTCTCTCCAGTAGGCAATCCTGAATCCTCCATTACAGCCTGGACGAAAAGTGTGTTGGCTAGATTTGCTGCTGGAATGTTAAATGTAAGAATTTGATTTGGAGCAGTGGCGGTGAGGGATATCAGGCGGAAGCGGTCTGTAGTACTAGGAACCATCAAGCCACCCCACATAGGTACTGGAGGGGACAAATCTTTATCAGCGACGAATACTCGGACTTCTTGCCCTACAAGAGTATTATGAAGACTAATCTGAACAGTTTGATTATCAGCTCTCATGCCGCACGCAGATAAAAGCAATATTTTACCATCCGAACGTGGGTTAGTATGGGTGTACATATCTCCTAAGGAGGTAGCATCAGTATCACAGGCACCACGAGTTATCTTGATGTTATCAATATTATATCTTTGCTCACCACTTGCTCTGGATACAATCCTAAGATCGGTAAGCTGGGCTGGATTGATTATCGATGGGAATGCGCTGATTGGAATTCTCGCAGTAAGCGGAGCTACCTTACTTAAAAATGTATCAAGTACTGTTATTTCTTGCGAGGTGTAGCCATTGGCATCACTTACTCTAACTTTGACTGGATTGTCATACGTAACAAGGCCATCTATACGAGCAATCTCAAACTCAAACGCCGAATTTGGTGCTGAAGCATTTAATGGTGAGCTGTTTGAGCCAAGAGATTGGGAAAGATATTGACCTGCTTGAAGTGTAATGTCTCGCACTCGGTATATTGGATTCGAGAATTCATTTCCGTATGGAACAAAGACTGGAGCATTTGCATTTGTAAAGCTCTCAATGGCAGATACTCCCGCCGATTGGGTAACGGCTTGATTTAAGAAGTTAGTAGAGGTGTTAATTGTTTCATTTGTACTCGTCTGAGCAAAATTATCGATAAGAATTTCATCATTAATCATCTCGCGATTAAATGAGTTATGAAAAAGCGCGTATGAGGGGGTGAGCATTTCGACATGAACATCCTTGGTCCAGTTGCTATAAAGATCTCCGCCAGAAGTAAGATCATCATCGAGATAGTATTTTAAAAATGGAACTATAAAGCGAGAGAGGAACCCTAGATGCTGCTCCCGTCTATCAGATGAATTACAAGCATTCCAAGGCTCCGGTGTGCAGTTATCAATAAAGCCTATATGTGTAGAATCAGGTCCGGTGCTAGTAAGACCATAATAAGGTCCTGAATAGTTGGCTCTATCCCGAGGACCTTATGAATCAACGTGAAAGGAATCAAATGAGCCCGAAGAGCCGTACTCAAAGACGGGAATTCGAGCACTAGGTTCACGGTAGATATTAAAGTGACGATATACAGAGTCAGTACCATAAGTTCCATTATACATAGTATTTTGGTTGATGTAGGGTGGAGAAGTATCTAAGAATATTGCCCCACGAAGTTTGGAAATTACTTTTGTTGCTAGCCGTGCACCGATTGCTCCGCAAGAGTGACCACCGATGACTACTCGATTGATATCTGCCCTGTAACTTTGTGACCAAACTGAAGTCACGTAACGAATAGACTCATTGATAATCTCGGAGAGACTTCGCATATCAGCAACCGAGAAGCAGTTAAACCGATACGGTGACTCCGAATGATTCGGATTTAAATGATCTGGAACCACAACGATGAAACCCCATGAAGCAATCCAGCGTGCAAGTGAAACGTAATTTTCCTTAGCTAAATCGCGCCCTGGCATCAGCACAAAAGTGCCGAGGGTTCGAAATTCAGCTCCAGTTAAATTTGGATAGATAATTATCGCGGTGCCATTGGTCGTTCCAAAACTGATTGTAGCTTGAGCAAAAGGCATGGTTACTGTTTCCTGTGTAACCAAACCCACATACGGGCCTTCTCTAAAGTACCCCCTTCTAAGCCAATTATCCTCTGCTGGCGCTATGACTACATGAAGATTGATAATGTCTTTAGGAACCCCATTTTCCCTAACTCTAAGGCTTACATCTAAAGCACCTGCATCAGAAGGCGTACCAGTAATAATTCCGGCACTAGAGAGGAATACTCCATTTGGTAAGGTACCGCTCTCCACCGACACTGTTCTCGTTATCCCAGTCATGTACTCACCAAAGAATTTAATTTGATGAGCTATTGGCACCCCTTGGCGAGCTTCGATTGAATAAGAATAATCCGCCGATGCAGACACACTCAGAGCAAGGGGAGCTAATATAATTAGAACAAAAAACTTTTTAAACCGACTAAAACCAACCACTACAACAACAACCTCAAATAATTTTAGTTAACAACAATCAGTAAGGCACCCTATTAATCTTACAGAACCTCTGATACTTACGGGGTAAACCATCCCTCATTATCAAAATGCATTAATTCTGCAGATATATGCAGCGATCATGCCACTGTTAAGATTGGTCACAAAAAGATTGGTACTCAGATCTAAGTACTTGTTTGTAAAAGAGTATTTTTACCACTGGATCGAATGTCGAATTATACTAATAACAAGTTGGATCTTTTCATCTATGACTCACGGTTTTCTTTGAGAAATAGAAATTCATACTATCCCTAAGCCCTAACTGCCTTTAATTACTATCTAAGTTGGTTATGTATTAAGACATGAAATATTGCCAATAAATTTCTGAGCAGGTAATCTTACGTCTCCCGTTTTCGCCGTTCTTTATTCCAGGAGAATTTTTGTGCTTCACGTATTAGGGATGGGCTTTGCTCATCCAACAACCGTTATTGATAATAAGTTCCTTGAAGACTTAGGAACAGGAACTACTGCTGCCTGGATTATGGAGAAGATCGGGATCGATACCCGTCTTTCGTGTCTACCCCTCGATTATATAAAGGAAACACGGAATTCAAACCCTAGCGAAGCGTTAAATGTTGCGCTCACCAATCCGACAGAGCTCGGAGTGAGGGCTGCTCAGATGGCCCTTGATAGAGCTGGTATCACAGCAGATAAAATAGGGATGATTATCTGTAACGGCTGTACTCCTACTCAAACAACACCTGGAGAGTCTCAAAGGATCGGTAAGGCTTTAGGGCTTAAAAACGTTAAAGCATTTGATGTTTTTACTGCATGCCCAGCCTTTGCTCTTCATCTAGATCTTCTTAATAATCAAAAGGAAGAGTCTCTACCTGATTATATTTTGGGAATGTCGACTGCGACCCTAACTCAAAAAGTGAACTATAACGATCGCACTGACGGGGCTATTTGGGGAGATGGTGCCGCTGCTTATATAATTTCACCTCGTAAAGAGGGACCTTTAAAGGTTGTCCAAACATTTTTTACTGCGGATCCTTCACGTTGCGATGCCGTTGTCGTTGATACCTATGGGTATTTTCATCAGGATGGTCGCGCTGTCAGAAATTTCTCAGTACTTCAAACTGTAAAACTTATTCGACAAGTTGAAAGCCAATTGGAGATCGATTGGAATAGAGATGTTTTTATCGGCCATCAAGCAAACTACACAATGTTGCAGCAAATTATTGGAAATCGAGGGATTCCAGATTCAAATCACTGGCACAATGTTACTAGAGTAGGGAATCAAGCAGGTGCTAGTGCGCCAGCAGTTTTAGCAACTTATTGGGATCAGCTTAAACCGAAGCAAAAAGTTGTTGTAGCTGTTGTTGGAGCTGGATTAAGTTGGGGAACTGTAGTTTTAGATAGTGCTTAGGGCTTATTAAGTAAATTAATTCGATGAATTTTAAAAGATTTATCCAACACTCCTTTATTGCCATCTTCGCTTTTACTCTAATCAATTCCTTTTTGCATGCAGATAATCCAAAAAGGGATCCAAAAAGAGGCACGTTGCCAGATGGTCGTCCATTTAGAACTGATCTTGATGGTACTCAAGTAATTGATTATATAGCCGACCTTGAAAACTCAGTTGGTTATTTAAAAGACCGCGTTGCAACACTAGAGATAGATCTTGAAGCTAGTAAAGCTAAGATTGAAAGGATGAAATCTTTCAGATCGAACAAAGCTAGATCTGCTGAGCCTCTTGCCATTCCTGAACCAAAACTCTTTGAAAGAGATCTTATGGTGGCTACTCCAAATGAAGCTACAATTGTTAGTGCGAACATTAAGATGAAAGATGGCGATACTTTTAATGTTAAGAATAACGAAAGTAAAAGTAAGAGCCCAACTAAATTTGTTGAGAGAAAATTAATACCGCCGCCTCCTCCATCAAAGCCAGCAGATCTACTTGCAAATGAGAGAAGTTTACTTATGAAAGAGATCGGCACAGTCAACGCTCTTATCTCTAAGCGCGCCGATCTACATAAGGCCTATGTTAAAAATCAGTCAGCTAATCCGGTATCAATTAAATTAACAGAGCCAAGATCTAAGAGTGGTCGTAAGGTTTCTGACGTTACAAATTTTGTAAAAGAGGCAGATTCGGCTAAGAAAATTAACGCTGCAAAGGTTCATTTAGCCCAGATAAAAAGGGTTATTTCAGATGATATTTTGCTAATTAACCGACTTTATAAGGTAAATTAAAAGCAAATTCACTCTAAATTGGCTGTAAATTAACGCCACAGAAGCGATAAGAACCTGATATTTAACCCGATATTTTATCTAAGTAGGGGTCACAACCATTTGATTTAATTTAATAACTGTTACATGTCGGATACTACTCATAATCCTGTTAGGTCAGATGCTGACTTAGATCTAGAAACGCAACTTCAAGGTCACTTAGATACCTTAGGCGGTATTCAACATGAAGTTTTTCATAGAACATCGATGGATCGTCAAGCTGGAAACATTGTCGGGCATAATCTTATTGCCTATATCGTTACAAAAGAGGATTCCAGAGTCACCATAGAATTAAAAACAAATAAGGATTCCCCTCCAGAGCTTCACTCTGTCAGGATATCTACCCTTGATCGTGGTCGTGAAATTACTGCTAGTTTATTTGAAAGACAAAATGGTCGCGAGTTAAGTTTAGAAGATGCTCATAGGATTACTGAAGCAGCACTTAAAGCGTTAGATAATAATCAAGCTGCGATTAATGAATTAGTAAAACTCGTTGGTGGTCATGAAAAATTTGATCGCTTAGTTAAGTTGCCACATCATGCTGACCCAGTTGGATCACTTTATGCTGATCTTATTGATAAATGGCATGAGCGGCTAGATAAACACCCCATTGATAATACGGATGCTCTAATTGGTGGGTTTACAAGAGTTAGATATCTTTCCACCGATGGATTAGCAGATATCAAAGGGAAGCTTGGAAATGATCTAGTTTTAACTTTTGCTGATAAGGATAATGCAGGAATTCTAAATGATGTTGGATTAAGGGATGTTCTTGATGAACTGCTTAAGCAGACTGGAATAATTGCTAGAAAACATTTAGGAGATCATGGAGAATTAGGACGTTTTGCTGGAGATGAATTGTTATACGTTACCGGAGATGATGTAGCATCTTTAGATCGAGTTAGAAGTGCTCTTTTAGAGGAAGAAGAGTTAAGAAAGAGAGTACTAGAGAGTGGCGAGCTGCCTGATCATTTAAAAGGTAAGATTACTAATTTTAAAGAGAGGGTAGCCGAGGCCCAGGTACTAGCCGAACTTCAAAAATCAATGGCAGGGTTAAGATCTCTTTATCGAAGTGAAGAGACAAAGGCTGTTAGTTCAGAGAGATTTGGAGAATGGCTGACAGAAAAGTGCGGAGGAAAAAATGAAGGGAAAGTGTTTCAGGAATGGTTAGTCTATGTCACTAAGGATTCTTCTCCTAAAGTTTCTACCATAGCTGAAGTGGCAGAGCTGCAAATTTCAGAGCTGCAAGTTGATAAAAATCATCCAAGGTTATCTGATGAGGAACGCAAACTTAAGGTCGCTGAACAGATTTCAATCTTATCTCATAATTTACAAGCGTATTTAGCCAATAAAATTCTTGATACTTTACGAACTAATGGAGATCTGGATAATTTAGACATCGATCGAAAACTAATTGAGACTACAGATAAAATCAGTCAGTCAACAACTTTAATGAGCACCTCTTACGCTTCAATTACCTTACGACCTGATTGTACTCCATACGACATGGTGCGTGGGATTGGTACAGCAGAGAAGCTTATCTATAAAAAGAAATGGGGAGGGAATTCCATACCAGAGAATCCTGTACCTGTTGATCCATCTATCAAAGTAAGGTCTGCCGACAAAAGAGAAGTGTCTACGATCAACGGAAATATCACTGAGTATGACGATATTACTGCTAGGCTCTCTGATCCATCAAGCACTGAAGACCCTAAAACTCTTAAAGCCCAAGCTTTTCGATTAGTCTGTTTAGATCCAGGCTCTGATACCGTATTAAGGTTTTCTCAAGTTCAAAATTTCGCGGCAAGATTAGTACTTCCAATTAACGATTCTAGCTTTTTTACTGGATATAGGTTTCACATAGGAGGATTTGGCGCATTTAATAAGGGAGAGAATATGGCTTATGCCAATTCAATTTTTGAAGAGGTAATGAGTAGGTTTAGTAAGCATTTTTCGGATGCGCAGTTGGAGATGAGAACTGCTGGGGGGACAGGGGAAGTTTACCTAAAAGGAGATCTTAGATTAGGAGAGCAAGAGAAAAGAAGAATTGAAGCTGAGCTTACCGCTGTTGTGCAAGATAAAATTACAAATTTTACGGAACTAGCTTTTTATGAAAAACAAGCTTTTAAAATGTTCGCTACCTTGTCAGGAGAATTTACATACTACTCAGATCGTCAAAAAATACCACATGAATTAGGATCGGTAAGGATAGAGAGGGGATCAAGCGTAGTTGATGGAAATCAGAAACTCGCAGAGGTTCATAGAAATATATTTAGTAGCTAACCTGCTTCTTGTTTAGTTGAATTAGTTACTAAAAGTGCCCCCATAGCACCTAGTAAGATATAAACTATAAATACAACCTCACTATCTCCAAAATTATACTCAACCAGCCCGGCTGTTTGCCATGAGATTAATGAAAGTGTCAGAGTAAAGAGTAAAAAAGATTGCGGAAAAGGTAGCTCATTTTTAAATCCAACTCTAACTAGACCAAATATCCACCATAAAAATAGTAGCAGTCCTAACCAGCCGGTCTCAACTAAGATGTTTAAAAGGTTATTATGAAAGTGAGTATGCATTGGCGGAATTGTCGGATCGAACTTTTGTAAAATCTTACTATTTCGATACCCTATTCCAAGGGGATATTTGGCAGATAGCTCAGCGCCGATCTGCCACATTATGTTTCTACCACCAGCTATAAAAAAATCATCATAGGATTCAACTAATCGATCTTTTACTGGAGCAATAGTTATTACAGCTAGTAAAACTGCAAGGAATGCAGGAAATACAAGTTTTTTATAATACTTCGCTAAAAAGAGTAGCCCAGCAATACAAACTCCAAACCAAGGACCACGCTTAAGGTTTATTATTAGGGCTGCTCCTAAAAGTGGAGCAACAACACAGAGAAGATACGCAAAATAAGTTTTCGAGTGAATATATTCTCTATAAATATACCGAACAGTAAAAGATAAACTAATGATGATAAGGATCGCTAAGATGATGAGTGGAATTATCGATAAAGTTGGGCCAAAAAAACTTAGAAAACAAAATAGTGAGAGATTTAAAATTGAAAAGATAGAGAGATGTCCTGGAATCTCAGGTTCAGGTTCTGAGAAAAATATATAAAATGAAAATCCACAGGCTAAGATCAGAGTCAGAGCTAGCTGACCTGATTCAGTGACAGCTCCAAGGAAGATCTGATTTAGGTTTGGATCGATTAGTGGAGTAATTAATGGAGTAATTAGTGGAGCGATTACAGTATGTATCGCAGCAATTGCTTGTCCAGATAAAAGGGCGATTAATAATTTATTAACACCGTAGGTTTTGCAGATCTCAAAAAAGAACCAAATGTTTATTAACCCAAGGCATAATCTCGTCAGGTGCGTAATGCTGCCAAGCGGATGAATACCAAATGGTGCCGATAAAAAACTTGCTAATACCCATAGGATTAATGGAGTTATGAGTATTGTTGGGTACTCTGAAATAGTTTTTCTGAATTTAGATCTCCTTAGATAGATCCAGTAAAGTAAAGTAGGCAAGGAAATGATGTAAACTAATGATAGTTTAAGCGGAATTAAAAAAGCGCTAATTAAGGCCCCTTTATATATAATCCTATCTTGAAGTGCTTTAGTCGACATTGCCGTAAATTGCTCGCGTTATCAATTCATGTTTCTAAATCGAGGTAACCAGTGTACGCTACAATATCGGATCTGCAAAAATTTGCATACTACTGGATAAATGCTTATGAAAAGAATTACTAAGAGAATTATCAGCTATCTATTCTTTGCGCTGATCCTTGTCTCGGCTCCCTCATCGTCTTCCTTATCGTGGGCGTTAGAGGATCTAGCCGTGGTTAAGCCAATGATGGACTATGGGCAAGTTCTAAAGATTCTTGGTGCCCCTCAAGAAAAAACTGTGATGGAGATTAAGAGAGAGGAGCTTTGGAGCTATGCTGAGCAGGTTGTAGTTTTTAAAGAGGGGAAAGTTTCTAAGATTATTCATAAAGACGGTGAGAAGCATCCTGAGTTAAAAAAACCTATAACAAAGAAAAAAGAGATAAAAGCAAAGATAGAAAATGCCGAAGAGGCAGATATGATCTTAAAAGATCTAGCTGAAGCGAGATAGCCCCCTATTGTCTTGTGCGATATTATTTTTACAAACTCAAGCAGTCTTACTCTAAGTCATCAAGCTCGTCAGCTTTTGCTTCTTCTAAGGCATTCGCAGCAAACTCTTTAAGAAAAGGTGGATAGTTATCATTTTTAGTTGCGGCAGTTAGAAACTTATCCACTCCCTCTTCTGAGATAACATGATCAATCGCGTCAACTAGCAATGCCTTGCCCTTAGCCTCATCTTTTTCAGAAGCCAGAGAATCAAACACAATTGTTAAACCGTGAAGTCCAGAATTTATTAATGCCTTGATCGCAAGGTCAGCATACTGATCTCGTTTAATTACTAAGTCTTGTAAGAATGGTAATGCCTCTTCATCAGGAACCATCTCTCCTAGGCCAATGCCAAGAGAGTAGTAATCATGATCTTTAGCTTTTCCTGAAAGTAGATCTTTATATAGAGTTTCAGCAGCGAATCGGCTACCTTGATTAGATATTGCAGCTACTGCGCTTTCTCTTAGTGCCTCATCATCGTTCTCTAGGTATTTGCTAAGATATGAAACCATCTCATCATTACCTACGGCAAGTTCAAGTGACTCAGCAAACATATCTTTTTCGTCGTCCCCTTTAGCTTGCTCAAGTCCTGCAACCAGGGCTTTTACATTCTCAAGTTTACCTGAAACGGCGAGCAGCTCCCCATAGTAACTTCTCTGATCGATATCAATGCTAGGATCATTCATTAGCTTAGCAACTTGGCTGTACATCTCATCACACCAGGAGCAATCTTTAAGCTGTACAAATTCCTCTAATACAAAATCATCGTACTCAATTGCCGCTGTCTTGATAGCAGCGATCGCTTCTTCAGCAGACTTATATTTTTGAGAAGCTGGGACCATTTCACGATCGATAAAGCCATCTTGGTCACGAGCTATATGCGAATCTCCAATCTTCTTCTCAAAAACCTCTCCCCTGGATTCTCCAGCAGGTTGTGGCGCGGCACTATTCTGCCCCGTTGTACTAGTTATCTGTGTAGATAATGGGGTTGTTGCCGATTGTTCATTTTTGGAGTTATAAAACCAGGCACCACCTAGTAGTAAAGCTAAAACAAGACCTAAGATTAACTTCGTATTCATATACAATTCTCTATTAGTTCCAAACTGTTAAGTTGAGTATATAGCTATATTCACTCATCATTACTATTATAAATAATCTTACTCAGATAGGAAAGTCTGCTAAAAACAGCTTTTATACAATATAGCCTTTAAGTTTCAAGAGTTTAACACCGATTTTCAAGATGTGAAAGAAAAGATTGAAAACAAACTTATTTCTGGTAAGGCCTTCCAAGTCTTTAGGACAGAGCTAAGGAAACATCTTTCCTCGTCCGAGCTGTTGATTTTAGGTTCTACAGAAGCACTAGATGTTGCATCGCTAAAAAGATTATCAGCAAGCTTTCATACTATCCGAGGTGGTTCAGGATTTTTTGGCTTGAGTGAAGTAGCGCACTTGTCTGAGCAGTTAGAAGAGTTATTTGGAAAAGAAAATTTTGATATCAAAAAAGATCTAGATAGTGCAAAAACCATTTTTTTAGATTTGAAAAATTGCACAACAAAAATATTAACTGAGAGTTAACTATTATGCCTGATATTCTAATAATCTCTAGTCGAGATCAGGAAGTTTCTAGAATAAATAAAATTGCTAAAACTGAAGGGTTTAGGACTAAGGTCACAAGTGATATTAAAGCAGCCTCTAATTGGGTTTTGGCTAGGCCGTTTGATCTAGTAGTTGCCTCAGATGAATACGATGATAATGCGATTGAAAAACTCTCCTCCTCGCTGTGGACAACAAATAACAACGGGCAGTTTACAGTGTACTCTATGCTGGATCTTGATCCGATTGATTTATCAAGAAAACGCTGGGCACTTGGCGTGCTTGGTGTTGAGTTTACTAGTGGCAGTGAAGTGTTTGAGCAGTTAGCTGGCACAGTAAAAAAGATTGGTGAAAGAAAGCTTAGAGCCGGAGCAAAATTTCGAGTAATGGTAGTAGAGGATCTGGCTTCTCCTAGAGATATAATCTGCGCTTTCATTGAGCATTTAGAATACGCATATGTAAAAGGTTTTCCTTCAGGAAAAGACGCTTTAATCGCACTCAGAACTGAACCAGCATCATATTCCTGTATTATCACGGATGTTAGTATGCCCGGGATGAATGGTTGGGAGCTTTGCGCTGAAGTCAGAGGAGATGCAAGGCTTAGCCATATTCCGATTATTGTTTTAACTGCTTACGGAACCCCGGATATTTTAATGAAATGTTTAAAAGCAGGAGCTAGCGGATTTTTAGTAAAACCCCCCTCTAAGGCACATCTAAGTCGTGAATTAAGTCGGGCCAAGAGAATTATCTTTGACAATGATGATCCAAGACTAATTAAGAGTGATGATATGGACGTAGTCCAAGAGATCTTAGAGGAAAAAGGATATATTTAAAGAATAATTCTGTTTCCTCTGTGACCCCACTCGCTGCTATACTACACTTTTCAATACTGCCATATCAGTTACAAACTGATATTTACAAATAACGTTAGCAATGAATTCAAAATTTCTAAAAAGATTACAAGAAAAAATACTCATCTTTGATGGTGCTATGGGCACTATGATTCAATCAAAGGATCTATCTCTAGATGATTTTGCTGGGCTAGATGGTTGTAACGAATATCTCTGTCAAACTCGGCCGGATATTATAAAAGATATTCACAATTCTTTCTTTGCAGTTGGCTGTGATGCTGTTGAGACTAACTCGTTTGGTTCATCAGCAATTGTTTTGGCTGAGTATGATATTGCTGCACAAGCTTATGAGCTTTCAAGAAAATCTGCTGAATTAGCAAGAGAGGTTGCAGATAGTTACAGTACTCCATCATGGCCAAGATTTGTTTCTGGCTCAGTAGGTCCTACAACAAAAGTATTAACACTTAGGCATACTACCTTTGATGAGATGTATAAAACCTACCTGCCATCAATGGAAGGACTGATTGAAGGGGGCGCAGACCTTATTCAGATAGAAACATGCCAGGATGTTTTGCAGATGAAGTGCGCAGTTATCGCTGCCCGAGATGCAATGAAAAAACTTGGTAAGCAGCTTCCAATCTGTGTGCAGATTACAATAGAAACAACTGGGACAATGCTTATCGGAACAGAGGTGCAAGCTGCCCTTGTCGTTGCTGAGACTATGCCGGTTGATATCTTTGGTATTAATTGCGCAACCGGCCCTGATTTAATGGCCGAGAATGTAAGATTCTTGGGCTCGCATTCTTCACGCCCTGTTTCAGTTTTGCCGAATGCCGGACTTCCTCGAAATGATAAGGGTAGGGTGGTCTATGATCTAACTCCAGAGGCACTGTCAGATCATCTTGAGATCTTTGTTCGAGACTATGGAGTAAGTTTAGTAGGAGGATGTTGCGGCACTACCCCTGATCACTTAAAGGAAGTTTATGAACGGGTTGGTAGTTTGTCTCCAATGCGTCGACCAGTAGATTTTCCATCTCATGTTTCATCAATATATTCTGCCGTTGCTCTAGATCAGGATGCCGGCCCGCTTATTGTTGGCGAAAGGTGTAATGCTAATGGGTCAAAGGCTTTTAAGGAGCTTTTGGTTAAGGAAGCTTGGGATGAAATAGTTGAGATGGGGCGAACAGAGGTAACTGAAGGCTCTCACGTCCTTGATGTATGTACTGCATTTGTTGGGCGTAATGAATCTCGCGATATGACAGAGGTGCTAAGCAGATTTTCAACTCAGGTAACTGCTCCGATAATGATTGATTCAACTCAGCTTGATGTAATGGAAGTTGCTCTTAAGTTGCTTGGTGGAAGATCGATTATCAATTCTATTAATCTTGAAGATGGCGAAGATAAATTTGATAAGATATGTCGCTTAGCAGTTGATTACGGCGCAGCTCTTGTTGCGCTAACCATTGATGAAGATGGAATGGCAAAAACTGCAGAAGAGAAATTACGGATTGCCCAGCGTATTTACGATCGAGCAGTAAATTTGCATGGAATACCTGGTGATGCGCTTATCTTTGATGCCCTAACATTTACTATTGCCTCTGGTGACGAGGATAGTCGAAAGGCTGGAATTGAAACACTTAAAGGTATTAAGCTTATAAAAGAGCACGTGCCAAAGTCTCGAACGATACTTGGACTTTCAAATATATCTTTTGGACTAAAGCCGTATCCCAGGCAGATTTTAAATTCAGTTTTTCTCGCCGAAGCAATGAAGGCAGGACTTGATGGATGTATCATTAATTCAAAGAAAATACTGCCGATTAATAAAATCCCGGAAGATCTCTTAACGATCGTTCTTGACTTAATCTACGATCGTCGTAAAGAGGGATACGATCCATTATTTGTTTTTATTGATAAGCTTCAAGGGACTAATAGAGAGAAAGAAGTAGCAAAAGAAGAGGAGGGTCCTATTGAGAGTATCCTAGAAAAAAGAATTATTGATGGTAAAAAGATCGGAATTGAAACTCATTTAAATACTGCCTTAACAAATTACACAGCGATAGAAATTATTAATAAAATTCTCCTTAAAGGAATGAAGATAGTAGGGGAGCTCTTTGGTTCTGGGCAGATGCAGTTACCCTTTGTTTTGCAATCAGCAGAAACGATGAAATACGCAGTCACTTTCCTTGAGAAATTCATGGATAAGATTGAAGGGACTGAGAAGGGTATTATGGTTATTGGTACCGTTAAGGGGGACGTCCATGATATCGGCAAAAATCTAGTTGATATTATCTTAAGCAATAATGGTTACAAAGTTGTTAATTTAGGCATTAAACAGTCATTAGATAATTTTTTAGATGCGATTGAAAAATACAAACCAAATACAGTTGGTATGTCGGGATTGTTAGTAAAATCTACAGTTGTAATGAAGGAAAACTTAGAAGAGATGTCTCGTCGCAATATCTCTATTCCGGTTATCTGTGGAGGAGCAGCCCTTAACAGAGCTTATGTAGAGACAGATCTTACTGAAAGCTACACCACTGGTCCTGTTTATTATGGAGCCGATGCTTTTACTGGGCTTCAGATAATGGATGAGTTAACTGGACAGGTTGAGGAGAAAAAACTTACTGGCAAGGACGTTGTAGTAAGAGAGCGAAAGGGTGAGACACGGAATGAGCGTAACGATCGACTTGAGGAGAGATATAAAGAATATGTCGAAACTGAGATTGCTGTATTAACAGAGGTACCAACCCCGCCTTTTTGGGGTGCTAGGTATTTAATGCCTGGAGATATTAAAGTATCAGAGCTATTTCCATATATTAACAAAAAAGCACTCTATGCGAATCAGTGGATGTATCGTCGCGGTCAGCGAAGTTCAGTTGAGTATAGAGAATTTATTAAAAGCTATGTAGATCCACGCTTTAACACCTGGTGCCAAAAAGCTGAAGAGAATGGTTGGCTTGAACCAAAAGTTGCTTACGGATATTTCCCATGTCAGAGCGATAAAAATGATCTAATTATTTACGATCCTGAAACTAAGAAAGAAGCTTGTCGTATCGTATTTCCACGCCAGATAGCTGATAAACGAAGATGTTTAGCTGACTTTTTCTTACCTAAATCATCTGGACGACTTGATGTTGTTGGTTTTCATGTGGTGACTATTGGCAGTCGAGCTTCTGATATATGTCGTCAGATGTTTGAAGAGGACAGATACACAGATTATCTTCATTTTTATGGATTATCTGTGGAATCAGCAGAAGCGCTTGCTGAGTATTGGCATAAAAAAATAAGATCAGAGCTTGGTATTGCTAACCAAGACGGCCCAACAATCGATCTTTTATTCAGACAGACCTATCGAGGAGCGCGTTATAGTTTTGGATATCCAGCTTGTCCACGATTAGAGGATCAGGATCATATCTTTAAACTACTCAATCCTGAAAAGATAGGAGTAGCATTAAGTTCAGAGTATCAACTAGAGCCAGAGCAGTCGACTTCAGCGATCATAGTGCACCATCCCGATGCTTACTATTACTCTGTTTAATTCACTTTAGTCTCTTATTTTTTTTCTGGCTTAAGCTCAATTATTTCGCCAGCCTTTGAAACTTTTGTGCCACGCATTGCTGCAATAGATACATAGATAGTTTTATCTATTGGAATATTTGAGATGTAGTATCGATGCACTGTGCCAAATCGAGGATCTTTAAATGTATCTACTTGATCTAAGGCAATGTTAATTTTGTTATCTAATTTATCTCGGCTGAATCCGTAGTATATTATATAGTTATCAACTGGAACTTCTGGTACTGCCCAGATCAATTGAACTTCATCAGCAGGAATCGGAGAATTCTTTTTAGGTAACTCTTTTACCTCAACAGTTGAGGTTACACTTTCTGCAGATGGGGGTCTCTCTACGCCGCTCACAGCAGTAGTCTCAGTGTCACTCGGCTCAATTAAGGTCGATGAGCAAGCTGATATGAAAAGAGTAAATAATATAAACAGTATGTATCGCAAGGTAGCCAACTAAAATAAGTAGTAATTTTATCGGAGTCCTACTCTATAGGATTACGTTAACGGTGAATCAGGTGCTAGGAAAGAGATATCTTTTTAAGGGCAATATTAAACTACTCATGAGTAATTTAATATTACCTTTAAACTACTCATGCTAAGCTGACTTTCCATTACTTGCTACAAATATTAACAGTCATTAGACTAGAGCTAAATTTGAGTATAACACCTAGTTTTAAAAAGCTTTTATGAACGATAACAACACTACTGACTCAAGATACTTTACCGCCCTTATAAGCAGGATTTTTGTCTGGTCACTTATTTTTGGTGTTGTTTACCTACTAAGATCTTTTTCTCTTCTAATTTTTTTAACCTTTGTTTTTGCTTACATTCAGTCTCGTGGCGTTAACAAGCTTCAAAGGTGGGTCACTAATAGAACGGTACGAGTAGTGCTGGTAGCCCTGATCTTGCTTGGAATTTTGATCGGCGTAGGCACATCTGTTGTTCCTAAAGTAAGAGATCAAGGAGAGCTTTTCGTAGAAAGATTTCCATCATATCTAAAAGCTACAGATAATGAATTAATAAATTTGACTACAACTTATCCAATTCTCTCTGAGCTTTTAGCTGGTGTTCCTGAAATTCCAAAAATAAAGCCAGAATATTCGCTACCAGATACCCATGATTTAAAAGGTTCTGTAACAGCACATTTTCTACAACAGCTTTTGGGTCTTGGTGAAAATTCAGTTGGTCAAGAAAATGTAAAAGCAATCTTGGTTGCTCTTAGAAATATTGGTGGTCCTCTTTTAGCCATAGGGTCGGCCTTTTTACTTTCGCTCCTTTTCTCTTTTTTGATTATTCTGGATCTTCCACACCTTGCAGCAGCAATAAGAAACCTTCGAAATACCCGAATAAAATTTATCTATAATGAAGTTGCTGATGGCATTTTTACTTTTGCCAAAGTGATGGGACAGGCCTTAGAAGCACAGCTTTTTATAGCAATGTTGAATACCATACTCACTGCTTTAGGTATTATGCTTTTAGGTTTTGGTGAGCAGATACCGTTTCTCTGTATGATAGTTTTCTTTTTTAGTTTTATTCCGGTGGCTGGAGTTTTTATTAGCTCAGTACCCATCTGTTTAGTAGCCCTTCAGATGTCTGGCCTTGGACTCATGGGGCTTGCAATACTAATGATTACTGTCATTCATATGGTAGAAACTTACATTCTTAATCCAAGAATTTACGGACATCACCTAAGACTTAATCCGGTTATCGTTCTTATCATCTTAACCATTGGCGGTAAGATGTTTGGAGTCTGGGGGCTAGTACTTGGTGTACCGATCTGTACTTACCTCTTTGGTCATGCGATTAGGAATAAAGTCGTATCCGCAGATCTAAAAAATTAGCACCAGTATTACTAAAACCATTTGGCCATAGCTCTGAAAAAGCTAGTTCTATAAATGAACCGATAGCAAGCTAAGTATGATCTGCCTACCACCTCAGCGGGAAAGTATCCCACTGAACCTTTATCCTAGTCAAGCTGTAAAAGGGGGATAAAAAGAGGATAAAAGGAGGTGGATTTTAAAAGATTATTATGTTTACTAGAGCATGTATTCTGTTTGCGGGTGCCCTGAGATCTTCAATGCATAATAGTCAGAGTCTTAATGTATTTCTTATAACCCAGCCTTATCTAAATACTTTATGAATTGAGATGAGTCCTTAATTAAATTTGGCACGAGGCTCCAGATAAGATCAAAGTTAATATTATCGTAAAGATGGACCATTACATTGCGCAATTTTGCAACTCTAGCAAAACTAGAAGCAAACTCTTCTGGAAAAATCTTTAGTTCCCCGAGATGCTCAATCGCCTCAGCATAAGAAGCATTTGTAAGACTACCTTTTTCGGCAGTAATATGCTGAGAGATATCAATAACTGCTGCAATGGCGGTTTGCATCGCATGTAATAAGGCATGCTGAATTAAAGGCTCCGTTTTTTATCATCAAACTCTTTTAGAATTTTTTTTAGAAGGGTAATTTCAGCAAGTAAGATCGTTTTCTTTCGCGTTAAAAGATCAATTCTTATAGGATTCATGATGGATCCTTTAAAGAATCTGCAAATTCTTTATTTGATTTTAGGACTCGATCTAAAAGAGGACGAGCATCAATATACTGGACTCGAGCAAAGAGTTTAAACTCTTCAAACTGAAGAGGGTCGCTTTCAAACAAGGATTTCCCCTCTAAGGCGATGCAAGCAAGAAGTAGTGGATCAGCACGGCGAATATCAACTAGATCTATATTTGGATAAATCTTTTCGAACTCTCCAATCATATCTAATCTTTGATCTAGTGACAGAATATGTGCGCCTTTAACAGCAATATCCCAATCACTTTCAGAGTTTGTTTTTCCAGTTGCCTGGGATCCAAAAAGTATAATGAGATTAAGAGAATAATTCTCCGCAATTGTCGATAATATTGAAAGTGTATCCGTCTCGTTTTTCACTGAAAGTACCTTATCCTAATGCTAATAGTGCTTCAAATATTATTATAGACTCTCAGAATCCTTTTCCAATATTTTTGAATCTAACCCCATAACTGTGTGTTTTTCTAAAGTGTTTAAGGTAGGTTATGGAAGCTCGATTAAATAATACTCAACAATCCCGATTCTCTGCAAGAAGTGAAGCCGATTTTATAAACGAGAAAAGGATTGGACAACTTCTAAGTAAGTTAGAAAGAAAACTTGAAGAGGATTCTGCTTCCAGCCTTAACTATGATGACATTGCCTTTCAGCTTACTGATCTAAGAATGCAGGTAGAAGAGATTGCAAAAGAGAAGAGCCGCTCAGAGAACGTTTACTACTGGCTGATCCTATTTGTCTCGTTTGTAACTCTTGGAATGGTAAGTTATTTATCTTCGTACGTAGTTCTTAACGCTCTATCTATCTAGCTAGCTAGCTTAATTTGAGTACGTTTATTAGGTCCCTTTGCTGTTCTTTTCTGACGCTTCTTTAAAAGTTTTGCGTCTCTTAATTCTCTTCGGTTCTCTGTTTTTTTAGTATTTGATGCCATAACAAGTTGCTCTAAAGGTAAATCTTTCAGAAATTACTGCTTATCTGCGTGGAAACCTAACAAAAACGGGGTTTTAAGTCAAACTAGTCCCCAAATATTGCGAACTCTGTGATTTTTTGGCTACTATCCCCCGGAGGGACAAAAAATAGTTATCCCAATTAATAAGCTAAAGGCAAACCGAAGGTTTTCATCATTCATGTATTCTGAATACTTTTTTTGGGGTAACTATAGATCTAAGGTAGGTCGAGATATAGCCAAAGGATGATAAAAATATGATTGAAGTTTTAGGTCTTTCTAAGAAATACGGAGAGACGACTGTCGTCTCTAATGTTTCGTTTACAGCGGCAAAGGGTGAGATCGTAGGGTTTCTTGGACCTAACGGTGCCGGTAAGACAACAACTATGAGAATGTTAGTAACTTTTCTGCCTCCAACTAGTGGTACAGCTAAGGTTGCCGGCTATGACATTCAAACCCAATCAGAAGAGGTGCGTAAAAGCATCGGATATCTTCCAGAAAATCCACCACTCTATGGAGAGATGAGGGTGTCAGAATATCTTACTTTTATGGGAGAGATAAAGGGAGTTAGTCGCGATACCCTTTCGCAGCGCGTGGGCGATGTTATCGAAGTTTGTAACCTGACTGATGTAAAAAATCGATTGTGTGGACATCTCTCAAAAGGATTTCGTCAACGTGTTGGTTTAGCTCAAGCGATTATTCATAACCCAGAAGTAATTATCCTTGATGAGCCTACTAGCGGCTTAGATCCAGTTCAGATAATTGAGATTCGAAAACTAATTAAGAGTTTATCTGAACATCATACTGTTGTGTTAAGCACTCATATCTTGCCAGAGGTTACAGAGATCTGCTCCAAGGTTGTTATCATTGCTCATGGACAAGTTGTCTTAGAGAGTCCACTTGAGGATGTAGTAAGAGATCGCTCACTTGAGCAAGCATTTATGGAGTGCGTGTCCTCAGATTCAGTGAGAGTTTCGCAGGTAATTAATTAGATAATAAATTAAATCTTATCATTAAGAGATGTTTATGCTTCGGTCATTAAGAAATATCTATACAATCTTTAAAAGAGAGATGCTCTCTTTTTTCGTTTCACCGATTGCTTACATAGTGATCACCGGCTTCATTTTTATGAGTGCCTACTTTTTTTACAATTTCCTTGCTTATTATGATCTCGTATTGCAGCAATATAGCGCGATGCCACATCGAATGGAGCAGGGCGTGCCTGGAATGAATGAGTTTGTCGTTGCTCGTTATTTCTATACCCTTATGGTGATCCTTGTATTTATGATCCCTGTTTTAACGATGAGGTTAATTGCTGAGGAGAAGCGAACAGGAACCTTTGAGCTTTTAGCGATTTCGCCATTAAGTATTACTGAGATCGTTCTTGGCAAGTTTGCTGGTGTTGCTGCTGTTATTATATTGATGCTGACCCTTGTGTTTCTCTTTCCGGTACTTCTTTATACTCAAGCCACTTTAGAGTTCTGGCCAATCTTGAGCGGACTGTTTGGTTTAATTCTTTATGCCTTAGCTTTTGCCAGTATCGGTATGGCTATCTCGGCCTTTACTGAAAACCAGGTTGTCGCAGCAATTAGTAGTATGGTGACCTTGCTTCTTCTTTATATGATCAATTCCCCAGCTGAATCAGTTGGTGGTACTTTTGGCGCAGTCTTAAAATATCTCTCTCCAGCAGAGCAGGTGGTAAATCTTTTGTTAGGAGTTGTTGAGAGTAAGAGTCTAATTTATTTTGTTAGCCTTATTCTGTTCGGATTGTTCTTATCACAGAGAGCTTTAGAAGCTCAGAGATGGCGTTAAATTTTATAAATCTTTTATAATTGTAAATTATACTACAGCAGATGAAGCATATGAAAAATTGGATTAAATTCTTAGGAATTATCGGCCTAGTAATCTTTCTATTTGGTATCTTAGGAGGATTTTTTATCGGCTTTGGCCATACCATTATGATCTCTCATTTAGTGGTTGGTCTTATCATGTTGGGTGTCTGGTTCGCTATGCATGGGTCTAAAAATTTAGGCTCTGCTCCAGATGTAATAAAGGGTCGTCGATCAAGATTTGGATTTAATGCTGCACTTTATGGGGCAGTGTTTTTAGGGATCCTTGCTTGTATAAATTTTCTTGGTAACAGAGATAAGTATAATGTCCGTTGGGATCTTACTGAAGAGGGAGTCTTTAGCTTGTCTGACCAATCTCAGAAAGTTGTAAAATCTCTTAAAGAGCCACTTGAACTACTTGTATTTAATGTAATGGGTGGAACAGGAAAAACTTTTGATACAGTTAAGCTCTATTCTTACTACTCAGATAAAGTAAAGGTCGAGATTATAGATCCAAATGCTAAGCCTCATTTAGTTGATAAATACGGCATGAAGCAGGGCAACATAATTTACCTTGCTTATGGTGATAAAGATGGAGTGAAGGCTGAAAGTCGTATTAATGAGATGACCGAAGAGGCGATCACTAACGCTATAGTAAAACTTACTCGTGGTGCAGCCAAGAAGATGTACTATGCAATTGGTCACGGCGAGCCAGATTTAGAGGCTCAAGATCAGCGTGGATTGAATCTTTTTGTCGGCGCTGTTGGTGATGAGCACATGATTATTGAGCCTATTAATCTTGCTCAAAAGGGAAGTGTTCCTGATGATGCCGCAGCTTTAGTCCTTGTTTCTCCCAAAACTCCTTATTTTCCTGAAGAGAAAACAGCTATCACTGATTATGCTGATAAGGGGGGGAAACTTCTTATCATGCGTGATCCTGGATACCCTGCAGTATCAACAGATCTAAAAGAGATCGCCGCACATTACGGTATTAATTTAGGGGATGATCTCGTACTTGATACAGTGATGCAACTTTTTGCTGGACCATCAATTGCTGTTCAGTTTATGGCTTCAAGTATAGAGCAACATCCGATCACTGATACTCTCTCTAAGCGCGATCTGCCAATTATGAATCTGGCATCCTCTGTTCAGATTGGGGAGCGAAAAGAGGGAGCAACTTATACTGAGCTTTTTAAATCTAGTCCAAAGGGTTGGGCTGAGAATGATATTCAAGCGATCTTTACGGAAAAAGAACCAGTAGTCTCTGTTGATGCAAGTGATACCAAAGGCCCTGTCTCTTTAGCCGTAGCTTACGAAAAAGAAGTCGTTTCTCCCTCATCAAAGAAAGATTCATCTTCTGAGCCATCTTATGAAGAGGGCAGTGATAAGATCTTTACCAGAGTCGTTGTAGTAGGGGATTCAGATTGGATGACTAATGG
>CAZFXN010000043.1:0-26324 GCA_964523015.1 uncultured Bdellovibrionales bacterium | reverse complement strand
GCTCATATTTAGTGCCTTTCACACCAATCCTAATTGTTCCTCCACATGTATTTTACCGATTGTAGTATCTCAGCCAATGGTGAATTTTTGGTCGAAGATTTTATACATCTTGGATATTGCCTAACACCTGTAGGACTTCTCGTCCCCGTTTAATGTGGTTTATGTTTTGTAAAACAAGCTTGCATTCTTTAATTGTTTGATATAGAAATATACTAGAATATACACTTGTTAATACCTGAGAAATTAGTGAATGGTAAAATCTAAGGCTCCACAGCAAGACAACCAGATTACTTTTTATCGCTCCATCGATGGGGCAATGAATATTGAGGTATTGTATGCTGGTGAGAATGTCTGGATAACTCAGAAAAGAATGGCAGATCTTTTTGAAGTAGATCGAACAGTAGTTACTAAGCATCTTAAAAACATCTTTGATGCTAATGAGTTAGAGAAAATCTCAGTATGTGCAAAAGTTGCACATACTACAGGCTTAGAATGTTACAAGATTATAAATCAAGAAAATTATGCACCAAACAAAGAAAATATCGCCCTCAGCAAGAGCAGGATATGGCTCTCTGTTAAATAGAGTTTATGAATTGCTTGAGGTGGCTAGACTGGCTTCAGCACGGTCTGTAAATACGATTATAACAATCACATATTGGGAAATTGGTAAGCAGATCGTAGAGCATGAACAATCAGGGGAGCAAAGGGCTGAGTATGGAAAAACGTTACTTGTTAAGCTTTCTGCTGATCTTACGGGTAAATATGGTCGTGGGTTTTCCAAGGCTAATCTCGAATATATGCGGCGGTTTTACAGGTTGTGGTCAATTCCCCAGACAGTGTCTGGGGAATCTAATCCTTCTGCTTCAAAGGATCTAAAATCGCAAAGGAATCAACATCAATTCCCACTTCCTTGGTCACATTATGTAAGGCTTTTGTCTGTCGAGAAACATGAAGCTCGAAACTTCTATGAGCAAGAAGCCATTCGAGGCGGCTGGTCAATAAGACAGCTTGATCGTCAGATAGGAAGCCAATTTTTCGAGAGAACTCTTCTCTCGAAAAACAAAACCGCCGTGTTAATAAAAGGGCAGAGGTCGAAATCTGAAGATGCTGTTACCGCAGAGGAGGAAATTAAAGATCCCTACATCTTGGAGTTTCTCGATCTTAAAGACGAGTATTCTGAAAGCGACCTGGAAGAGGCTTTGATTCGAAGGCTTGAAGCTTTCCTACTAGAGTTAGGCGGTGATTTTACTTTTGTAGGTAGACAGAAACGTCTCAGAGTAGATAACGAATGGTATAGAGTTGATCTTGTATTTTATCATCGTCGCTTACGATGCCTTGTGATTGTGGATTTGAAGCTCGGCAAGTTGACACCTGCAGATGTAGGACAAATGCATCTTTATTTAAATTATGCACGTACTCACTGGACACATAACGATGAAAATCCTCCTGTCGGATTAATCTTGTGTGCTTCAAAGGGGGAAATGCTCGCAAAGTATGCCCTTGATGGGTTACCGAACAAAGTTCTTGCAGCAGAATACAAAATGGCTCTGCCCGATGAGAAGACTTTAGTGGCAGAGCTGAATAAAAGTCGGAAGCGATTTGAAAATAATAAGGGCAAATTGAGGTAGAAATGAGCAACGATGGAGCAGAGCTTGAATCAAAGCTTCATCCAAAGCTGAAATCGCGTTTGCTCAAACATATTTTGCAGTTCAAACGAGGAAGCAGGAATTAATTGAGCAGAGACTCGCGGAGCTGGAACGGTTATCGGCTCGAGAAAAACTTTCGCAGTCAGAGAAAAATATTTATGCAAGGTGAGGAGCCAATTTCAGTAGAGAAAATGAATTTATTTATTAAAGATCAAGAGGGTCATACCTATTACGGAGAGATTGAAGATGGTTAAGAGTAAAGATGCACTGAAATTTATTGATAGCATGATCGGCGAGGATCCGGAGGTGCAGGCATTGGTGGCGGCGGCCACGCTTAATCATAAGCTTGAAATTCATTTTGTGCCTAAAAAGGCATCTAAGAAGGCCACTAAGAAGGCCACTAAGAAGGTAGCGGCGTAGGAGTTGCTTTAGTATTCCTCGTAGCGAAATTTTGAACAGGTTATAGAGAAGGCGAAACCCACCCCACATCTTGGGGTACTTCCTAGTTTAGTTCGACATTTTAGTATTCACTAAGGTCTGCGTTTCTTAGTCTGAATTTCTTAGCATTTCTTTTATGATGTTGCGTTGCACAGAGGAGAATTTATGAGCATTAAGTCGGTGTTAGTGTTGGGATGTCTTTGTCTAATTAATCTCGGTTGTTCCTCAGCGAAATATCATCGGGAGCAGGTCGATGCGGCTCAGGGGGGAAAGCTTACTGCCGGCGTTGTGCAAAAAGAGATTCGAATTGGAATGAGTGGTGGTGATGTGGCTTCGGTGCTGGGAAGTCCTAATATTGTATCTACTTTACGCCCAAAATTCCGAAAGAAGCGCTTCAGTTAAGACATGAGAGTTTACAACTTAGGCAACTTCAGTCTCGTCGTTTTGAAACTAAGGATGAAATTTCACTAATCCAGGCTGGTGCCAGTTTACTGCAGGATATGGGGTTTGTAATTGATAAGGCTGATGAATCACTTGGTTCAGTCAGTGGTACAAAAGCAGTTTTTTGTTGCCCTAGAAAAATCTATGTTTCTGACCGCGCAGCAGGTGGATTAGAGGGTGTCTAGATGACTAAGAGTAAAGATGCACTGAAATTTATTGATAGTATGAGCGGAGATGATCCGGGGGTGATTGCAGAGGAAGTATGTTAAAAAAAGTTGATGGAGAATCCTAAATGAGATCTAATATTTATTTTAAAATCCTATTTTTAATGGTACTTTCTTTAGCAGGTTATGGTGGCGGAGGCGGTGGTAATGGCTCCTCTAATAGATATAGATAAATTCTTCGTCAAATAAAAGGAAACAGCTATGGTCGTAGACGGTCATACTTTTATGCAACGGGCTCAGAAATTCTTTTCTGAGCTTCAGGCAAATCGTTATCCAAATTCACAATCTTTAGCCAAACTTTGCATCTGCTCAAAGAATACTGCTCAAAGGACAATCTATCGGTTGCGTGATGAGTACTTATTTCCAATGGAGTATGATTCGTCGGAAAAAGGTTATTATCTAACAAATCGTAATTTCTCAATGCCGCATTTTTTACCAGCGGGTAAGGATGAGTTGGCGGCGTTGCTATTGGCCCGGGATCTTATTAAAAATCTTGATGCTAAGGATATTAATCAAAACCTCGATCGGATCTGGCATCAGTTCATCTCTAATAATACTCAAATAAGTCGAGAGCTCGAACCGCTACTTTCGTTTTTCTCAAGCGATTTGACAGTTGTTGGTGATGTCGCTGATTTTGGTGTTCTGCGTTATGTCACTGCGGCAAGTACGGGGGAGAGTGTTCGCATTACTTATAAATCTCCTTGGCGGCATAAAGAGGAGAGGATATATGAGGGTCAGATCCTAAAAGTTCATTTTAGTGATGGTAGTTTGTATCTGTTGTTCCATGATGGCGAGGGACATAAGCGAATTCTTAATTGCTCCTTTATTAGATCTCTGTCCATACTTGATGCAACTGTAAAACCGCCACCACTAAAGCCCGGGGAGGAGCGAATTATAAGTGAGAATTGGTTACAAGGATTTGGAATTTGGGCCGGAGAGCCGCTTGAGGATATCGAGATAAAAATATTACCTCCAGCTGCAGAGTATTATGCCAGTCAGAGGTGGCATGCCGATCAAGAGGATGAATGGGAGGGCGAAATTTTAGTAAGAAAGCTTCGAGCAATCACATCTCCCGAGATTGTTCGACGAATTCTAAGTGTTGGCAAGTACATTACATCAATAAAACCTGAGAAATTACGAGATGAAACTCTCAGTCATATAGAAGCTATGCGGGCTAATTTGTAGGCTCTTAACAAAAGCTAAACGGATTACCCCATCCCCCTACTTATGATAAGGCTCACCCCTCATAATCGAAAACGCTCGATAGAGCTGTTCGATTAAAAATAAGCGGGCCAGTTGGTGTGGGAATGTCATTTTTGATAATGAGATAACTGCATTGGCCCTTGATCTGACTTTGTCATGTAATCCATAGGCACCACCAATTACAAAGGTAAAGCTTGAAACGCCACCAACCATCTTTGAGCTTAAAAGTTCTGAAAACTGAACGGAACTTAGGTCGGAGCCTCTCTCATCAAGAGCAATTACAAAGTCTCGCTCTGTGAGTTGGCCTGAAAGTTTGCCAGTGAGTTTGCTAAGAATTGATTCGCTCTCTTTAAGAATAATCTGGGGGACGGGTTCGCTACTACTAGCCCTACTTCCAAGCTCATTAATCTCAACTTTCGCGTACGGCTTTACTCTTTTTAGATAATTTTGCTCAAGTTCTAAAATACTGTTTTCCTTAGTTTTTCCAATAGTATAGATGACGATATTCATTCTTTATATGTCCTAATTCAATTTAGATTTAAGAAATATAGCACGTTTGTCGATTCAAGAACCTCAGAAAGGAATCTCGTTTGTTTGCCAGGGAACGGCGCTCAAGGAGACACAAATAGAACTCTTAACAAGAGTTGGTTTTTTGCTCTTCGAGATAACGTGTAGCGTAGGTTGAATAACATTGAGGTTATTCGAACTTTTAACCTGTCAAGGACGAGGATATGAAAATCAAAGAATACGTAAGCTCCATCCGTGAGCTTAGCTCACACTTCACAAAAGTAACAACAAACAAAGACGAAGACGGCTCTAGATCGCAAGAGACATCTGCTGCAGGCAGAGAGCAAGCAAGTAGAGCACAGGCGAATCGAGATGCTGTCAGGGTTGATTCTGCTCTTCGTAACGAGGAGGCGGCCGATCCTAGCAGGCGTGCTAGAGTTGCTGAGCTTAAGGCTTCCGTACAAGATGGATCATACAATCCTAAGAGTAAAGATGTGGCTAAGGCTGTTCTAAAAGAGCTTTTTGCCTAATCTAAGCTTTGAAAATTTGCCCCAAGAGCGTTGCCCCGCGCTCTTCTTTTCTCTCTTATTTCGCCTCTGTCGACTTGAATAAGTTCGCTACTCGGTGTCTACTTACGCTCAGTTTAAGAGAGTAAGTATGAATAGTCAAAGCAACAGAAAGAGTCATAGAAAGGGTGTTACCAGAACCTCGCGTGCCCAAGAGCCAAAAATAGTTGGCAATGGCAGAGAACAAAGCAGAGAGAATTTCTCTACCAAGGCCTCCCGCGCCCAGGAGCAAAAAATATACGGTAAAAATGCTTGCCTCTCTATTTGGCGAAATAGGCCTGATGATTTAATTCGTGTTTATGTTTCTCACTCTTTAGTTAAAGAGCTGTCTAGCTGTTTAAGATTTTGCGCTAAGAGAAAAATTGCTTATCACATAGTAGCCGACGAGGAATTAGCTCGAATTACTGAATCAACTCATCATGAGGGCGTCTGTTTTCTAGTCAGGAAAAAAGAGGAGATCTCTGAAATTGCATTTTTAGAAACGTTGGTAAAAAGGGATAAGAAATCCCAAGACCTTATCCTCTATCTTGATGGTGTATCTAATCCGCATAACTTTGGATCGATTGTCAGAGTAGCCGCCCACTACGGCATTAAATTTATAATTGGGGACGCTGCCCTGCCTAGATTATCAGGTGCGGCAACTAGAGTATCTCAAGGGGGCTCAGAGAATGTTGAGATTGTTCGTGCAACAGCTCCAGAGGCTGCTTTAAAAAAACTCGCTGAGCTTGGCTATAAAATTCTTGCAACATCAAGTCATAAGGGAGCCAGTCTTTATAAGTTTACCTATCCAAAAAAAGCAGTTCTTGTTATTGGCGGAGAGGGAGACGGTATGAAAAAAGAGATTGCTCGCTTATGCGACAGTACTATTAATATTCCGGGGACAGAAGCTGTAGAAAGCTTAAACGTATCTTTAGCTACTGGAATATTGCTTTCAGAGTGGTGGCGACAAACTGGTACTTTGACAACTGCGACACATGAAAAGCCAATTAGAAAAAACTGATCTAAAGCAGATAGACCTAAGCACAGTTAAGGCAGCGTACCTAGCACCTGAAGGATACGTTAATAATCTTTTAAGTGAGCTAACCGGTGTTGTTGCTACGTTTGATAGACTCGTAGTTACAAATAGAAAACCGTACGATCCTGCTTGGTGTCACAATGTTTGGTTAGATCCTGTAGTTTTAAAGATAGATTCAATTACTGATGCCGCTAAAAAATTAAAAGAGATCAAAAAAAATTGGGTATTCTTTCCTTATAAAGAGATTCGAAGATCAAAGCTTATTGAAGAGCAACTTTCTAGTCGCCTACCTCCTAAAATAGAATTTCCATTTAAAGATTCAAGCAGTCATCTAAGTAGCAATCTACTGAGCCAGCCGGAATCAAATTTCGGATCATGGACCTTACTAGATAAAGATACTTTATTGGCATCTCCAAACTGCAGTAGCCCATTTCCTAATGGGGAGCCTGATTTTAAAGAATCAAAGATTCCACCGAGCCGTGCTTATCTAAAATTATGGGAAGCCTTTACTATTCTTAAAAGGATGCCGGAAAAGGGGGATCGTTGTCTTGATGTTGGAGCGTGTCCAGGAGGATGGACCTGGGTGTTGGCTAGCTTAGGCGCAAGAGTTTTAGCAATAGATCGGGCCCCGCTAGATAGCAACGTGTCAAAGATGCCTGGAGTTGAATTCAAAAAAGGAGATGCATTTACCTATAAACCTAAAGATCCAGATTCCTTTGATTGGATCTTTTCAGATCTTATTTGCTATCCAGAAAAACTTTATGAATGGGTTGAGAGTTGGCGAAAGGCTGGTAAAGCAAAAAACTTTCTCTGTACTTTAAAATTCCAAGGTGAGAAGAATTTAAAAGGGAATCAGTACGAGGCTAAACAATACGAAGGGAAACAGTACGAGATCATTAAGAAGTTCAAAGCGATCCCAAATAGTAAAGTCTTTCATCTTTCAGCAAACAAGCATGAGCTTACTTGGGCATCCCTTGATAGAGAGCGATAAGTTTTTTTGTGACCTCTCCTGGATATCCAGTTCCAATTTTTTCGCCATCAATTTCAACAACTGGAACGATTCCATGACTTGATTGAGTAATAAACGCCTCTTGTGCATGGGTTAAAATTTCCTGCTTCGTTGCTAATGTAGATGCGAATTTCTTTTCACCTAATTTTTGATCTAATATTTCAAGCGCTACCCCTCTGGTAATACCGGGTAGAATTCTTTCATTTGGTGTAGTAATGACACCGGCACGATCTATCCAAATAAAATTACTCCAGGCACCTTCTAAGATTATTCCATTTCTATCTGTCAGCAACGCTTCTCCAGCTTCGGCGACTTCAGCTGCTCTGGCAGCCATTACGGACACCACTGCCGAGCATGTTTTAAGATGGGGTAGGGATCTCTCTCCTGAAAAAGTGATGCACTTAACTCCTCTTTTTAGATCGAATCGTGATTGCCATGGCTCAATAGTTAGTATCCAGTCATTCTCTAAAACGATAACCCTTAGGCGAGCATAATTCGCGTTGCGCCAATCAAAATTATTTAAGGCATCATGAATGTGTCCAATTACCCTACCTTCTGGAGGAGGACGAATTTGCAACTCCCTAAGTCCATTTTTAAGCCTATTTAAGTGTCGATTTAAAAAGCATACTATTCTATCGTTGTTTAAAGTGGTCTCAACGCGCATCGTTTCAAATAGGCCAACCCCCAAATGGTTTAGGATCAAGCCTTCAATTGGCTTAAATTCGCCATTAATGTAGCAATGAGTGGCCATATTATTTATACTACCTATAATTTTGTGCATGAGAGCTTTCTTTAGCTATATCATGTTAGTTAAGTGTAACACTTTTGATTCATTCCTGAGATAGTTAATATGAAAAAAGTTGAAGTTTTATCAGATTCTGAGATTTCTAAACGACTTGAGACCTTACCTCTTTGGTCTATACAAGATGATAAACTTGAAGCACATCTAAAATTTTCCACTTTTGTTGATGCTTTTAGTTTTATGACAAGAGTGGCATTTGATATTGAACAGAAAAATCATCATCCAGAATGGTTGAATGTCTATAATAAATTAACAGTGAAATTTACAACGCATGATTCAGGCGGAATAACTGAGAAAGATTTCGAAATGGCAAAGATATTTAGTGATCATTTTAGTAAGTTTACTCAGAAGGGAGCTTAAAGCGCGTGAGCTCGCAATCAAATCGAAATACGCCTAATCACAGTACCCCTAATAGCAGCACACCTAATCAAAATAAGCCTAAAAGCAATACACCGAATAGCAACGCCCTTCCGATTGGTTTATTTGATAGCGGAGTTGGTGGCCTCTCTGTACTTAAGCAATTACAAAAATCATTGCCCAATGAGAACTTTATCTATCTTGGAGATACCGCACGTACTCCGTACGGAACCAGAGGATTGCCGACGATAAGACAATATTCAAAAGAGTGTGTAAATTTCTTAAACACAAAGGGAGTTAAGTTAATAGTTGTCGCATGTAATACCGCATCGAGCGCAGCTCTTTCAGAGCTAGAGGTACTGTCAACCTGTCCAGTAATTGGAGTAATCTCTCCTGCATCGAATGAGGCGCTTCGTACTACAAAAGGTCGCATAGGAATTCTCGGTACTAAAGCAACAATCAGAAGTGAGGCTTATCAACTTACGTTAACCAAAGATAATCACGATTTGCAGATCTTAGCTCAAGCCTGCCCCCTCTTTGTTCCTATGGTTGAAGAGGGCATCTTTGATGGGCAGCTAATTGATCTCTCCATAGAGAGATATTTATCTCCTATGAAAAATTTTAACCCAGATACCCTTATATTAGGGTGTACCCACTATCCATTGCTAAGAAAAGCTTTAGAAAGGTATTTTGGACCTTCAACAACTATAATAGATTGTGGTGAAGCCACTGCTAATGTTGTAGTCAAATCATTACAAGATGAAAACTTAGAAATTAGAAGTGATGGTGTATCTTCGGTACTTGGAAAAGTTAGGTATTTTGTTACTGATGAAGCAAACCGATTTAAAAAGATTGCCAAGCTCTTTTTAGGACTTGAAGATATTGAAATTTCAGTTGTTGAGGTCTAATTGTTTGGGCGTGCTTTTAGCTTCAAAGATAAAGATATAAAGTTATAGTTAATGGTGAGTTTTTAAATTTATGTTGTCTCTAATCACTCGAAAAGTTTTTGGAACCCGTAACGATCGAATTTTAAAATCGCTAAAGCCACTTGTTGTCAGAGTTAATGATCTTGAAGAGAAGATTAAGGCTCTTAGCGATGTTGATCTTAAAAATCAAACTAATCTCTTTCGTGAAAGGTTACTCAAAGAAGAGCCTTTAGATAGCATCATGCCAGAAGCCTTTGCCACGGTGCGAGAAGCATCTATACGAGTCCTAAACATGAGGCACTTTGATGTGCAGCTTATTGGTGGTGCAGTTTTACATAGTGGTAAGATCGCCGAGATGAAAACTGGTGAGGGAAAAACACTAGTAGCAACATTGCCAGCATATCTTAATGCTCTTGGAGGTAGAGGTGTTCATGTCGTTACAGTCAACGACTATCTAGCCAAGCGTGACGCTGCTTGGATGGGACAAGTTTATAATTACTTAGGACTTGATGTTGGAGTAGTTGTCCCGGGGCTCGATGAGGACGATCGACATAAAGCCTATGGAGCAGATATTACCTACGGACAGAATAATGAGTTTGGCTTTGATTATCTCCGCGATAACATGAAGTTTCGCCTAGAGGATAAATGCCAAAGAGCCCATCACTACGCTATCGTCGATGAGGTTGACTCAATTTTGGTTGATGAAGCTAGAACACCGCTTATTATTTCAGGACCGGCAGAGGATAGCTCTGAGCTTTACGCTAGTATTAACGCAATAATTCCGAAATTAAACAAAGAGAAAGATTTTGAAATTGAGGCCCGATCAAAGCAGCCAACATTGACGGAAGAGGGGATTGCCCACGTTGAAAAATTACTAAACATAGACAACTTATACGATCCGATGAATGCGGAGATCGTGCACCATGTAAATCAATCATTAAGAGCTCATGTGACTATGGAGCTTGATGTTGATTATGTTGTTCGGGATGGTCAAATAATAATAGTAGATGAATTTACTGGTCGATTAATGACCGGACGACGTTGGTCCGATGGTCTTCATCAAGCAGTTGAAGCTAAAGAGGGAGTTAAGGTAGCTCGCGAAAATCAAACCCTCGCCTCAATTACTTTTCAAAACTATTTTAGGATGTACGAAAAGCTCTCCGGTATGACAGGAACTGCAGATACTGAGTCTGTAGAGTTCAAAAAGATTTATAAACTAGAGGTTGTAGTAATCCCAACTAATAAACCGATGGTCAGAAATGATTATACCGACACCATCTACGCTACTAAAAAAGGTAAAACAGAAGCGGTGATTGAGGAGATTAAAGAATTGGCAGAGAGTGGTCAGCCTATCCTAGTCGGTACCATTAGCATTGAGCAGAGTGAGCATTTAGCAAAAGTGCTTGCCAGCACAGGGGTCAAACATAACGTGCTTAACGCAAAGCAGCATGAGAGAGAGGCGGAAATTGTATCACAAGCTGGAAGGTTTGGATCGGTCACTATTTCAACAAATATGGCCGGACGAGGAACAGATATTATGCTTGGAGGAAATCCGGAATTTCTTGCTCAATCTGAAACCGGTTTAAAAGATCTTAACGATCCTGTTTATAAAGAAGCTTTTCAGAAATATTCAAAGTTATGCGCGGATGAGAAACAAAAAGTCATAGAGCTTGGCGGACTTCATATTATCGGCACTGAGAGACATGAGTCACGACGAATCGATAATCAGCTTCGTGGTCGATCAGGTCGTCAAGGAGATCCTGGATCCACTCGATTCTATGTTTCACTTGAAGACGATCTTATGAAGCGATTTGGAGGAGAGCGCCTCCAGTCAATTATGACAAGTTTTGGAATGAACGAGGATGAGCCGCTTGAGGGAAGGATGATCTCCCGTGCTATAGAGAATGCTCAAACTCGGGTTGAAGGGTACAATTTCGACATTAGAAAACATCTCCTTGAGTATGACGATGTAATGAATAAGCAGCGGGAAGTCATCTATTCTGAAAGAGCAAAGGCTCTTGATGGTAAGGCAATTAGAGAACAGATTGAGCAGATTAAGGATGATATTTTAGAAGAGCTAGTTTTAGCTGTTTGTGAAGAGAGAAAGAAAAGATCGGAGTGGGAGACTGGTATTATACTAGATCAGTTTAAGTTTTTCTTTGGCGCTCCACTTGATTCTGAACTTTCAGGGGATCTACAAGAGATCTTTGATGTTGTTCGTAAAAGATCAAAAGAGCTTTACGATAAGCAGGTCGAATCAATTGGCGGCGAGCAGCTCTCAAACATTGAGCAGCATATCTATCTTCAATCTCTTGATCATTTCTGGAAGCTACATCTTTTAGAGATGGATCATTTAAAAGAGGGAATTGGACTGCGCGGATATGGACAAAAAAATCCTCTTCATGAATATCAAAAAGAGGGCTTTCTTCTTTTTCAAAAAATGCTTCGAAGTATGAAAGAGGATATTGTTAGAAAGCTATATGCCGTAAGACTCCTGACTGATGAGGAGGCAAAGGCCCTAGAGGAGGCAGAACTAAAGAGGAGGGAGGAGCAGGAAAGGTCGATGTCCCTACTTCACGCAGCTTCGCCAACTGAAGAGCCTCAAAAGAACGAGTCAGAACAGACAGTTAAAGATCCCGAAAGAGAGCGAGAGCGTTTAAAAGAGGCTAGAAAGCAGAGAAGGAAGCAGAAAAGATAGTCTTTATAGTTATTTAGAAGTATTTAATCGCAACTGTTTTGCCCATATGGTTGCCCATATAGTTGCTTAGATATATAAAATTGATTACCCTTAACTTTCGTTTGAAAAGTAGCACCTTTTCTATAGCGAAAAACAATTTGGTAAAAGTAGAAGAGAATTTTCGCTCCTCCGTTAATGAATCAGTAAATCGGACATTAACGGAGAAGCGGCGTATTTTTGGTTATCTATAGTTTTTGATTGAGAATTTCCATTTGAGCATTAGCTTGGTGAGGAGATCGGATCAGGTGCGTAATTGAATTTTCTTAAATAATGAGAATTCAGTTACGCATCTGTCCACCCCTCCCGGCAGCTTTCGGTCGCGAACCGAAGGTTGATTTGGCCGCGTGCCATACTGAGACAGATGCATGCACCGTTGGAACGGGGTCTGACGAGTTCATTCCCAGTCTCGCGCTAGCGGTGCTCTTACATCATCACGTTGCTCTCTCTCTCTCTAGCTTCGTGATGGTGCTTCGATGTGATGTCCTGTCTGGTGGTTATGGTACGAGTGTGTAGTTCTCCTCCACCTCGGCGTAGCCCCCAGACCGGCATCCTTTCACCGTATTATCCTTTCGCAGCCTTATCTTTTCGCCGTCTTATTTTTTCTCGATCTTGAGGTTTGTAGGTTTATGTAAATGTTTTTGTATTGTTGAAATCTGTTTTCCTGGTTCGTCATATCGCCGCTTCTTCTAACTTTTTCTTTCCAATGTCTCTGAATAAAAATATCTCTGAAGAGAAAAGAATGCTTAAGGATGGATCTCTTTATTCGAGCTGAATCTTTTAAGTAAGGTTAGTGAATAAACATAGAAGGATTATCAAACTACTGTCGTCTGGCCAAAGTCACGATCCGCCTTAGAAAAGTCACTAAGAAAAAAATTACACACCAATTAAAAATTCCGCAGTAAAGCGCAAATTTACTAAGTTCAAATTTATGAGATCCTATAGGAATGGTAACTGTTTGTACTGTTAAGTTATAGAAAGAATCCCGAGCATGTATTGGCAGGGAGTATTCAACGAAAAGAATAAGCGGCAAAAGTATCATGCAGATCGTAAATATGGAGTTTCTTCCTGGTAAGCTAGTTTGAAAAATTGCAAATGCTCCAATGGCATAACACGCCAAACAGAGATAATAAACTAAGCTCAGATCTTGCAATACAAACTTTGGGACGAATAGCGCTACGTAGATCAGCATCTCTGCAGATTTCTTAAAGTTGTTATACAAAGAGCTTGGATTTTCAGTCAATGTTCTGATTAGATCATCTGAAGATTGAAAAAGCTGCCATACAAAAAGAGATATGCAGATAGCTACTAGTAAACAGCAGAGCTCGCCCCACATAACAAAAAATCTTTTCTCTCTCATGTATCCTGGGCGAAGAGCGGCAACAATAGCGGCCGGAATAGAGAACAAGATAGATAGCCCCACTATACAAAGAGCTAGGTTTCCAATAAACGAAACACCTGTGACTAACCCCCCGCTGGACATAAGCAGGCTATCCCAAGGAATCATGTAATTATGAGCAAACAAACCTACCGTAATTATAAAGACGAAAGAGTAAAAGATCTGCAGTCCTATCGGTTGGTCAGGATGAACTGAATAAGATCCAACAGTTCCTTGCGGGACGTAGGTACCAGCAAAGGAAGCAAGACTTGTTTTTCTTAGTTCCGCCCTAACTTCAGTAACTGGAATTTTATAACTATCGGGATTCGTTTTACGTTTTAAAGTCGTATAATCAGGAAGCTTATTTTTTTGTTGATCAATTATTGCGCGTGTTTCTAGACCCCCCATTACAGTTGGTCTTACAAAGTCGTCATGGGTAATCGAGGTTGAGGTACCTTGTGATAATTTCTGTATAATTTCGTAACAATTTTTTGGTCTTTCAAAGTCATTTTTAGAAAGAAGCTTATAGCAAAGCCGTTTTAAGTAAGAGGGGGTAGCATCGTTTTTAACTTCTGGAATCGGCGCACAGATATGCTGTCTTAGAAGGTCTGTAGAGATCCCTTCACTATAAGGGACCTTGCCAGTTAGCATTTCAAAGAGAATTATTCCGAGAGCATAAATATCAGTTTGAACAGAGGCTTCTTTTCCCTTCCATAGCTCTGGCGCCATATAGTGGGCACATCCAACTAATTCTTTATTTTCTGTAATATCTGAAGCAACTGTTTTTGCAATTCCAAAATCGGCAATTTTTGCCACGCCACCAGCTTCAATCATTACGTTGCCAGGTTTAAGATCTCGATGAATAATTCCAGTATCATGTATTGCCGCTAGACCAGCGCATACTTCTTTTAGTAATCTAATACACTCTTCAGTAGCTAGTGGCCCACGAGCGATTTTCTCTTTAAGAGAAGTTCCCTCAACATACTCCATTGTGTAGTAGACAACTTCCTCTGCCTGACCCACATCAAAAATTCTGACTACATTTGGGTGATTAATTTTTCTATTAAGCTGAGCTTCTTTAAAGAAACTTTTTACATGCTCTTCGTCTTTTGAAAGTTCTGGATGAAGAACTTTTAAAGCGAGTTGGTAGTTATCTAAGAGGGTGTCCTTGGCAAGACACACCTGTCCCATGCCACCTTCTCCGATGGTCTTTAGTAGCTGGTATCTTTCTGCAAAGAGTTTACTTTGACTTTCCTGACCTGAGTTTAGCTTCACTTGATACAACCTCTTATAATGCCCCATATGAATATCGACAGTTAAGACACTGTTCTTAATTAATTGATTACATTTAAAGTTGATTAAAATTAGAGGGTTATCATGCTTAAACTCGCGCCTTTCTATAGCTTTTCATGATTTGAGAGGTTTGTAGTAACTTAAGTAGCCCGATCTGGGCACGCCTCGTCCATGAATGATATTTAGAATGATATTTAGGTAAGTTAAGATGAAAGATTATCAAAAACAATTTATTAACTTTCTTGTTAGTTCAGGAGCGTTAACTTTTGGAGATTTTGTAACGAAGTCAGGGAGAAAAACGCCATACTTTGTAAATACCGGAAATTTTAATACCGGAGAGAAAATATCAGAGATTGGCAAATACTATGCCTCTCATGTGATTGCTTCGGGACTGGGAAATGTTGATGTGATATTTGGACCAGCTTACAAAGGGGTTCCTCTCTCAGTTAGTACCGTCACAGCACTGTTTCAAGATCATAAGAAAAATGTTGGATTTTCATTTAATCGAAAAGAATCAAAAGATCATGGTGATGGCGGTAGCTTAGTTGGAACAAAGCTAAGTGCAGGAATGAAAGTAGTCATCGTAGAAGATGTTATTACTGCTGGCACAACAGTGAGAGAGGTAGTTCCATTAATTCATTCTTTTGGTGACATCTCAATTTTAGGGATCGTTATCTCTGTTGATAGGGCAGAGCGCGGCACTGGAGCTCTTTCAGCAGTTGCTGAAGCAGAGAAAGACCAGGGTGTAAAAGTTTTTCCGATCGTAAACATTCATCAAATCGTAGAGTATTTATCTTCAGCAAATAGCAGCGGCTTTGTGTTAACTAGTGATTTAAAAGGTCGAATTGCTAGTTATTTAGAAGAGTATGGAGCCAAACAATGAGATTATTTTTAATTAGCTTTTTACTACTAAGCATTTTAGTTGCTCCGTTAGCTCAATCAATTGAGTTAAACGATCAGCAAACGCGGATCGCTCAAGATGTATTTGCTAATACAATGAGCCCGTATTGTCCGGGACGGTTGCTTCAGGACTGCCCTAGTACTGCGGCAAGTGAACTTAAAGAGAAAATTAGAGTGAAAGTAGCAGCAGGAGAATCTTTACAAAGTATTGATGCATACCTTTTTGAAGTTTATGGCGAAACTATCAAGGCTTCTCCTGATGCAAGTGGTTTTGGTCTTACTGCTTGGATTACACCTTTTCTATTTTTAATTGTTGGCGCAGCGATGATTATCTTTTGGTTAAAATCTAACCTTAAAAAAGCTAAGGTTGGTACTTCCACTAAGCTCTCTAAAATAGACTCATCTTGGGATAAGAAAATAGATCAAGAACTTAGTTAGTCTTTTGAAAAACTAACTGATGATTCCCAGTTGGTACTAATGGCGGTAGGTATCTAAGAAGTTTAAATTCACTTGGCACAAAAGCTAATATCTCCTCTTTGGTCATGTATTCGTAAGGATATCCCCCGATCCAGTCTTTAAGATCATGATAGAAATCCATGCCACGAGTTCCTTGAAAAAAACTCTTTTTGGTTATGATCCAGGTACCTAAAAGGAGTGGATAATAAAATAGAGATAGCATTACTCTTCTAATTAGATCTCCTGAATTATTGCCTGAGTTCTTATTATAGAGACGCTTAATCAGGTGCCAGAGAGGAGAAGTCCAGTGTCTATCATAGGTAGCGATAATTAGGTGCCCACCTGAAGCAACTAAATCGATAGAGTTTTTAAGCGCATATTTCAGATTTCCGGTATGATGGAGAACACCCCAAGAGTACACAATGTCATATTTAGATCTTTGTGAATCAACAAAATCAGAATCTAAGATTGAGCCTACTAAAGCATTTGGGATAGTTACATTTTGAAAAAAAGAAGAGGTATACTCAATCGCTAAAAGATTTTTCTCATCTGGATCTATCCCTAATGCTTTTGCTCCTAATTCAGCCGCATAAAAAAGAGCTAGCCCTTGACCAAAGCCGATATCAAGAAAAGTTTTTCCTTTAAATGGAACATCGGGGAGAAGAGATCTAAAGTGTTTCCGACCAGACTCAATTTTAGCATCAGTCAAAGCGTTTTTTGCGAAAGAGAGCCAGTTCTTTCCAAATTCAAATTTAGATTGAGGTTCTAATTCTTGATTCACCAAGTCCAAGAAAAATCCTAAAAATATCTCTCTTTTTGTGAGAGGTGATTATTTACGTAATCCAGTACACCTTCATTTATGTCTCTAAATTTTACCGGACACCCAGCTTTTTTAAGTTTCTCCATCTTAGCTTCGGTGCGGTACTGATATTGATTCTGAATATTCTCCGGCATATCTATATATTCTATCTTAGGTTCAAGATTTAGTGCCTTAAATAGAGCATTGGCAAGCTCGTTCCAGCTTGTAGCCTTTCCAGTTCCAAGATTGAAAAGACCGTTAACTCTTCTCTTTTTATAGAGCCACCACATTACATCGACGCAATCTTTAACGTATACAAAATCACGGTAAAATTCCCCATCTTTATAAAGTGGATTATGTGACTTAAAAAGTTTTATTTTGGAATTCTTAACGATGTTTTCGTATCCTTTAAAAGCAACACTAGCCATGTCACCCTTGTGATACTCGTTAGGACCATACACATTGAAAAACTTTAATCCACAGATATGTTTAATCGCCCCAGTTTTTGTAGCACAGAGATCAAAGGAGTGTTTTGAAAATCCGTATAGATTAAGTGGTTTAAGTTTAGTTAAACTATCACCCTTATCATCGTATCCAAGCTCTCCATCGCCATATGTTGCGGCACTACTTGCATAGATAAACCGTATTTTATTTGCAATAGCCCACTCAGCTAACGTTTTAGTATACCGATAATTATTGCTCATCATGTACTCACCATCAGTCTCTGTGGTCGATGAGCAAGCACCTAAATGAAAGATCGCCTCAATAGTAAAGTTTAATTCATCATTTTCAATTAAGCTTAGAAATCGATCTTTATTTATGTAATCAAAGAAAAGTTTACCGTTTAGATTCTTCCACTTTTCGTCAGATTTTAATTCATCAACGATGACAATATTGCTAAGACCTTGGCTATTAAGTTTTGCAACCATTGCACTTCCAATAAATCCTGCACCGCCAGTAACAATAATCATATTCAGTTAGCCTTCCTTTTTAATAAGTAACGAAGATCCTTTTATAGCCACACCAAGCCTTCTGCTATCCTTACTAATTTTTTGCGTGAGAGGCGAGTGTATCTGTTTGATTAATACTCTTAACGAAGGAGCAAGCATAAGTCTATCAAACGGCATGGAAAGGGTAAATTTTTGCCATTGTCCTGCTTTTAGGTCTAAAAAATCATAAGTATTCGTCCAATCAGCAATCTTAAAGGTTATCGCCTGGTTGGGCCAAGGCGACATAAGCTCAAGATCTATCTCAGCTAAATCATCTATTACTCGAATCTTAGAGATATTAAAATCTACCCTAGATATCCGCGAATTTATCCAGCAAAAACCCTCATTAGTATTACAGGTTGGAATTGGTAGTTTAATGGAATCATCCAGATCTGATATGGCATTTTCGTTAAATTTAAAGATCTTAATCTCAGGATCTTTGACCACTCGCCCGTATTCTTTCTCTCCAGCTATATATTTATCCAGATGAAGAAACTTTAACTCATTATCTCTTGGTGCAAACTGTGGCCCAACAATGAGATAATCAAACCCAAGCAAAAATAAAGTTGCTGGGGAAGCTTTTGATTCATCAATCCTGGTTACTCCGGACAATCCATAATTCTGTGGAGGCAAGTTAAGATTTCCTGAGAGAGCAATATCAGATAAAGATGTCATTCGAGTTGCAATCCATGCTCCGAGTTCTACCCGTGATTCCTGAGAATTGTTAGAGGCATTAGCACGCTCAGCTAGGGACAATCGCAAAGGTTGCAGAACTAAAAGAGGAGTTACTGCAATTAAAATAAGACGTTTTATATTGTGGCGAATTTTTCCAGCCATAATCCATAAAAACCCTGCCGCCATTACAGATAAAAACGGCACAAGCACAATCATATTTCTCGTGAAGTTGGCTCTCTGTGAGCTCATAAATAGGAAATAGATAATAGGAAAGGAGAGATAGATAATAAATTTTTTATTAAAGCGGAGTAAAAACAGTAAAGATCCTAGAAGGCCAAGTGCTAATAGCGAAATCCCTAGTCCATTTTCAGTAAGCCAATTATAGAAAAATATAGATTGAGCGAAACCCGGCTCGCCAGTATGTCCTGTGTGCCCGGCAATTTTATAGTGCCATATCTCATACGCAGCATGATCTAAAAAAAGTGGTAGCTCAGCCAAAATAAAAGGACTGCCTAATAAAAATCCGATGGCGGGAAGTTTTAAAGCTATTAATAATGAGGAAAAGGAGATTCTACCGTAAAGCAAAATTGCAATCAGGGGCATTAAGGCGATCGGCCAGGCATTATACTTTGTAGAAACAGCCAATCCTGCAACTAAGGAAGCTAGAGCCAGAGCTTTTAGTGAGAAATGACTCTCTAATCGTACAGTTAAGTAAGTAGCCAGTACGACAAAAAGAGACATTACTACATCAACGCCAATTGTTGCGGAATCTGCAATAACACCGGGAGAGATTCCAACAACAAAAGCAGCTAGCAATCCAGCAAAGCTTCCGCCAAATAGATTTTGAGCAATTAAAAAAGTAAATACTATAGTTAAGAGAGAAATCCCTAAGCTATACATCCTATTCCACTTTACGATTCCTGGATGAGAGGCAGTTAAAGAGTATCCTTTCAAACCAAATGGATCTCCTGTTTTGATCTCTTGAATAGATTTAATATTTCCTTTTCCAACATTCCAAAAAAATGCTGTCGCTACTACAGGTATTCTTAAATAAAAATGAAGGGAAGGTTTATGAAAATAGTGTGGATTTAGATCCCCAGTCTTCACCATATTAATAGTGCGATTAAAATGATGAGCTTCATCTTCGTTATAAAAAAATGGAAGATCTTTTCCAACTAGAGGAAGGCGTAACCAAAAAGCAAAAAAAAGTATTGCAACAAGAAGTATCCAGGTGATTCGTGGAGTTTTATCAGGATTCATTACCAATCTGTCCGGTAGCTGAGAGAAGTAAGTTTAGTCTCGCTCTTCATCATCAGAAAAGCCTTTTGTAGCCGAGTATACTGCAAATTCTGGCTCACGCAAAAAGAGTTTTGCTCTTGATTTTAAAACTCCTGGGATTCCAGAATCGCTTTCAGAACCAACGACAAGGGATAGTTTAAACCGTCTTGGCCTGACCATTTCACCTGTTGGCTTAGGCCAAAAGTCTATCTTTTTTACTACGGCATCATGTTGAATTCTAGCAACTCCTATTAGCTCCTTAGTCTCATAATCGGTAACGCGCAAAGTCGAGGAAGAGAACTCTCTAATTGCGTTCCCTCTAACATAAAGAGTAAGTCTATTTTTTTTACCACGATCGGGTGGGGTGATGATAAATGTGTTTTCATCGATCTGACTTCCTCGGTTAATACTAAGGAGAAAGTTTCCCTCATTGTCTTGCATTAAGATCTGGAGATCCTCTCCCAGCCTAGCGACTTTGCGTTTAAAGTCATCACGATTAAAATTAGGGATCTGTTTCGAAAGAACAATAATATATTTAAGATTGGCTATATTTCTTAGGGCAGTTACGGACCTGTCATCTGGGAAATTCGCTAGCTTTCGTGGATATTCCCTCATAAACCAAGTTTGTTGACCACTGTATCCATTAACTAATCTTGGTTTAAGATCCACCATCCAGTTCATGTAGTTTACATTTAGTCGGGCAAACTGAGACCAGCTAGCAATCTGAAAGTTATTATTTAAAGCACCTGTATAAGGCAGGACTATTAAGGTGTCAGTGCTCTGGGCTATGTTATTAAGCTTTTCAAAAATAGCTGGTCGCGGTGGAGGTTTTTCTAAAGGATAAACCGGATTATAACTTTCAGTTAAAAGTAAGGCGATGACAAGCAGCTTTACACTAGCAGTTCGATAATTTAATTGAGAAAGTGACGCTAGTAAAAATCCCAAGATCATTGAAAGAGAGAATGAAACGACAATCCCTGCTCTGCCGATTGCTCTTGCTGCACTAAAGCCAGGAAGATAGTTAAAAAAGAAGGTATAAAGACCAAGAGTAGGTTCATTTTTTGCTTCATCACCAAGTGGACCTAAAGAGATGAGGTAAAAAAAGATCAGTACAAAAACAAACAAAGCGCCGTAGTTAATTGAGTTATCGTTGTTTTTTCTTTTGAGATAAAACCAAGCGGATGCAAATACTAAAACTAACCAAGATGTGGCCCCAAGAATATAATTAAGGGCAAATGGTGGCAGAGAAAGAGAGGAAGAAAGAGAGGAAGAAAGAGAAGAGAAAAGTGACGAAATATCGATAATTGGATTATCTCTTAGCCCCTGAGAAAATATTCCTAAAAATAAGATCCCAACCATAGTTAATAGAGCAAATATTCTCTCTTTAAGAGTCTCTGATTTAATGCCAAAGAAAACAAGAAAACTAAAGAGCAAAAGAAAGCCAGAGAAAAGGTGTGCTTCAGCATGACTTAGGGTCGATGTGTATTGGCCATAGAGCCAGTTGTAAACTGGAGCAGAGAGATAGGAGAGTCCGGTGGTTGAAAAAGCGTGGGCTTCATATAGGTGTCGTGCTCCAAAGGCTTCTTGCACCGCTAGGTAGGGCTGTACAAATGGAAAGTAAAGAGGAAGCGTTAAAGCCGCACCGATAATTATGGGCAGAATATATCTTAGAGAGCGGAACTGTTTACTGACAGATAGAGAAGCAATAAAACTAAATCCTAAGATCAGTATAATAAACACTGAATAGTAAAACGTGGTCAGGAAAGCTAGAAGTACACTGAGCCCAATAAGAAACCCGCCATTGATAGAAGGACGATCAATATATTTAAAGAACAGAAGAAGAGCTAAAGGAATAAAAAATGCAAATTGTAGTTGTGGATGACCTAAGTGCTCTCCGAACCAGGGCCAGGTCATAAATGCAGCACCAGCAATAAATGAGGGCAAAAATCGCCCAGTTAATCTTAAGCATAGTCGATGAGTGATGTAGCCATTAAGTAAATTAGCCCCCAAAATAACGGCATTCCAAGATACTATAAAAGTCAGCCCACAAAGATTTAAAGCTCCAATTAAAAGGGAGGGCGCGATAAAAGAATCGCTGAATGCAAGGGTTGAGCCGTAGGGGTAAAGTGCTTTTGTGTCAAACCAGAAAGGGATCGAGAGAGGACTATCGGTATCTACTAATATAAATTGTAAAAAATTATTACCAAAGTAATCAAGCCAGAGCCGAAAGTTCTCAAGATTTGTTTTTACTAACCAAACATACAATCCAGCATCGTACTCAGCTCCACCAAGAAAATGAGTGCTAATGCTTGTTAGAGCAGAGGATCTATATAGTGATAAAATTAAGAATAGTCCGATTAGAGCGGACAGCTCTCGAATTATATGGGGTGCAAAAAGGGTAATCCTCTTTGATCGGTCAGGTTTAATGCTTAGCTCTATCATTTAACTTTTATTGCAAAAAACTTAGCAGCAAGATAGTTTTATAGCTTGTGAAGAATATAATCTACTACCTAATACCGCGTTACCTAACAATCTGCCTAATAGTCAGCTTAATAATTTTACCTGCTGCACTAAACAGTCAGGATAATCCATGCCTAATCTCTACTGAGGCAATTAAAGAAGCAAGTGCGATCCGCGGATTAGCTATTAAAGAGAAAACACCTTGTTATTTAAGGAACAAAGAGGAAGTTAAAGAATTTCTTCTCTCTACTATCAAAACTAAGATCCCTGCAGAGAGGATGAAAGCAGAGGAGATGATTTATAAAGCCTTTGGTTTCATTCCGCCTGACTATGATTATGAAAATGGTCTAGTGAAACTCTATCTCGATCAGTTAGGAGGATATTATGATCCAGACAAGGATCATTTTGTAATGGCAGCGTGGATACCGGCAGTTATGCAGGTGCCAGTCGCTGTCCATGAGTTAACCCACGCACTTCAAGATCAGTATTACGATCTAACTAAGTTTACTGATATTAAAACTTATTCAAGCGATCAGCTTCTTGCGCGATCTTCACTAATTGAAGGGGACGCTACCGCTGTGATGGTGGACTACACCCGAAAGTTATCTGGACAGCCATCAATATCTAAGGATCAGGATGTTACTTCAATCATGATGCAAAATATTATTGGCTCTTCTCTCTTTGCTGGGCTAAGAGAAGTTCCTGAGAGCTTAAAATTAACCCTGCTTTTTCCTTATACTAGTGGACTTCGATTTGCTCATAAATTACTCCGTGATGGTGGATATAAGGCTATTGATAAGGCATTTAAAAATCCTCCACGATCAACAGAGGAGATCCTTCATCCTGAAAAATACTTATCAAAGGAATCGGATTTTATTGTTATTGCTCCAGAATCCCCAAAGATAATTGAAGGTGAGACGAGCACGATGGTCTTTGATGATACACTTGGAGAGTTTGCCATAGTCTCTCTCTTTTCAATGTTTGATCAACCAAAAAGTAAAGCCTCAGAGATCGCTGCTGGTTGGGGAGGAGATCGAGTTGCAGTTTGGAAAGTTGTAGGTAGCGCATCTAAAGAGAGGTATGAGATTATCTGGCGAACACATTGGGATACAGAGGTAGATGCTCAGGAATTCTATGAGGGATATCGAGCTCAAAAAGCGAAAGCACCGAATGTCGAGATAGTTAAAGATCCAAAGGATGTAACCCTTGTTTGGCGAAGTCACTGACGATATCGATGGATCTGAGATAAAGATGATTGTATTACTGTTTCAATAACCAATCCTCAGCACTTTTCCAGTCAATGATTACTGTTCTTGCTTTCGGATATTTTCTTGAAAAGGCTTCCAGGCCAAGTAAGCGGTCAAAAGTTCCTGATTTAACCTCATATGCCGTAACCTTTCCTTCTAGTTCATGCACAAAATCAACTTCATTTTTACCGTCTCTCCATTATGAAAGTCTGCCCGGTAAAGAATTGAGATATGTCCCTATTGCCGATTCAAACAACCTACCTCGCCACTCTGGTTCCTTAACTGTTGTAATACTATTTGCGTAACTATTAATAAGAGCATTATTAAGCGGTAAAATTTTGGGACTGGAGCCTGTCGCTGCAACCGAGCTATTGGAAAACTTATATAGAAGTTTCAACAGATAAGCATTCTCCATTAATTCCAAATAATGCTTAATTGTAGTAACATTTCCCCTTTCTTGAAGCTGACCTAATAATTTTTGAAATGAAATCTCTTGTGATGGATATTTCATGGAGAGTTCAAAGGTTTGCCTAAAAAGAGCTGGCTTGCCTATTTTGACTATTCCGAGGATATCCCGACCCAAAACTCTTTCTACGATTGATTCAGAAATAAAACTTTTCCACCGATTGAAATCAGCTCTTAGTTCAGCGGCGGCTGGATATCCTCCATAAGTTATAAAATCTGTGACTGAATAGCCGAAAGCTTCTTTACATTCTTTAAAGGACCAGTGTGGAGCTTTAATTATTTCAAAGCGTCCCACGAGACTTTCGCTAAGCCCTTCTTGAATAGACAAACTTGCAGATCCTAGTAACACCACCTTAAGTTGCTTTGATTCTCTATCACGATCAAAAAGAAATTTAATCGATTCATTCCATCCGGAAATTTTTTGAACTTCATCAATAACAAGAAGAGTGTTGGGGCCGAGCTCCCTTGCTTGATTCCACTGCAGTGCTAACCATTCGTGAGTGTATGGAGTAGTAGAATCCGCTGATAAAAGTAATTTTGGACCAGTCCATGAGTCGTAGGTACGCTTAACGGCGGTAGTCTTTCCAACCTGTCTTGGACCCACTACAACTTGGATAAAGTTTAGGTTTTCTGCTAAGCGAATTTCTAATAGAGACTCAAAATCTCTAATAATTTTCATGGCTTAATATTACTGCCAAATTTTGGTAGTTCGTTTTAGTTCTTTTAGACATCGTGTCGCGGTTTGGAAGATAGTCGATAGTAAATCTAAAGAGAGGTATGAGATTATCTGGCGATCACATTGGGAGACAGAGGTCGATGCACAAGAATTCTATGAGGGTTATCGAGCTCAAAAAGCAAGGAGTCGCCTTCATCTCGAAGATTCACGCCCTTATCTTATATAATTATTTTTTTGCTTGCAGCACTGCGTAGTGCTATCGTTACCTCGCTCTTTCTAACTTATTCTAATAATTAATAACATCGGTGGTTTATGAAAAAATTAACTATATTTTTAGTCGCCTTTACTGCTTTTTCCTTTCTTTATGTGCCAAAGGCATCAGCTGCAGTCTTGTGCGAAGGAAGTGACTATGTTTGCTCTGGACATTTCCAGATCGAGCAAGGTCTTAAGAATAGACTCCTCAATGCTTTTCCGGAGGTTCCACTTCCTTGCTACACCATCTCAGTTAGACGTTCTACCGGTCTTTGTAAGGACTGTGAGGATTTTTTGAATTATACTCAAGGAGCGGCACAGAGCTGTGAAAACATAATCAACCGTGTCAATCAATTTGCTTATGGTTGGGAAGTTCCTCACGCTATTAGATGTGCCTATGGTGTAAGCATAAAGCTTAAGCATGCTTGTGCCCCCGGCTTCACTCAGCTTTACGGACAATTTCCTCATGTTCGGTTTGAAAAAAATGGGGAATGGGTTCCTGTGTTGGTGGAGTAGGTAATTAATTAGTTAGTTGTAGTTAGTTAATTAGACAATCATAATAGACAATCATAATAGACAATCGGACAAGCCAAAAAATAACCTAATAAAGAAAGTGGACAGTGCTCCGTAGTGCCGAACGACAAAGGTTTCCCTCTGCGTTGCGGCACTACGGACGCACGTCGGTGACATCATCGCCCTACTGCACCCAGATGTCGTAGGTAGAGTAGATCGTGTGGGTCGCAAACTGCGCAACCACACGCACGCTCCAGAGTCCCAAAAGGGCCCCATCATTCCAGTTCGGATGCATTCCAGCTTCCCAGCCAGTGAAAGGCTGAGAAGTGGAGATGATCTCGAACTCTTCCGGGATAAGGTTCGGTGCGAACTCCGGTCCTATGTACCGAAAGGTGAGCTTCAGGGTTTGAAGCTCGCCAGGATTCACCACCCGGAAGGTGAAGGGCACGTTGACTCCGGGATTCGCACTGACCCCCGGAAACTCAAGTCCCACATCTCCGTAAGGATTGAGAACTTTCAGCCTTTCGGCTTCAGTGATACGACCTTCGGGATCCACTCCGATCACGATCAGATGGCCCGGCTCCGATGTCGGAGTAAAGCTCACCTTGTCATGAGTTGGAGTAAAGAACACTGGGAACTGACTCTCGAGTGAGAGCGATCCCTCGTTGTCCTCTCGGTACACCATGACGTATGAGGTCATGTTGCCAAAACCACTGGGAATCAGATTTCCAGTGGAGTTGTCGGTAATGCCGAACTGAAACGGCAGATCTCCAGGGCAGAAGTTTCGTTTGCCAAGTCCGGGACCAAGCCAGAGCCTGACATCCCAGAACGATCCGTGGATCAGGAGTGGAACAGGATCACAGTTGACCCCGATGGGAGCTCCAAGGAACATCCACTCCCCGCCATCATAGAGCGGGAAGGTGTAGGTTCCATCGATTTCGCTGATGAACTGGGTGTTGATTCCAGCGAAATCAACACCGATGCCAGCGAACTGAGCTCCGATCTCGGCGATGCTCCCCCAAAGGTAGAGCTCTTGATGCGGGATCAGGAACGGGTTGTTGTAATCATCGTTGAG
>CAZFXN010000042.1:23937-26867 GCA_964523015.1 uncultured Bdellovibrionales bacterium | reverse complement strand
CTTAAATCTGAGCTTGCCATTGAATGGACCTATAACTCTAACGCAATAGAGGGGAACACTCTGGCCCTACAAGAGACCAAAATGGTTCTTGAACAGGGTATAACCATGAAAGGTAAGAATCTTCGAGAACACTTTAGGGCAAAGAACCACGTGAAAGCAATCCACCTTGTTGAGGCTTTGGCAAAACCAAAATACTCACTAAGGGAGGACGACATATTTAACATTCATAGTTTAGTGCTTGATAATATAGAGTCGGAATTTGCAGGACGATATGGAAATGGTGCAAGTCCGTATACTTCGAGCGAATTTCGTCCCGCCCAACTATCTAAAAGTCAGCGGACTAATGAAGGAGTTGGTTACTTTTACAAACAAAAACTCCGATCAACTGGCATCAGTAGAGTTGATCGCTAGATTCCATCATAAGTTTGTTTGGATTCATCCATTCTTTGATGGGAACGGAAGAACCGCACTTCTCTTAATGAATCTTCTCTTTATGAAACTTGGATATCCTCCTGCTATCATTTTGAAGAACAACAGGAGCCAATATTATCGATCTTTGAATTTAGCCAATAACGGGAACTATAGTTCCTTCATCCTATTAATTGCCCAAGCGTTAGAGCGCACGCTAGATTTGTATTTAGAGAGTAGTGGCGTACTGGGAAGTGATGAGTACGTGCCTCTTTCCATACTTGCCAAGAAGTTTCCATATTCTCAAGAGTATTTGAGCTTATTGGCTCGTCAAGGGAAGATTGATGCCCATAAAAAAACTAGAAATTGGCTTGCAACTGAAAAATCAGTTACCGACTATCTAAGTAGTCTTAAAAAATAAAATTTCAAAACTGGGGTGGCTGACGGGACTTGAACCCGCGACAACCGGAATCACAATCCGGAGCTCTACCAACTGAGCTACAGCCACCACGCTAAGTTTCCTTAACGACCTTAAAGATAAAGAAACTGTAAGATTAAGTCAATGTTACTACAAAGTTATCGATGGCTATAGATAAATTCTTCCCCTGTTACTGGCCTAGTGCTGTAATCTGATTCCCTGGGAGTCTTACAATTGCGTCACTGAGTTCAAGTTCAAGCAATTTAGTTGAAAAATCGATCGGGCTTCCAAGCTCCATTTTTAATTCTTCAATAAGCATTGAGCCCCGCTCAGATAGAATTTTTAGAATCTGACTACCAATGCCACCTTCATTAAGTGCAACGTCATAAAATTCCCTCACGGTTTCTGCATCTATTTTATGATCTATTTTTTCCGGATCACTTTGGACTATTAACTGAAGTGCCTCTAGTATCTCTATTGGCTTTGTAACAACGATCGCTCCATCCTTAATAATTTTATTTGATCCATTGTAGCGGTGATTTTTTATACTACCTGGAATAACCATAACCTCCCTACCCTCTTCAAGTGCATAACGAGCTGTAACGAGTGAGCCGCTTCGCTCAACAGCTTGAACAACAAGGACTCCTAAACTTAATCCAGCAATGACGCGATTACGATCGATAAAATTACTTGGAAAAGTATTACTACCTGGTTCGAACTGACTGAAAATAATTCCCCCACTCTCAAGTATCTCTTTACCAAGGCGAGAGTTTGAATTTGGAAGTATTGATGGGAGCGCATTTCCTAACACTGCGATTGTGCTCTTACCGTGATTTAAAGAGATAGCTCCTCTGTGAGCTGCCGCATCAATTCCTAAAGCAAGACCACTTACTATGCATGCTCCATATCCTGCTAAAGTATTTGCAAAATCCTCGGCGATTAATACACCCTCTTTGTCCGCTTGCCGTGAGCCAACAATTGCAATGCGCGGTTTAATCGCGAACGGCGGATTAAGTTCCCCTAAATAATACAACACTGCTGGAGGATCGTATATGTTTCTAAGTTGAGCAGGATAAAGCTGGTCTTTAATCGTTAAAACTTTGACTTTTTGTTTCTCTACCTTATCAATAAGTTTAAGAATTTCCTCTTTAGTCTCGTTATTTCTAAAATACCTACGTAACGTCGGGATCTTCTGAGATAACAGTTCATCTCTGCATTGAGCATCTTCATTATTTAGGTAGATCTTAAGCGCAGCTACCCGTTCTTTCGTTGGGAGTCGAGAAATTGCAATAAGCAACGGTATTTCATTGATATTTGAATTGTCCAATTTAGAATCCATTCCAAAACGAAAGCTAATCAAAAGTGCAGTTTTATTACTGCGCCTCCATTAGCACTATTTATATCGCGATTTTTTTCAGAAAGTTTCTTACTGCTTTAGATTAAGCAGCTTTTCTTTTTGGAATACTTTTTTTAGTTTTGCTAGCTTTAGCTTGCTTATTGGCTGGCTTGCCTTTTGGCTTCTCTTTAGACTTAGCTTTAGCTGATTGAGATTTAGTTGCTTGAGCTTTCCCTTTCTTGCCCTTGGCTGCTTTTTTATCTGCTACCTTATCAAGATCTGAATCAGCTTCTAGTTCTGTATCCTCTACGGGAAGATCATAAAGATCATCGACATCCTCTTTTTCTATCTCATCCGCCTCATCCACCTCTTCATCTTTTACTTCTTCTTTTTCAACCTCTTCTTCAGGTGTCTTTGCAGCTCCATCTGCAGTTTTTCCTGAGATCTCAAGGATTACCTTTTGACTCTCTAGGCGATCTTTGATAACAGATAATTCATCTTTACGGGTCGACCAGATCAATCCATCGATGCTATACAGCACCACCTTTTTGCCACCAAAGGTCGTTGTCTTAGTTTGAAACTGTGATTTTGACTTATTTACCATGTCTCAATATCTCTAACATAGAAAACTTCCATTTTTAAAGAAATATTAAATGCCTTCTATGACTTACAGCTATGATGAGATATCATTTGATCTGGTTTCTTGAATTGCTGAATCAGATGAATTTTGTTAAAAAGTTGTGATATTTTAATAAGTTCCTTAAGTAG
>CAZFXN010000042.1:12873-23927 GCA_964523015.1 uncultured Bdellovibrionales bacterium | reverse complement strand
GGTATAGTTCTACAGAAAATACCCTTTGTTTTTTATTTTAAACCACCTTTTTATGTCCTTTTTATGGCTCCAGAAGATATCGAAAACATTAAATGGCCCGAAACAGTCACTGAGCTTCATGCTCATCTAGGGGGGTCCGTACCTCTTTATCGACTATGGGAGATGGGGATTGAGAAAGGGGTTCGTGGTATTGGCCGAGGGTATGATGACTTTATTAGCCAGATAAAGATCCAACCGGATAAGGTTAAGGATTTAGATTCGTACCTTAAGATCTATGACCGTATTGAGTTAATTCAATCAGGACCAGATGCATTAAGACAGAGTATTATCGTAGCAATACACGGTGCCTTTCGAACTGGTGGTATGAGGCAGCTAGGCCCAGGTGGTGAGGGTGGTGATCCTAATCCAATTTTTAGAGTGGCTCGACTTGAACTAAGATTTAATCCACTAAAAAGAACCGGTGCTGTATTTCTAAAGGGTGAACATGCCGGTCTTTATGATGTTGACCGTGTTATTACCGCTGCATGTACCGCTGCTAATGATTTGGAGATCAGTTTTAAAGGAAAAATTCAGGTTGGATTTATTTTTTGCTTTGGCCGAGATATGACCTATGAGGCTAATCAAGTGCTTGCTCGTAAAATCAATGAGTGGAAAGACACTCATCCATCAAAAATTATCGGTATAGATTTAGCCGGTCCTGAGTCAGTAAATACCTTAGCAGATCCGACAAAACTAAAAGAGATGAAAAGTGTTTTTGATAGTGTTGATAAATCAATTGGACGCACAATTCATGTTGGAGAGACCACTCACGTTGATATAGAAACTTTTATTAAAACTATTGAGGCTATCAACCCGCATAGAGTAGCTCACCCTATTACAGCCTATCGAGCATACAGTCAGAATAAAGATGATCGTGGATTCAAACTAATTAAAGAGCGTGGGCTAGTTTGCGAGCTATGTGTCAAATCAAATCTATTAACCGGAGCTTTGAAAAACTTAGAGGAGTACAAAAGATTTATTAATACTCTTGATGATTTTGGCATCCCTTATACATTCTCAACTGACGCGCCAGCTCTTCAGATGACTAGCTTGGCCCAAGAGCTAATTATGTTACTTACAAATAGCACTGTAACACCAGAGCAGATCCTAAGAGCTCTAAAAACAGCCGACGAAGTAAGTTTCTTACCAAAGAAGAGAGGATAGATAATGTTAACCATTGAAAGTGTATTTGATAATTCGAAGGTCGCACCACGAAGAAAAGCGAAGATCATTGCCACGATTGGTCCTGCCTCTCGTAGCCCTGAAGTCATTAGAAAACTCATCACAGCCGGAGCTAATGTTTTTAGATTGAATTTCTCACACGGCACCCACGAAGATCATCTTGAAGTCTTAAATACAATTCGAAAAGTTTCTGCTGAACTCGATACTTACGTTGCTGTCATGCAAGATCTCTCTGGGCCAAAGATCAGAATAACTGATGTCGATGAGAACAATCTTACTGTTAATGATGATGGTCAGATCTCACTTAATGGCCCATCTAATAAGTTAAGTGATGCTTCTTCTATTCATATTGAATCTGTCGATCCCTCTACTGCACTAGAAGTTGGTCAAACCGTCCTTTTAGCAGATGGCAACTTGGTCTTTCAGGTCACTGAGGTAACTAAAGACAGTGTTCTCTGTAGAGTATTAAAAGGCGGCAAGCTTAGATCAAAGATCGGCATTGCTTTTCCAGATAGTGCTTTGAATCTACCTGCCGCGACAGAAAAGGATCTGATTGATCTGAAATGGGGAGTAAAAAATAATGTTGATTACGTTGCTCTCTCTTTTGTAAATAACGCCCAGGACATTCTAAATTTAAAAGATGAGATAGCAAAACTAAAAGGCGATCAAAAAGTTATTGCTAAGATTGAAAGAAAAGCAGCTATTCTTGATATTGATAATATCCTAGCTGTCACTGATGGTATCATGGTTGCCAGAGGCGATCTCGGGGTCAACGTTGCTCTTGAGCGATTACCTATCTTACAGAAACTCCTGATTGAACGGTGTAATGAGCGCGGGATCCCAGTGATCGTAGCAACTCAGATGCTTCAATCAATGGTAACTTCTATTCGTCCAACTCGAGCTGAAGTATCAGACGTTTCTTTAGCTGTCCTTAATGGGACAGACGCCCTAATGCTCTCAGAAGAAACAGCGATTGGGCAGTACCCTGTTGAGGCGATAAAATATCTAGATCATATTTCTCGTGAAGCTGAGAGAAGATTTGAGTTTCTTGATTATCGGTGGCGATATAAAGATTCGGCCAATCAATCAGTGCCTGAAGCGATTATGTTTGCTGCTTGTGGCGCTGCTGATAAGTGCAAGGCTAACGTTATCATCGCCTGTACAGAGACAGGCACGTCAGCTAGACTTACGGCAAAGTATCGCCCTAACCAGCCACTATATGGTGTCTCAAGTCGTGAGGAGACATTAAGGCGGATGTGCCTCTATTGGGGTGTAATTCCAATCTCCTGTAAACCAACAGAGACTCATGCAGATGAGATCGTAACAGCGCTTAAAGAGGTTCAGATTAGGGAGAATCTTCAAAATGGCTCAAGTGCTGTAGTGACTGGTGGTCTCTCTGCTAGAAGCCCCGGTTCGACCAGCATTCTGGAAGTTCGAGAGATGAAGTTTCGCTAAGATTTTAGTAGACTATACTCTCCACTGTTTTTTCCCTGTACAAATTGCCCCCGCAGTCGTAAAAATGTTCATAGCCTTTTAAAGGATAGTTGTATGGCCCCACTTCAAGATTTTATAACCGAAAACGAATCTGCCCGTATCTGCGGTGTTTCTGTTAATACCTTAAATAGGTTTATTGAAACCGGATATCTTCAGGTTGAGCATGATGGAGACGGGTTGAGGCTTTTCTCTAAGAATGAATTAAAAAGAGTTTTCGGTATTAGTGATGAAATAATTGATTCAAATAGAAACTCCTCAGCTATAAATTCTTTTTCTGGAAATGCTGCCCCAAAATTTGATCCAGATATTATAATCGAAGATGAAGTAACTGAGACTAGAGTAGAAAAGGTTACTGAGGAAACAAAAGAGTCATTTACCAGCGCTACTGCAATCGCCTCTCCAATTGAGCCAAAGATGCCTATTCGTGAGCCACTTCCTAGGGAATTTAATACTAATCTTAGGTGGGAACCTCCAGTTAGTGAAACGATCCAATCTCAATCCCAACCTCAAGCAAAACAAACTACAAAGCCATACTTAAGGGTACTTAATCCACACGTTGAAAACTCTGAGCTTCCTCCTTTAGAGCCTCGACCACAGAGAGCAGAGAGTACTCCTACTAGAGCTCCAGCATACGATCTCCTTGATGCCGAAGTTTCAAAACTTAAAAATATCGTAACATTACTTGAAAAAATCCTTGAGCTAAGAGAGGCAGAGATTGAAAGCCTTAAAAAACAGAATTCTTGGCTTCAAGAACGGGTTGAGCGAATGGAGGAGAGGTCAGACCGTGAACAACTCCTACTACTTGCTGAATCTGAAACGGTGAGAAAACTTGTTATTCAACAACGCCGCTCCCCCGTGCGTGCTGCTCTTGAATGGCTCGGATTAGCTGAACAATCTAACTTTAAAAGCACCATTGATCTTGGTGGCAGTAAGTAGCTTTTAGGACCATTTGTAAAACCTGACACCCTGATCGGGCGCACTACTGGCTGGGATAGAGCAGTGCACCTCTTTGAGCTTGTCAAACCGAAAATTACATTGACAGAGATATAATATTTTCCTAACTCTGCGCTCTCCGAGTCCTCCAGTGTTTTAATTATTTTTATCTTTCATATCGTGGCGTTGTGGTGATTCTATTTTGAAAATACTATCAACTTTTGAGACACTAATTAATGATGTGATATCAAGTAATTATCCTGCTATAAAATGATATCATTTGTAGATGAAAAATTCCGTAACCACTTTTATCCTCCGTTCCAGCGCAGAGCTTCGGAATCGAATTATTAATGAAGCTAAGATAGCTGGTGTTTCCGCAAACAATTTCTGTATTAATTTACTTCAACGTGGCCTGGAGAGTAATGCCGAGACCTCCGGCAGTGCTGCCCCTATGCTAGATCTGGGGAACAATATGTTAAACCAGATTTTAGATACTATAGGAAAAACAATAATCCCAAGATTTGGGGATTCTTTGGCTGGAGTCGTTCTATTTGGATCTGCCGCACGAGGTGTTATGCGCGAAAATTCAGATATAGGTCTTCTGATTATTTTATCTTCGGAGATAACTATTGATAGGGATGATTATGATCATTTCCCACGAATTATTATTGAAAACCATGAAGTATCACCTCTCCTTGTAACTATGCCTAACTCTGGACAGGAATTGCGCACTGTGTGGCTTGAGGCTGCCCTCGATGGGTTGGTATTGTATGATCCTGCTTTAGCAGTAGCCCGACTGTTTGGTTTTATAAGAAATGAAATAGCTCAAGGGAAAATTTCTAGACAATTCTCTTATGGTATTCCGTATTGGGTAAGAGAAGAGGAGAAGGCTCAAGGAGGACAGCATCATGCATAATGAAGGACTATCATTTGATTATCTGATTAGGGCCAAAGGTCGACTTAAAGCTACTGAGGCTCTGTATAAAGAAGAGCTCTGGGCTGATGTTGTTAGGGAATCTCAAGAAATTGTGGAATTAGCATTAAAGGGGCTCCTACGAGCTTTGAATATAGAGGTTCCACGAGTTCACGATGTGAGTGCTGTCTTGGAGGCAAATCGTGAGCGACTACCATTTGTAATTGAGCAGTCTCTCGAAGAGATTGTTGATATTTCTCAAAATCTGCGACGTGACCGAGAATTGGCTTTCTGCGGAAGTGAAGATGTTACTCCTCATCAATTTTATAAGAAAAAGCATGCAACTAGCGCACGGAAACAATCAGAAAGAATAGTAGATCTATGCTTCAAAGCACTTAAGATAAGTAGCTAGAGCATCAATTTACTTGAGTCAATTTACTTAAACAGCGAGCCTGTCTTCAATCGGATCTATCAATCAAAATAGTAGATCTCAATCTCCTCTAGCTTGCTGGACGAATAGCTACTCGGCGATTTACAGCGCGTGCCCAATCAGTCTGTTCAGGAAGCTCTGGGGCTCCTTTTCCAAAACTAACCGTTGATACTCTTGCTGCATCAACTCCTATCGCAACTAAACCCTGTTTAACAGTTTCAGCGCGTTTTTCAGAGAGCTTCTTATTATAATCGTCAGTACCTTTAAAGTCAGCATGCCCCTCAAGGACAACTGTTAAACCTGGCTCTTTGGATAAGAGATTTGCGATCTGTCTAAGTCTACCTTGACCAAGATCGGTTAATACTGCTTTGTCATACTCAAAATTAACATCTGGAAAATAAACATGTCGCTCTGCAGCAGCATCCCAAGCTGTGACATCTCCTTTATCCCCGCCTTTTGCAACGTCATCGTAATTAAATGGTGAGATCGACCGGCAGTCTGGAGTTGTATCATCTGCGCTAAAGCATTCTGGTCTTCTGTAATCAAATGGCTCTCTAAAGCCCATAACACTTCTAGTGGTTTCAGTTGATGAGGCAAAATAACTTAGAGGTCTAGTAACACCTTCGCGGATAACCCAACCTAATGGAGTAAAGATATAAGATAGGATCCTGAGTGGATGCTCCTCAGAAGATCTAAATCGTGGGGTAGTATGATATGCAGAGTTTGCAAGCCCAGTGTCTTCTGGAAAAAATTCCTGCGCCATCACCGAACTTGACGCAACGATCACTGAAGCACTAACCAATAATAATTTTATACAAGTCTTCATATATGTCTCTCTCGCTATCTATTTTTCACTATCTATTTGGTAATCAATCTGAGGGTTTGACGACAGATCCCCATAGAAACTGTAGTCTGATTTGAATAAACCGGCAATGACAAATCTTTATGGCCATTTCTGCATTTGCCTATGATTAAGAGGGAAAGGTCTTATCCCAATCTTACAAATAGTGCTCTCCCTCTTATTTAGAGCTTATTTAGGGGTGGTCTTTTAACAAAAAATTAATAAATCATTTTCTTTATCTCAATAAGCAAACTCACTGATATATCTAGGAATTTTTGTTAGAGAGGTTCTATAAGATACAGATTTATCTCTCATTTAAGCGATCCATTAAAAACTTTATTAAACAATTTCAAGGACTCTGCCGTTATTCCAATAAGAGGGAAGGGTCCAAAAGACGACTAAGGGGATTCGCCACACAAGCTATTCTGAGTTGATGGTTTTTAAACCATCGGTGTGGTGATTAGATTTGTTAGAGAGGTTTCTAAGTGCGAATAAATAATTATACGCAACGACTGTATAGAGCTGGTCTATTAGGACTCGCCGCGCTCTTAGTCAATGCATCCTTACTTGTACTTTGGGGACCAGAACTCAAACTCCATCTTGGAAATATTTTTATCTTCTGCTCGATCATCGCTCTTGGAGCATGGGGTGGTTTGGTATCTGTTTTAGTTGGTGCTTTTCCATTCTCAGTTTATGCAGATGCTCCTGGTGAACTTTTAAGATTCTTAGTCCTTGCAATCACTGTTGGATTGGTTACACGCAAAACCAACCGTGTAAATGGAACATCTTTAGTGATGCTCGTCTGGCTCTGTGCATTGGGACCAGTTAGTGAGTTTGTTTTAACTGATGATCAACGATTACTTCTACCAGTACAAGATACATGGATACTTTGGTCAGATATGATATGTGCCACTATCGCTGGCCTTCTATTACTGAGTGCAAGTATCTGGTGCAGGCTAACTGAAACTCCACGCCATGTCCCTTTAACCGCACTATCAAGCCATGTAATCTCTGCGATCGCTATTGGCACGCTATGTTTAGGATATAGCTGGTCCACACCTGCCTGGATGACTACTTGGAATCTTTTACTATGGGTAGCGACTATACAATTTGCTTCTGTAGCACTAGGTTATTCTGTAGCGCAATTTTTACTAGATAATTTTCACTCTCTTTCTCGTGATACTCTACGAAAACGAGAAGATACCTCAACATTTTCTGGACTTTCTACTGAGCATTGGCGCAGAAAAAACAAAGCTGAAAGAAGAGATTCTACAAAGGGTATGTGGCGTAGACCTCAGCAAGTACCTGATACTGCCTCTATGATAGATGAAGAATCCCATAATGAAGAGCCTTCGAAAGAGGGAGTATGCGTTATCGATATTCGTGGAACAGTTTATTTTGCAAATAAGCAGTTCATCGAAATGGTAGGAGTCAAGGTAGATGACTATCCAGGTAAACGGATCGATGCGTTAGGTATCTCAGAAGCTTGGGTAAAACCGTTTCTTACAATGGCTGAAGAAACCCTTGCTACTGGGCCACGTTTTCAAGAATTAAAATTGAACTCTTTACCAAATAAACTAAGATACTTTGAAATATCTGCCCGGGTATCTTCTCCTGCTACAGATATGCTCTCAAATGGGGAACCTGATACGGTAATCCTATGTATTCGCGATATTTCAGAGAGACGTACATTTGAATCTGGTGTTGTGAAAGCTCAGAGACTTGAATCTGTCGGTGCTTTAATGAATGGTTTGGCACATGAGTTTAATAACTCTCTAGCCGCTATCACAGCTAAAGCCAGCATTGCAACAAGTGATTCTTTTAATCCTAGTCATGCTCAAAAAGCGCTAAAAGAGATCGTAGAGTTTGCAAAATACTCGGCTCAAACTGTTCAAGGACTACTTGATTTTACTGATGGTAGTGCCGGTAAGGTACAAAAAGTTAATATAGTTAAGTTAATCAATGACAAATTGGTAATCTTAAGAAAGCTTGTCGGTGCAAACTATGATCTTACCTATTCAACATCCTCTGTTGTTGATGAAGAGAGAATTGGCTCTTGGTGTAATCCTGTATTATTTGGTCAACTCTTAACGAATCTAATTCTAAACGCACGAGAAGCATACACTGAGGGAACAGGTGAAATTAAAATAAGAATAGATACCGAAAGCATTAGCCAGGAGGTAACTTCCTTACCAATAGGAGTTAAACCCGGAAAATTTAGTCGCCTACGTGTAGAGCATCACGGTATCGGAATGAATAGAAACGTCATTGCAAAAGCCTTCGATCCCACAACTTCTGATCATGGTACTGGACTCGGACTATCAATAGTATTTACTATTGTACGTGCTCATGATGGTTTTTTAACTGCTGAGAGTCATCCTACAAAAGGCACAATAATCACCGTCTATCTCCCACTAGTTGAACTTGAAGCTGAAGAGCTAAATAAGAATGTAGAGATTGCACCAGTGTTAAAAGTTAATGGCACTGAGCCTCCTCCTCCTCCAACCGGTCAACGAATCCTTGTTGTTGAGGATGAACCAAATGTTAGGGAGCTAACCGCCTACATGCTTACTGAGCTAGGATACAAAGTTGTTAGTTGTGATAATGGCAAAGATGCTATTGAGCTTGCAAAGCAAGAGCCGTTTGATCTTATTTTAGTCGATTATGTTATTCCAAGGCTGGCTGGAAGTGATCTCATTGACCAGCTTAAGAGTCTAAACAAAGATTGTAAAACTTTGGTAATGACCGGATACGGCTCCTCTGTTGCTGATGAGATCGATGCTACAATTATCAACAAACCTTTTGATATGGATACGCTTTCCGCTGCTATAAAAAAAGCATTCAGCACTAGCCAGGAAATTGAACCAGTACATTCCCAACTTCATCGATAATCACTGGTAGCCTATTTAGATCAACCGTAGCAGGTCCAGTGAGTACCCGTCCGGTATTATCAAAAGTAGCCCCATGACATGGGCAGACAAACCCCCCATTATCACTCGATGGCCTAAGTAGGCATTCTTGATGTGTACAAACTAAGCTGAGAGCTGTTACCTCTGGGCCTTTTTTAAAGAGGACTGCCCTCTCTACAATAAAGTAATTAGGCCCCTCCTTAAGGGCACTTAGCTCAGTGATTTTAATTGGAATGGGTGTGTTTCCCCCTTTATGACCACCTCTTTTGCACCCCAAAAAACCAAGGATTGCCAAGGTAACTCCCCCTAAAATCCTAATAAACCTTCGTCTAGTCGCTAAAGTTGAGCTCATAATGTACCGATATTAAAGGTGCCCCTGATGGTGTTGTTCTTTTAGTCCTGTTAACGCGCTAATCTTATCAGATTTCTGCCCGTTATGAAGATATTAGTTGTAGATGATGATCCAGTCGTTGGCACCATTGTTAACGATTTTTTGACAGCACACGGTCATAACATAGAGGTTATTGATTCCGGTGAAAAGGCTCTCGCTAAGCTTAATGGCACGACTGAGAGTCCGGATATGGTAATTCTTGATTTCGTGATGCCTGACATGAATGGCATTGATGTTCTTCAAAAAATTAAAGGAACTAACAAAACTGAATCACTACCTGTCGTCATGCTCTCTGCCAATGATGATACCGGTGATATTCTTGAGGGTTACGAATTCCAAGCAGATCATTATCTTGAAAAACCATTCAGCATAAGAAAAATTCTTGATATAATAAAAATCCTAGAAGCAGAGAAAAGTCTTAAATAGGAAATCTTAGTCGGGATGCCCTAATCGTTCGATGTGAATTGCTTTCTTTGTGGCAATATCTATTTCGGCAAATATTCCTGAGATCTTCCCATCTCCATCGCCTAATTTATAAGAAAACTTCATGCCAGTGATAAAACGGTTAATTGATATATCAGTATCAAGCCCCAACACACTATTTTTTGGACCACACATCCCTAAATCAGAGATGTATCCAGTACCTTTAGGAAGAATCTGCTCATCGGATGTTTGTACATGAGTGTGAGTTCCAAACATGAGAGAGATCCGTCCGTCTAAATAATTACCTAATGCAAGCTTCTCTGAAGTCGCTTCGGCATGCATGTCACAGATAACAATATCTGCCTCAGCTAACGGACCAGCCAATAATTTATCAGCTGTACGAAATGGACAATCCAAAAAGTGTTGTATAAACAACCTCCCCATTACATTCATAACACCTATCTTAATTCCAGCTCGATTGATTATTGTGTATCCGTTCCCTGATGCGCCTTCAGGATAATTTCCAGGACGAATACAAAAATTCTCCTTTTTATCCAGGTAAGCATGGATCTCTTTTTTATTCCAAGTATGATCTCCTAAGGTGATAACATCAACACCAGCATTGTGAATCTCTACAGCACACTTTTCATCAATCCCTGCACCACCAGCTGAATTCTCGCCATTAGCGATAACAAGATCGGCATTATGTTTTGCTCGAAGTTTAGCAACAGTGCTGGATAGAGCCTCGCGACCAGTTCTCCCAACAACATCACCGAAAGCAAGGATTTTCAAACTTTTTTTAGTCATAATAATTGTCTTTAATTTTCTGAAGTAGAAAAGAAACCATCCTCATGACAGATCCAATCCATTGCAATATCTCTAGAAGAGATCGGCACCTTATCTATAATCTGCAAAGTCCAACAAACCCCTATCTTTATACAGCCAAGCATCTCGGATGCCCCTAAAAATCGATCATAGTATCCTTTGCCTCGACCAAGCCGATTCCCTAACTTATCAAAAGCAATACCTGGAACTATTACAAGCGTCTTATGTGCATTGGCCATATCATACGCATCCCCTGCACTGTCTTTTGGTTCAGGGATACCATACAAACCTGTTTCGACATCAAGGTGCCAATCTTTACCAACTGAGATAAAATTCATCGAACGATCTGGCATTGAACGAGGAAAGTAAACTTCTCTTTGACCGAGTTGAGAAACGATAAAACTTGAGAGATCCGCCTCACCAGGGAAAAATTTAGTCCAAGCGAGGATGTGATCAACACCCTGCCCTATCTTTGTTTCTACTAATGTATTTAGTTTCCCACACAGTTCACGACTGGCCGCACCTACCCAGCGCTCATCTAAAGAGGTCAGGATTCGCTGCATCTCGTTTCTCGTCTCTACTTTTCTCTCTGCTTTTCTCTCTGCTTTCTTTTCCATAATTCTTTAATGGGAGGGGGTCCTTTAATTGGCTCATGTCCCTCATTGCCTAATTGC
>CAZFXN010000042.1:0-12773 GCA_964523015.1 uncultured Bdellovibrionales bacterium | reverse complement strand
TAATTGCTTAATTGCTTCACTCTTTAGCAGACATTGAGACCCGAGAGTATACCAAAGCATAGCAGGTTTTGCTGGTTTCCTGACAAGCCTTCGGCTTGGCAGAATTTTTAATAATGCTTTGGTATTTATTATTTGGCTCAATTTCTGGCGAAATTGAGCTGATATACTCAGCGATCTTAATTTACGATGTCGGTAAAACCTCCGCTCGCTGAGTATATAACTAGTTACCAAGAAAGTCGAATAACTATTCTAACATATTCGTTTTATAAGATCTTAAATTTAGGGTAAAATATGTATTAGAAGCTGGTGAGTGTCACAGCTTTAGGTTTTAACTTTTTTCTTGTTTTTTGGGTTTTATCTGAGTTTGAAGCTTAGTCAATCCACGGTTGTCGTTCTAATGTTGGTTTTATTTCCAGTGGGGTTTTTATTTGCTGAGTCCTCATCTGAATTTGATTCTATACTCCACTCATCCTCTGAGAATTTACATTGCGATGATGAATTTAAAAGACAATCACTACTCGGACCAACTATTGATTCGAATAATAGTTCCTTAAAACTCTTAGATTATCAATATTCAAAAAATGTATTCCTTGAAAGTAAAACCACTGAAATAACTGCTCCACCAGTTAAATGGCAACTACTTGCTAACGATATAATTCATGAACTTGTTGGGGATGATGTGTCTAGAACTCTTGGTGGATATCCAGATCTTAGAATCGTCAATGAAAAAATTCCTAACGCGTTTGCACATAAACACAATCACCTTTTAATCTCTATAGGTTTAATTGATCAGATATCCTCATCTGACGAGTTTGCCTTTGTTATCGCTCATGAATTGGGTCATCTATTCTTAAAGCATTCTAAATTGCCTGCACCAAATACAATGGCTGAGTTTATACAAAGAGAGAAAGAGGCAGATCAGTACGCTCTAAAGCTTTTAGCTACCCATAATTTTGATAGAAAAAAAGGGGCACTCCTTCTAAGTAGATTAAGTAACTTAGGTGATAAAAATGGAACTCCACTTAAAACTATATACCCATCTTTAAACGAAAGAATTCTAGCTCTAAATTAAAGAAATGCTAGATATTAAAGCAATATTTTCAAATAGTTACTCTGACTACTTATTAAACATTCAGTTAATAAAGGTGGTTAGGCTTAATGACGATACTTTACAGTGCGGGAACAGCTAGCAGTAATCTTGGCATTTATTAAAAAAAGCAATGAGCTCAGAAAACGAGAACAACTCTAAATCTCTTGAACAAGCAGGGAGCACTAACAACCCTCATATGATCTCTCCTCAAGAGATTAAATCTTGTGCCGTCTTAATAATTGAACCAGACGGAAATGCTAGAAACAATCTTAGAAGTGCTGTTAGAACTCTTGGATTTAAAATTATTAGTGACGTACCTACCCATGGTCAAGCTCTTACAAGACTCAAAGAGAGACGATACCACTACGTTTTTTTTGATTCTAAGAAAACAAATGTCCGTCCAGATGATTTTTTGAGGCAACTTTTGGTACAAGACAATGAAACGATCGCTATCCCTATGTCAGATTCTCCAAGAGTCGATGACGTTTTTGATCTCTTTGTAATTGGAGCAAAAGGATTTCTAGTAAAACCCTTCACTATCGATACTGTGGAACAATCTATGATCTGGGCGGCAAAGGGTGAGCCTATGTCAGAGATAGTATTATATGCTAAAGATCGAAATGAGGCTTTAGTTGCTGTAATGATATCGGCCCTTGATACCGTTGCTACATTACTTAGACAATCACGTGAATTTGATACTGCACTTAAAGAGTTGCCAGGTGCGATGCGTAGATTTATGCGTACAGCAGAGTTGGCCCAGACATTTTGTAAAGGGACCGATGAGGAGCTCATTAATACAATTTTAGAATTCTGTATGAGTCGTGGAGAAGGTCCAGCATCACGACTTGGGCGTTTAAGAAAACGACTCAATAATACGAGAGAACCTGAAGAAACTGCTCAAACTAGGCACGATTAAAATACTTTTTACCATGGAAAGAAAAAAATTAATTTTAAGACTCTCTATTGCTACGCTCCTCCTAGCTACTACTTTATCAGCACAGGGAATCAACGATTTAATATCCTCTGAAAGATACAAAAATTTTAAAAAAGGTGGATCTCTATCTCGTACCGATCTCTCTGACTATCAAGGGACTAGCGAATATTTAAAATTATTTACTCGAGGTAAAAACGGAATCAAGCCTCTACTCTCTTGGCTTGGAACCGGATCAGGACAATTTAAAAGAGGCCGAACCGAGCTTATAACAGATAAGGGATTTATAGGTGCGTCTGCACAATTTGCTATTCTAAATAGTGAAAGCGAAGATAAAATCTATATGACGATTTACGTTCCAAAGCCTCAATCTGTATCTGCAAGCACAATGGGTCTATATAAGGAATTTAGACAGATTCAACCACCAGATCTTGTGGTCGAGCAGGTTGAAAATATTGAAATCGACTCATTATCAGGTAAGGTCTTCTATCATAAGACTGGGGCCTGCTCCTTACTTGTAACTCTAACCAAAGGAGCAATACTGAACCTTTACACTAAGACCTGTGCAAATAGAGAACCGCTCATAGAGCTAGGAAAATCTCTCGATCTAAGCCGTACAATTCAAAAGCTCAACAACTAAAGGGTAAATTTTGTTGTTTCTAATTCGCTCGCTACAGCATGGTATGTACGAGAGACTATTAACTTAACTTGATCACTGGTAACTGACTTATTAGTGCCAAGCTCTCGATATTGTTTAGCCAACTCATTAAGTGCTGCCCGACTAGTTATTCCTGCATGTGGTATCAAAGTCGAGATGCTGTCACTAATTTCAACAAATAATACTGCTGCTTCATTAGGCTTAGTTTCAACCTCAGTTAACGCTTTCTCAAGAGACATTTTTAAAATAGAAACATTTTGGGGGACGGCACCATCCTGATCAAGCTCCGCCTTTGTCATTCTTGTTTTTGCTAAATCTAAGATCTCTTCAAGAGTTTTAGTTTCACCACGTGGAGCACATCCTGTAAAAAAAACTAAAGCAAATGATAAGATAAGCGGTGCAAGGAAGATCTTTTTCATAACAGTAACCTAAACTTTACATTATTTATTAAACTATTTATTATTCTGCAACCTGACTTCCTATTCTGAAATCTGAAATGTAGCTAAGATCAGAAAGAAGCGAGCCGGTGACGAGATCAAAGCATTTTTTTTGAGAATTGAAAAGTTTAATTATACTCAGCTATAGCAGGCCCAATTAGGCAAAATCCAGGCATAGAATCTGCCCTTTATCGTTGACTGGGGGCTCTGCAGGGAATGATATTCTAAAAGAGCTCCCCTCACCTGGCTGACTGGTAACCTCTATAGCACCGCCATGTGAGGTTACTATATTCTTTACAACATAAAGTCCAAGGCCCGTTCCCTGAATTCCTGTATGCTTACTTAGACGGCTATATCTTTCAAAAATTCTTTGCACCTCTGATGGTTCCATTCCTGAGCCAGTATCAGTAACTGTAATAGTCAGACTGCCATCAACTATAGTGGACTCAACAGAAACTGTACCATTAGCTGGTGTAAACTTAAGTGCATTTGACACTAAGTTTCCAACAACTCTGGTAAGTGCAAGTCCATCAATGCATGCCTCTTTCTCTTTTCCAACTGCAATGAACTTAAGATTAATCTCCCGTGATGTTGAAACTGCTTTATATTCATCTACTACAGACTGAACTATCTTGATCGCATCTTGTTTTGCTGGTTGAAGTACAAAAGTCCCTTCCTGGATCCTTCTAGCACTGAGAAATTCATCAATCAGACTTATAGCTCCCCTTGAGGAGGAATTAATTCGCATAATTAATTGCTGGGCCTTTTCCGGTGCTGGCACCATATCGTGTAACATCTCAGCACATAGTGCGATCGCCCCAAGTGGACCCTTTAAATCATGAGTAGTGGTAGATAATATCTCTTTTTGGAATCTCTCCCTTCGTTTTCTCTCACTAACATCACGGATCCAAACTACGCAGCGATTTGTTTGATTAACATCCAAGTCAATTACTGAAAGATGTAGATCAAAGGCATTATCTATCTCCTCTTTAATCAAGATCTCAGTACTCCAAACTGCACCGGGACTAAGCGATAAAAGTTTTCCTTTTAAATCCTCAATTAGTTTTTCTTGCCCTTTAATACAACTTCCCAAGGCATCAAACAGAGATCCTTCAGTGCCACCAGTTTTATTAATAAGATTTTGAAATGATGAATTCTGATAATGGAACTCCCCTTTTGAGCTAACTACAGACATGCCATCCTGCCCATTTTCAACAGCGACTCGAAGTGCTGCCATTTCACGTTCTAATTTCTTTTTCTGTAACCGCAACTCTTGAGCTGCATGCACACGGGCTAAAGCTAATCCAAACATCTCTTCAAAGTTATCATCAAAATTTTTAACTATAAAATCTGATGCTCCAAGACGCATAGCCTTTACGGCATCACTAATAGAATTAGAAGAGGTCAGCATTAATACTGGCTTGTCTGTACCCATCTTTATTAAAAGTTCAATATGATCGACCCCTTTACTATCGGGTAGATTTAGGTCGGTAATGATAAGATCAAAGCTGCCTTTTTTAAGATGATTGACACCTTCAGCAACAGAACTAGCAGTTGTAACTATTGAGGAAGACTTAATCAAAACCCGCTTAATCAGGAGTACATGGGCTGGTTCATCTTCTATGAGTAAAATAGAGTTAAAAAGTTTGTCATCATTCATAGGGATCCATATAGTATAGCATATCCTGTTAGACTTGTTAATTCTTACAGTGTTCTATACAAATGTACACTCATTAATTACCCAATTTAGGAGTAACACTGCGTGATAAAACCTGACCATTGGATCCGAGCCTTTGCAGAATCTGGGGGTATCCATCCTTTTAATCCTGAGCAGATAAATCCTGCTAGCTACGATGTTACGATCGGAGATCATTGGATCTGTCCAACCAGAGAGCCAGAAGAGTTTAAAGCAGAATCTATTATTTTATTTCCTGGGGAGGTAGTATTAGCCACGACTCAGGAATATATCAAACTTCCAAGAAACGTGGTCTGTGATCTTAAACTAAAAAGTACCCTTGGGCGGCTGTGGCTTAATCATAGCTTGAGCGGTTGGATCGATTGCAATTTCCAGGGCCAGATTACTTTGGAGCTGCAAAATTTAGGACCTTACCCAAGAAAATTACAGGCCGGTATGAGATCTGCTCAACTTGTATTTATGGGCATGGAATCTGAACCTGATATCGCTTACGGGGAGAAAGGTCGTGGCAATTATCAAGGACAGTCAGGAGCTACTAGAGCATGGGATGAAAAATTCTTTCCAGTAGTTAGCGATATACCAAGAAAAAAATAAATTGTGGCTGAAAAAGGTGACTAAAAAAGGTGACTGAAACAGAACTAAAAATATTAATCTCACGACCTGACAAGATTGGGGATGTAGTGCTAGCTTTACATGGAGCAAAGCAACTAAAAAAAATATTGCCTCATTCTAAGATCTATCTCCACGTTTCTGAGTATACTTTACCTCTTGTCAAAAATATCACCTTTATCGATGGATGCGTTCAGGTTGGAGAGGATATTAGTCAGCTTAAGATCGATATTGTTGTTGATCTAATGGCAAAGTTTAAAATAGCTCGTCAATATGTAGCTCCACCAATTCCAGTAAAGATCGGTAATGCCGCCAGGTGGTTTAGTTTTATTTATAATAAAAGTAAGATCCTAAGACGCTCCTACGCCAAGATGAATGAGGCTGAATACAATTGGAGCTTAATGCAGTTGGTTGATCCAAGTTTAGCTTCTGTGCCTTTAACTGAAACTGTAACAATCAATGACTTTAAATCTATTACTGAGTTTAAACATTCAAAGCCCTATATTGTTTTAATGCCTGGAGTTAGTGTCTCGGCTACTCCCTGGCCTAGTAGTGGGTGGATTGATTTAGCTAAGGAGATCTCAAGAAACGAAGCTTATGATGTTTTGTTTATTGGTGGGCCAGCAGAGAAAGATTTATTAAAAGAAATTTTAGACCAACTAAAAGATATTTCGAATATTAAAAATCTACAAATTTCTGAGTTTGAGACACTTCTTGGAGTTTTAAAAAATGCTTCTGGTTATGTAGGCCCATCGACAGGAGTAACCCATTTAGCTTCGGTAGCTGGAGTTCCTGGTATCGCACTTTATCCAGATCTAAAGTCAATGCATCCTAAAAGATGGCAACCATTTAGATCTTCCCTCCGTATCCTGACAATTAATAAGGACTTAACCAGTCAAACTGTATGCCAAGCTTTAAATCATGAATTAAGTAAGGATAGGTCTCTACAACGCTCTACTAGATACAGAGAGCCATTAAGTGCATTTATCATCTGTTATAATGAAGAGGAAAACATAGCCCGTGCTCTTAAGAGTATCCTGTGGTGCGATGAAATTACAGTTATAGATAGTGGATCAACTGATCGAACTCTTGAGATCTGTAAAACGTTTACAAATGTAAAAATTGTTTCCCGTCCTTGGCCTGGACACGTTGCCCAAAAGCAGTTTGCTCTTACTCAATGCTCACATGAATGGATCCTTAATATTGATTCGGATGAGGAAGTTTCGGATGAACTCCGGGCTAACATTGAGGAAGTCATGCTTGATAGCACCCCTTTTCAAACTAAGTATGCTGGATACAGAGTATCTCGAGTAGTCCGCTTCCTTGATCGATGGTGGGATAAGGGCGGATGGTATCCGGAGTATAGGCTACGTCTCTTACGTAATAATCTAGCTAGCTGGGGGGGGTTAGACCCTCATGAAAAAGCTCTAGTCAAAGGTCCAGTTAGAAATCTAAGTGGTGCACTTTATCATTATACCTATCATGACATAACCGATCAGATAGATCGGGTAAATAAATTTAGTCTTAATTCCGCCAGATCTTTATTAGCTCAAGGGAAAAATTTTTGGTTCTTAAACTTATTTCTTAATCCACTCTTTAGATTCTTTAAGTTTTACTTCCTTAAAAAAGGATTTCTTGAAGGGCGAGCTGGATTTATAGTGGCGATAAATGAATCAATTGCTACTTATTTAAAATATGTAAAGCTTTGGGAGCTTGAAGAAGATCAACCAAAAATAGTTGCCGAAACTCTACCAGATTGCAAATTTACCAAATAGTGCAGATTTTTATTTAAGAATTTGGAGTTATTGTCCGATTCTATTGGCCAGAAGTACGTTTATATTCTTTGAGCCATAATATGCTTGTCCGACGATTTTCTCTCTTCCCATTTGTGCTCTTATTATCACTTGCAACAGTAAACTCTGTATCAGCCCAATCTGAGAAGCTTGGGTTACGCCTTTTTTCGCATCTTTTCAATGTGAGCGCTGACTTTTCTTCCCCCAGTTGCAGGTTCCAATAACTATTCCATCCCTGCAATAAATTCATCATTAGATTATCTCGCCTCTGTCAGTATTTCAGGATGCACTAGCTACAATACTTCCTTTTTTGTAAAATATGACGGCATATTTGAAGCCATTCCGACACTTGGTGGGTGCAGTTCTAACGCGACCTCTATTAATAATTCTGGTGTGATTGTTGGAACTTCTATTAATGGAAGTAATCAGTTAAAACCGTTTAGTTGGAATCCCGGAACCAACATTGTAGATCTAAGTAGTTCTAACGCTTCAATGTTTGCACGTGATATAAATAATTCAGGTCTAGTAGTTGGATACGGATGGGATCACCATTTGGGATATCCATCGCAAAGAAGTTTTATTGCCCAAGCAGGTGCGCCTAACTCAATGACTTTTTTGCCGGATCTAATTGATGAAAGCTACTACTTAGGAGTTTGGGCAGAAGCTGTTAATGATCGAGGCATAATTATTGGAACAAAAACGTTTAATGGAGGATCTCAATTTAGAGGGATCATCTGGAAAAATGGCGTGCCCCTCAACCTTCCATTGCCAGCCGGAGCAATCTCATCAAAAGCGTGGGATATAAATATTCGGAACGAAATCGTTGGGGTCGTCTACTATCCTACTGAAGATCCAGCATTTGATTTCATACGTAAAGCTATCCGGTGGAAACTTGGTCCCTCCGGAACAATTACCTTTGATGTTCTCAATGATTTACTTTCAACTTCGAATTTAAACGTAACCCTGGCGAGCAAGATCAGTGACAACGGTGTAATGCTGGGTATGTGCGGACCTGTGCCCTATATTAATTTTAGCGAAATTTGCGCACTGTATCCTATCCAATAATAAGTCCGTCTACTCTACCAGATCGCAAATTTCCCAAATAGTGCAGAACGATTATTTGCCCGCTTTGGCAGAGTAAATTCACGAACGGAGAGATCCCCAGCATAAAGAAAATAATCAAGTGGAAAATATCCTAACGGCCCAAGCTCGCTAGTTGTGCTTAAATAACCATGTCCATAAGCCGCATCTAAAAAAACCCCCTCACTTTGAAACTGTTTGTAATCCCAAGTAAACGGAGTTGTGGCAAAATTACCGAATAGGATGACATTATCCTCTCTTTGTCGAAAATAGCTGGCTAACCGTTTTAATAAAACTTTCCGATCATAGATATCATCTTCATTCCATCCACTTGGTGTATCAATCAAAACTAAAACAAGATCCTTAAAACTTGGATCCTTAACTGAAGCCATGACTACACCTTTGCCTGGATCTCCCTCTGTTAGCTCCACTATTGGTAAACGAGAATATATGCCAATACCAGCTTTCCCGTATGATGAATCATACCCTAAATCAGTAACCGAATATGGATAAAGCTGCTTTGCAATGGCTTGCTCTCGCTCCAGTAGATTGACACCGCGTAATCCGATAAAGGTCGGGTTTTTATCGTAAACTAAACTATGTAACCAATCATCCTCTGTCTCGCTACTTTGAATAGAGCCGTAAAGGATAGAGAAAGGAATTGCATGAGTAGTCGGGGTTTTTAAAGTCACTGGTTCAAAATAAAAAGGTCGTAAAACACTTCCAGTAAAGGAGATAAGCAAAAGTAGAATAGTCACCACTCCTAACTTAACCCCGATCTCTTTCCCCTTTAAAAGAAATGGAGTTAGCAGCACTGCAATAAGATTTAATATTAGGTAATGAAAAGAGAACTCTCGATTAAGCTCAAAGGCCCAGTGGATTTTGGTAAACGGAACTATATTTAGAACCGACAATACCGCCGGTATTACTATTATGAAGTAAGTGAGTATTCTTCTAATCACAGCTTATCATGTGCAAAAGAGATCCGGTCTATTTCCAGTCTAGGGCACCCTTTCGCCAAACATAAATTAGACCAACTAACAGGATCGACATAAACGAAAACATCGCAACAAATCCAGCCCAACCTAAGGCTTCAAGATTCACTGCCCAAGGATACATAAAGATTATTTCGATATCGAAAAGGATAAAAAGCATGGCAACGAGATAGAACTGAACATTGAATCGCTGATTAGCGCCACCAACTGAAACAGATCCACATTCAAAGGGGAGCATCTTTGTAACTGTTTTATTTTTGGGACCCAAGATACTTGATAGGACGAGCATCGTAACCAAAAACCCGGCCACAACAATCGCCATTATCAAGATGCCAGCATATTCATTCATAAGAGCTCCTTTATGTAGTTTCTTCTGTGTCTTGAGTTACTTTTTTTGATGTTTTTTTCTTAGAAGTCGCATTTTTAGGCTTAGCAGTTTTTGCTTTTTTTGTGGTCTTAGGATTTTTTGATTTATTCCCTCCTCTTGCACCCCTTCTCTTTTTAGAGACACCACCATCAGCTAAAATTCTGGCGGCTCGAGCTTCCAAAAGATTCACTGCCTCTTCCATACTGAGAGATTCAATATCAACTCCACGCGGTAATGATGCGTTAATTGTCCCATCAGTAACATACGGGCCAAATCGTCCTGATTTAATAACTAGTGGCAATTCACTAACTGGGTGTTTGCCTAATTCTCTTAACGGTGCAGCTTTTACTGCTGATGCTCCTCGTCTAGTCTTTGGTCTTGATAATAGATCTAATGCTTGCTCTAAGGTCAGCGTAAGTAATGACATCTCATCTTGAGGAATACTTCTAGTATCAGTGCCACACTTTATATATGGACCATACCGACCATTTGAAGCGTTTATATCCTCCCCTGATTCTGGATGCTTTCCTAAAACTTTTGGAAAGGAGAGAATTTTTAGTGCTGTTTCAAATGTAACTGAATCAGGTGTCATGCCTGGTAAAAGAGAGGCCATCTTTGGTTTATCCTCACCCTCAACCATGTCACCTAATTGAACGTACGGACCAAAGCGGCCGTTTTTTACGTAAACGGGTTTCTGTGTCTCTGGATCGTTTCCTAAAGTTTGAGGTCCTTTAGCAGCTTCAACTAAAATATCCCTTGCTTTTTCAAGGGTCATCTCATCTGGAGCGATCCCATCAGGTAAACTTGCTCTATTCTCACCATCAGTAACAAACGGTCCGTATCTACCGATTCGTACCTCTATATCTTTACCACCGTTATCTTTGCCACCATTTTCTTTACCGATTGGTACGCCACAAACTATACGTGGATCTATTGTCTCTTCGCCCTTTTCGATAAGAGCTTTAAGACCAGCATGTCCATTTCCAAAATAAAATGATTTTAGATAATTTAAACTTTCGGCCTCTCCGGCAGCGATACTATCAAGATCATCCTCTAATCGGGCGGTAAATTCATAATCAATAATCGTAGTAAAATACTGCTCCATTAAATTAGTAACTGCCATGGCGATAAAAGTTGGAACCAGGGCTGCTCCCTTTTTGTATGCGTATGCTCTATTAAGCACTACATCAACGATCGTTGCCCAAGTACTTGGTCGTCCGATTCCTCTTCGCTCAAGCTCTTTAATAAGACTTCCCTCAGTGTACCTAGCTGGTGGTAAAGTAAAATGCTCAAGCGCATCCATCTTCTCTACCTTTAACTTCTCCCCTTCAGTTAACTTTGGAAGTACCTTTTCTTGGTCAGCTAACTGCTGCTCAGGATCATCACTGCCCTCTACATAAGCCCGTAAAAATCCAGGAAATGCAATCGTTTTTCCAGAAGCTCTAAATTGTGCTTCTCCTAACTCAATCTTTACTGAAATCCTTGTTCCGTGAGCATCTTTCATCTGAGAAGCTAATGTCCGCTTCCATATTAATTCATAAAGACGCATCGCTTCAGGTCCGAGTCTTGCTTTTACAGTATCAGGATGAACAAAATCTTGACCGGCTGGACGGATAGCTTCGTGAGCTTCTTGGGCGTTTTTAACTTTGGTCTGATATGTTCTGACTTCTGGGCTTAAATAATCTTGCCCAAATTCAGCGGCAATTAATTTACGCGATCCATCTAGAGCCTCTTTAGAAAGAGTAGTTGAATCAGTACGCATGTAGGTAATAAATCCGTTCTCATAGAGCTGCTGGGCAATAGACATGGTACGCTTAACTGCAAAGCTAAGTTTGCGGTTAGCCTCTTGTTGTAATGTACTAGTTGTAAATGGGGCGGATGGTTTTTGAGTGTATGGTTTTTCCTCAACACTTGTAACAACCGGGGTTTCCTTTCCAATCTTGTTTAGTAACTCCTGGGCTTTCTCGCCACTGAGAAGTACAACCTCGTCAGCGGCCTTTAATTTCCCAGTTTCCTGCTCAAAATCTTTACCAGTTGCGACTCGTTTTCCTGAAACATGAGTTAACTCCCCATCAAATGGCAGTGCGTCACCAGCTAACTTTTTAAAAAGGCCTTTAAGATCCCAGTAACTTGCCTGCTTAAACTTAATGCGCTCCCTTTCACGCTCGACTAATAGTCGTGTAGCAACACTTTGCACTCTACCAGCACTTAGGCGCGGAGCCATTTTTTTCCAAAGAAGCGGACTTACTGAATACCCGTACAATCGATCGACAAGCCGTCTTGTCTCCTGAGCCCGTACAAGGTTTTCATCAACACTCCGTGCATTATCGATAGCGTGTTTAATCGCCTCCTTAGTAATTTCATGAAAAACTAATCGCTTAACTGGAATTTTAGGATTTAAAACTTCAAGTAGATGCCAGCTAATCGATTCCCCTTCTCTGTCTTCGTCAGTCGCTAGCAAAAGTTCATCAGCATCTTTAAGACTATTTTTTAACTCTTTGACCCTATCTTTTTTTGAGGAAGGAATAATATAGAGAGCTTCAAAATCTTTCTCTATATTAATACCTAACCTGGCCCATTTTTCTTTTTTTACATTCTCTGGAATTTCAGAAGCATTATTGGGGAGATCTCTTACATGTCCATACGAGGCTAGAACTGTATAATCTTTCCCAAGAAACTTGGTGATCGTCTTCGCTTTGGTCGGAGACTCTACGATAACTAAATACTTAGACATTATAATTGCTCAAAAGTGATCAAAGATGCTCAAAGATGCTCAAAGATATTGCGAGGTAAAATAAGTAAAAAATTAAACACCCTCTAATGGGCCCTAACATACTCAAAATTTCTTTAAGCGCAAGGAAGGGTTAGAAGATTGGCCGTCTATGGACGTGTCCTTTAGGTAAAAAAAAGAACCTAGAACCTAAATATCCCTTAATAATTTCAGCAAGGTAGAAGGAAAATAGAAGAAACGGAACTGGTGTGTTTATTGTACCAAGCTCGCACCTATTTCCAAAACCGATGATGTCGCACGCTCCGCGTGCGTGGTGGCTTGAAACTGCCCCGTACGCTCGGAGAAAGCCCCACGCACTGGCGAGTACGCCAGCAACCCCGAAAGAA
>CAZFXN010000041.1:0-28117 GCA_964523015.1 uncultured Bdellovibrionales bacterium | reverse complement strand
ATTCAATGTCACGTTTAAAGGGCTCAAATCCTAAGACAGAAACTTCACCGTCACTAGGAGCAATAATTCCAGTAAACATCTTCATTAGCGTTGTTTTACCAGCTCCATTTGGGCCCAAAAGACCAACCATCTCTCCTTTGTCAATGTTAATAGAGAAATCCTTAACAGCTTCAACCAAAGTATGTTGCGGAGAGATAAAGGATTTGAGTGTTCCTAGAAGGCCAGCCTCTTTAGTAGCTCTTTTAAATCTCTTTGTTAGATTTTGGCATTTGATTATCATTTAGAATCCAGACTGACTTGATCTGACAAAAACCTTAAGATCTACTATCTCATCGCCATCACGCAGCTGCTCGACTACATCCATTCCTTTTTTTACCCGTCCAAAAACAGTGTAGTGACCATTCATATGAGGCGCACTTCCAAGGACAATATAGAATTGTCGGTTGTGAGAGAGCCTTTCGGGATTTGCATTGTCAGGAGGCCTGGCCATGCCAAGCGCACCGACATCATGTTTAAATCCGGTAAATTCTGGTGGTAAAAAATAAGAGGGTTTTTCACTTGTCTTTGATCGCTCTCCACCTTGAATTAGGTAATTCGGCTCAAAGTGATTAAAGATGGTGTCCTTATAAAACCCTTTATCAGCTCTGAACTTTAAATTAGCGACATGCCAAGGTGCGTCCTCAGGATAAAGTTCTAATTCAATATTTCCTAGATTGGTATAAATGATAGCCGATCGAAGCTTTTTCATCTCTTCTTTAGAAGGTAGCTCAAAAGGAGGATTGGCCTCAGCAAAACAGAGGTGCATAGGTAACAGTAGAAAAAATATGGTGTATAATAGGCGCATTAGATAGACTCTATCCTTTTCAGGGTTAAGATTTTCTGCAATAGTTTCGGTATGATCATGATGGCCGAAATTTTGGGATTACGCAAAACGTTCTCTTCTATATTAGCGATTAAGGCTATCATACTGTCTTTTGCTTTTTTCTGTACATTAATTATTGGACTAGAGCTTCAAGCCCAGCTAGATCCGCAGTCCGAAACTTCAAATATAGATGCAGTTTTAATATTAGATGCCTCAGGGAGCATGCGTCTTACGGATCCTTCCCGCTTAAGAGATGAGGGAGCTAAAGCTTTTATTGATACTTTAAAGAGTGGGGATCGGATAGCAATTGTTGATTTTGCTGAAGGGGCAAAAGAGATCAGGCCTCTAAGCGATTTGAGTGAGAAAGAATCTATTCAAGCTGACCTACCCAAGGCTGGGGATTCTGGTGAGTATACGGATCTATTATCAGGACTTACTTTAGCAAGAGATATTCTAAACAAGCAGGGTAGAGAGAATGTTCAGAAAGTTATTGTCCTTCTCTCTGATGGTCAAATGGATCCTAAGCCTGAGCTAGCAACCCCTGAGGCACAGATAGCAACTCTATTCTCAAAGGAGATTCCGCTACTAAAGGGGCAGGGAATAATAGTACATACTTTGGCTTTTAGTGAGTTAGCCGACCAAAAACTTCTGGCCGAGATAGCAACTTTGACAGGGGGAGTTAGTCAATTCACCCCTAATGCAGATGGACTAAAGACAGCTTTTGTTGGAATCTCAGAGGCCGTTGAGATCGGAAAGAAAGTAGAGCAAGTTAAAACAGTCTCTACATTTGTTGGTAAAGTTTCTCGAACTTTTCCCGTAGATCCAGGGATAGATGAGGTAACTTTTTATGTAAATCGAGGAGCGAGTACCGGCATTACGTTAATATTACCAACAGGAGAGAGCTATGATGTTGGTAATGCTCCAGCGAACACCAAATGGTTTCGAGGTGATGATTTCGATGTCATTACTGTTACTTCGCCGATAGCTGGAGATTGGGGTGTTTCAGGGATTGAAAGTAAGGACAACTTTGCAACTGCGCTTACCAATCTTAAGCTTGCTATTGAGTGGTCTAATGAGTCGGTTACTGTTGATGAGCCGTTTATAATCGAAGGTAAATTTTTTGAATCACGTAAGCCCATAACTTTACCTCAGCTATCTAGTACACTGTTATATACGTTTCAGGTTATTCCAACTGATAGGATCTCTGAGCCTGTGCTTAAGGGCACTCTCCATGATGATGGACTTAATGGAGATAAAGAGGGGGGCGATGGAATTTTCTCAACAGAGATATCTGTTAAAGATGAAGGAAATTATAAGCTTGTTCTTGGGGCACGTGGAAAAACTCTAGCCCGAGAGCAGTATGCAAACTTTAAGGTTACCCCCCGTTTGTTGACCCTTTCTCTTTATCAAGGAGAAGTAGCTGAATCGAGTGTGTCTCACGGTAAGGATCATGGTAATGATCATGGCAAAGATTCGCATGATCATTCAGATCTCAAAAAGGAAGACATTGGCTCGCATGACCAGTCACAACAAGGTCAGTTTTTTAAAGTGACACTAGATGCTTTAGCTATTGGAATTAAAGAAAAATCCTTAAAGATAAAATCAACCAGTTCTACTCATGTTGTCTACAACGTCGCCGTTCCTGTTGGGGGAAAAAACCAGAGCGAATTTATTATCCCAGTTGATATTATTCCTACAGCAGGCAAGTTTGATGTTTACGCGATTTTAGGAGGAAAGATTAGGGGAAGGGCAGTAAATACTCAAAGTAATCTTCTTAGATTTACAAGCACGACTAAACCAACAGGTGCAGTTGTAATGCCAGGAGCCGTTGACAAGCCAATCCATGAAGATCCCCATGAGGTAGGTAAATCAAAAGAATCAGGAGGAAGCACTCTTTTTGGAATCATAATTCTAACTATTATAAATGTAATCTGCGCAGCCCTGGCCATTAAATTTCTAAAGAAAGTTCTTTCAAGCGTCGTTGTTGCAGAAGAAAATTATGCTTCTCCTACTGTAATAATTGCGACTCTTGATAAATTAAAAGAGAAGATGGGGGCAACCTCACTTGATTTATCTGATGTTGCCTTAAGTCAAAAAGCTATTGAACAGATGCTGGCAACTACCTCTGGTTCAGAATTTGATTCTGCTCTTGAAGAGAATAAGGTTATTGACGCACAGCCTGAGCCAGTGGCTACTGAAGAATCACCAGCAACGGAGGCACCTGTTGCAGAGGAGGCTCCTCCTATTGCTCCGTCATCAGAGGCCATCCCTGTAAATGCTACTATTGAGGATCTAGTTTCCAGTACAGGTTCTGAAGCAAAACCTACAAGTGATCTAGACGAGCAGATGCAAAAACTTCTCGATGAAACCAAGCAGCCAACTCCTACTAAGGAGGGCTCATAATGTCATTTTTATTATTGGCGATCATTGCAATACTAGAAGCTGCAATCGTTGTCTTTATATTATGGAAGCTCTCAGCGCAGAAAAAGAATCTAGCAGCGAATGTAATTGAAGCCTTACAAGAGCAACTCAGCGAGAGAAAGCGTCTTCAATCAGAGATGAAGGGGCTGATGGACGGAATGGTAAAGATTGAAGCTCTTGCTTACGCTGTGCAGCAGCTTCGAGAAGCTCAGGATCAGTTAAAATCTGAGCATGGTAGAATAGCAATTACTCAAACAGAATTAGAGACTGTTGAAACTAGATTACGTGAACTTGAAGAGATAGAAAGAGAGCTTGAGGCTAGTAATATTGAGATTCAAGAGGAGTTGGCCGCGCTTAATGCTAGAGAATCTGACTTAAGATCAAAGAATAATAAGCTTAAATCGGAGATTCAGGATTCTTTAAAACACATTGAAGAACTGCTTGGAGAAATAGAAGTTTCAGCTAAGGTATTAGAGCATGCAAAGTTAATGAAAACGCAACTATTATCGGCTGAAGATAAAATCGAGCAACTGCTACTTCAAATAGAGGAAACTAACGTTCACTATCTTGGTTTAAAAAAGAGATACGATGCTCTAGACATAGAATATGCTCAGCTTTACGAAAAATTTTCAGATTTAGATAACGCTGCTCAAACCTAAAATCCTGCATTTCCTTGTCTGTAGAATCTAGTTTTCTCTTAGTTTTCCCTGATGCTCTACAACATGTCTTGAGGATCAACATCAAATATAACCCTTATCTTTTTGTCACGAGCACAGTTGCTTTGTAAATAATTAAGGACACTGTGAATGGCTACGCTGCTTTTACTTTTTAAAAGCATATGCCAACGCCAAAGTGATTTTAATTTTTGAAGGGGTGCTGGTGAAGGCCCTAATAATTTTACATCAAGCTTTCTTATTCCAATTATGTGCTTAGCTTTCTCTTTTAGAGATTCTAAAAATGGTGAGAGTAATGAAACATCTTCGGAGCTTGCAACAATTCGTAGTAAGCGCACAAACGGTGGATACTCAAGTTTCTGACGTTGAGAGAGCTCAATTTTTGCAAAGCCAATATAATCATCTTCTACTGTTTTTTTTATGCTTGGATGATGAGGAATCCGTGTTTGTAAAATAACAGTACCAGGTTTTTTGCCTCGTCCAGCACGACCAGCTACTTGAGTCAGTAATTGAAACCCTCTTTCGGCGGCTCTAAAATCAGGCATATGCAATCCAACATCACAGTCAATAACGCCAACCAAAGTTACATTTGGAAGATCGTGTCCTTTGGCAATCATCTGAGTCCCAACTAGGATAGAGGTTTCTCCTGAGCGAACCCTGTTTAATATATCTTTGTATGAATCAATCGTGCCGACAGTATCGCGGTCTAATCGATCAACTTTGGCATCAGGGAATAGATCGCAAATCTCCTCAAATATTTTCTCAGTCCCGCTCCCTTTTTTAGTCAGTGTGCCAGGTTCCTTATCACCGGCTTCAACGCAGCTGGTACAATATTCAATCGGCGATGTTGTAAGTCCACAATAATGACATACTAGAGAGTTTTTAAAGTGATGATATGTGAAGGTAACGCTGCAATTTGGACACTGAACAGAGTTGCCGCATTTAAAACATTGTAAAAAACTCGCAAAACCACGTCTATTATACAATAGAAAAACCTGCTCTCTTTTTGCTACAGCATTTTCAACTGCACTAAGAAGTATAGGTGAAATATTTTGCGAAGGCATCTCCCAGGGCTTAAATGATCTTAGATCTACAATTTCAACATTGAGTGGAGTTGTAGAGGCATACCTACTATCTAAGGTCGTTAAAGAGAATTTAGATGATCTTGCACTATAGTAGCTCTCAAGAGATGGAGTTGCTGAGCCAAGTACTACAGGGCAATTACTCATCTGGCCTTTTAAAATAGCCATATCTCTAGCATTATAACGCAAGCCATCTGATTGTTTGTATGAAGAGTCATGCTCCTCATCTACAATTATTAAACCAACATCTATTAATGGTGCAAAGATAGCCGAGCGAGCACCAATAGCTATTTTACATCGACCATCTAATAGTGCAGTCCAAGAGTCCCAGCGAACTCTCTTTGAAAGACCACTATGTAGAGTTGCAATATTATCCCCTAATCGGACACGAAATCTATCAATCAATTGAGGAGTGAGAGCTATTTCAGGGACGACAATGATAACCGATTTGCCAAGTGCTAATACTTTGGATGCAGCTTCGATATAAACTTCAGTTTTTCCACTACCGGTAATTCCATGTAGCAAAAATGTTTTAAAATTATCTGCTTTTGCAGAATCAGTGATCTCGGCTAGTGAATTTTGTTGTTGATCAGTTAATTCAACACTTTTAGGCGCCCAGGCCGCAGCTTTATCTGAAAACATTTCAGAGTTTAAAAGAGGGAGCTCTTCAATCGAAATTACTTGTTGAATAGATAGCTTTTTAATTATTGGTGAGATTCCTTTAAATTTACGAGTGATATCTTCGTAAGCTAACAGACCATCATTGCTCTTAAGCTCATCAACTAGAGCGATAGCTTTTTTGCTTTTACTGGTGAATTCAATGTTAGGATCTAAAAGTTTTACAATTTTTCTCTTCTTATCTGGTACTGCAGATGGAATTGCCGCATCGATAACATTTGAAAGGGGTGAGCCATAATAGCTTGCTACTTTCTTAAAGAAATCTAACTGTTCTGGAATAAAACATCTTCCATTATCTGAAGAAGTTTCTATTGACTTAATGCCAGCATGCTCAACCTCCGTAGGTTCGTGTAGCGAAAGCTGAGTTGGAGCGGAATTAGTTTGCTTTTGAACAAAGCTAGGCTGATCGAGCTTAGAAATTACATAGCCTGTTGTTTTTCTTCTTCCTAGCGGGACGGTCACTCGATGCCCTACATCAACATGAGCACTATCATCTGGAATTTTATAACTCAGAGGTTCTAAGAGTGGGGGAATAACAACATCAACAAATTGTTTCATAAGTAAAAGCTAGGGCAAATGCTATGTTCTTCTAATAATATAACCATATTTTAAAGAATACCCTGTTTTCAAGTGTAATTTGAACATACTATAGCAGTTGTATGAAATAGTATGAAAGTCGAGACGTTGTGTCATATAAGTGCGTCTCATTATAGTAAGTTTGTATCGGGTATTTCAACTAGAAGCTAATGTTGTAGATTCATTTGAGTTAGGATAGTTCAATGGGAATGTTTACTAAGAAAAGAGAGTTCCTAGCTCTTGATATAGGAGGAAGCTCAATCAAGTTGATGGAGCTTGATTGTAGAGGATCTAAACCGTACCTCCTAAACGCTAGCATAACCCCTCTTAGTGGAAATGCATTTTCAAATAATCAAATTTCAAAGAAAGAATTAGTAGCTGAAAAGCTAAGCTCAGCTTTGGCTGGTCGAGGCAAGCAAACATGTAGCTTGATAGTAGCTATGCCCGCCCCAACTATTTTTACTAAGCGCGTAACAATGGCAGAGATGGATCCAAAGGAGTTAGCCTCAACCATCCGATTTGAAGCTGGTGCATATATACCTCAAGGAGTTGATTCGGTTAATCTTGATTACTCAATTTTGAATCGCAAACCAAATGGCGAGCTTGATATCTTAGTTGTCGCTGTTAAAAATGAAATCGTTGATAGTTTTCTTGAGACGATCACCCTTGCCGGTTTTAGCACTGCAATCGTTGATGTTGATTATTTTGCTTTACAGAATGCTTTTGAAACTGCCTATCCTGAACTTGTTGAGAAGCCTATTTGCCTTGTTCATATAGGATCTAGGTATAGCTTTATTAACATCTGTAAAGGTGGAACCTCTCTCTTTACAGGAAATGTAACTCTAGGTGGCGCTTCGATAACCCAGGAAATTGCAAAAACAATGGGCGTAGAATTTGCTGATGCCGAGACTTTAAAGCTTGAGCTAGATGAGACTGGCGAGGCCGGCGATGAGAAATTACTAGCAGTTATTGCAAAAACTAGGAAGTCATTAGTGACTGACTTAGATCGGCAAATACGAATTATGTGGAACGCTAGTGGAGCAGAAAGTGAGATCTCCCATATTTTTCTTTCAGGTGGCGGATCTTTATTAACCAATCTTGATAAAGAGCTATCCTCTGCTTCAGGTGTTAAGTGCGAGCTTATGGATCCGTTTCGATCGTTTGAAATAGGTGATGATTTTGATAAAAACTACATACAAAAACTCTCACCATCGATGTCGATTGCTGCTGGTTTAGCAATCAGACAGTTTGGAGATAAGGTAGAAGGTAAAATTACTGCTTAGTAGATTAATATGATAAAGATCAATTTAGTTGGTGATAAAGATAGCTCAGATTTAGGAGGCCCGTTTCAGGCCGCACTCTATCTACTTACGACTGCATGTGTAATTGTCGGAGTCTTTGTTGCGAACTCACACCTTAACTTTGATACAGAGCTGATTGCCCAAGAGGATAAACTCCTAAGAGCTCAATTAATGGAGCTCAAGACGATTACTAAAGAGGTTCGTGGGTTAGAGAAAAAGAGGGAAACCCTCAAACGGAAATTAGAAATTATAGAGGATCTTAAAAAGAAAAAAATAGGGCCAGTTAGAGTTCTTGATGATCTGAGCCTTGCTATTCCAGAGAAATCTTGGGTTTTAGAGATGCGTGATAAGGAAAGCCTGCTTAGAGTGGATGGACTTGCTCTTGATAATCAAACAATAGCAGATTTCATTAAACAGCTTGAAAAATCCTCCTATTTTATCAGAGTAGATCTGTTAGAGGCTCGTCAGGAAACTTGGCAAGGAGTCAAAATGAAGCGGTTTGCCATCTCAGCAAAGATTGATCTTGGTGGCGAATCAGGCTCGAAAGCAGGAGGAGCTTCCTAATGGGCCCATTTATAAAAGACATACTTGAGCGTCCATTGGGACATAGAATCGGAATTTGGCTAGGCACCATCGCAGTTATTGGCCTCCTTTTGTGGGCTAACACGTATTCTCCTAGCTATACCGAGTACTCAGAAGCCGTTACTAAAATTGAATCATTGCGTAGCGAAGTAAGTAAAGAGAAAAGACTCGCCCTTGATTTGGATAGATATAAGCAGGAAGTTCGTGCTTTAGATTTACGGTTAGAATTTGCTCTACAAGAGTTACCAGATAAGAGTGAAATTCCTGAATTGCTCTCCTCTGTATCTAGTCTTGCAAAAGAGGCTGGGCTTGAAGTTAATCTGTTTAAGGTAAACGCTGAGAAGTTAGATGAATTTTATGCCCGTGTTCCAGTTGAGATCTCTGTTAACGGCTCTTATCATCAAGTTGTCTCTTTTTTTGATGAAGTAGCTCACTTACCAAGGATAGTTAACATAAGTCAGATTGAAATAGTTGAACCAAATTTAAAGAATGGGACCGTTGCTGTTCGGGTTGGTTGTGTTGCAACGACCTTTAGATATTTAACTGCTGAAGAGCAGGGAATTGGATCTAAAGAGGGAACAGAATTCCGGAAGAGACGATAATCCCCTTATAATAAGCACCTTTCAATGATTTTCTTATTGTAACTAGATCCGTGGTCAACGTTTTTTGCTTCAAAAACAAATATTAAGATTAGATCGATTAGTTCTGTTACAAACAGCAATTGTCTTAGTAATTTACGTAGGAACAAAACGTCGTTTCGTTACTTCAAGTAGCTTAAAGTAACTAAAAGGTCTTAATAAATTTTTCATCCTACTCAATGTAAAAGTTCCGTTGACAACACTCTGTGATTGATTTTAGAGATGGTTTTAACTGCAAGACTTGTCCCTATTGTTGACTTTTCTTGCTGCAATGATGAGATGCCGGTGGTTTTTTTGTTGTATATCGGGGATCAGCGTTGGTGGATATTTGTTACTTAATAGACATGAAAATAGCGAAAGCTTTATCTTCATTGCGAACAGTTTGTTATCGAGGAGACGTTACATGAGTATCGCCATTTCCGTTAAGCGGATCTGTTTATCGCTTCTGACCGCGATCTATATTTTAGGATGCGCGGCTCCGGTCTCCTCTCCAGTGACCGGGAGTCTTGACGAGGCGGATCCAATTGCATTGAATGATGCTTTGAACGAAAGTGATAATGAGACATTGGCAAGCAGCACATCTCAGACTGCTAGTGATGATAAGATCTTATCAACTTTGGCTTCAGGGGATGTCGATGCTGAGATAGCTAATTTAACTAGCAATTCTAGTGATTTAATTGCAGCTGCTCTTGGCTCTCCTCAGTTAGTTGGTCTCTCTCTTGAGCAAAAGGGTCGCGATAATAATATCGTAGTTGCCGAAGTTACTTCAGCAGGAACTTACATGATGCAAAAGACAGCCCCGTCTGAGCATGTGGTAACCCTTGAGGATGCAACGATAGCTCCAGCAGCAATGAGAACTCTTGTCTCCCCACCTCAGAGCGGGCTTATTCGATCTGTTCGTGCTGTGCAGGATGGAAGTAATGTACTTTTACGAGTCTTCTCTCATCCTGATGCTGAGCTGACTGCTCAAGCGATCTCAGGCAAGATCGTTATCTCTGCAAAAGAAGGCACTCAAAATGGTAGCGGACCCCTCGCACAACTTTCAGATGAAGTACCTGCTGTTGATACTAAAGCTGAGAAAGCAGCCAAGGCTGTAGCTGCTGATGTAGCAAAAGTCGAAGCTGCAAAAACTGAAGCTGCAAAAACTGATACCGCAGCGACCACAGAACCTGAGGTTGTAGCTACTTCAGAAGTTCCAGCTGAGAGTGATATCTCGGCACTTCTTGAGGGAGAGCCAAAGTATACAGGTCGGCTCATCTCTTTGGATCTTCAGGATACTGATATCGATAACGCTTTAAGAATTATCGCTGAAGTTTCTGATCTAAATATTATTACCAGCGATAATGTTTCTGGCAAAGTTACTCTTAGATTGATCGATGTTCCTTGGGATCAAGCCCTTGATGTAATCTTAAAAACAAATGGACTTGATAAGGTTCAAGAGGGAAATGTTGTTCGAGTTGCTCCTGTTGAAAAGCTAAGGACTGAACGTGAGGCGTTGAAAGAAGCTCAGCGAGCCGACGAAGATCTTCAGCCGCTATTGGTTCGCTACATAAGAATTAGTTATGCTAAAGCTTCGGAAGTAAAGCCACTCGTAGAGGCTGTTTTGTCTGAGCGGGGTGCTGTTGCTGTTGATAGTCGAACTAATCAGATTATAGTGAAGGATATACAGAAAGGAATTCAGAATGTTGTTGAGCTAGTACAAAAACTAGATCTTAGAACTCCTCAAGTTTTACTAGAGACTCAGATTGTTGAAGCAAATCGAAATTTCCTTAGAGATTTAGGTTCTGAGGTTGGCTTCTCTTTTGTTCGATCTCCAGAGATCGGAAATGCTACAGGGTATAACTTTCCAAACTCAGTCGCCGTTGCAGGAGCGCAGGGTGCAGGGAATACAGGATCTAGCTTCCCGGCTGCTGTCACTGGAATTGGATCGGCAGTATCGGCACTCTTTGAAAGTGCTGACGGAAGTAAAACTTTAGCCTTAAGACTGTCATCTGCTGAGAAGGAAGGGCGGGTGCGTATTGTTAGTCGTCCTTCAGTTGCTACCATTAATAACAAAAAAGCTACAATTAAGAGCGTTGAGAAAATTAGAGTTAAGACTCCTGATAGTGGTCTCTCTGTAGCTACTGGAGAGGGGGCTTCTTCTAGCGGCGGTAGTGCTGTTGCTACTGAGACGTTTGAAGTTGGTATCGTTCTAGATGTTGTTCCGCAAGCTTCCCCAGATTATTATGTTCTACTTGATATTAACGCCAAGTCATCAACATTAGGATCTCAGCAGGTAGATGGAATTCCATCTGAGATAGAGCGTAGCGCCACATCAACAATTCTTGTCTCAAGTGGTCAGACTTTCGCTCTTGGCGGTATCTATAAGATTAAAGATAGCGACAATATTGATGGTGTGCCATTCTTTAAAGACATGCCGGTGTTTGGGCAGTTCTTTAGAAGAAATTTAGTGGATAACTCAGATGAAGAGCTGATCTTCTTTATTACCCCAAGGATCGTTGAGGGGAGTTTTGATGATGCTGCGATGAAGTCAAGTTTATAGTTTGAAGAGATTAAGCGGAGAGGGAGTTTTAATATGCAACTTGTTAAATATGTATCAATAGTTTCCCTGGCTTTACTTTGTTCTCTGTTGGCAGTTGGTTGCGGGAGCAGCTCCACCAATAATCAGGGTGTTTCTTTTACCTTATTAGGGTTCTTTGCTGAGCTACCAGAGGCTGGAAGTGAGGAGCTTCCACAGGGTTCTATTGGGCAGGCAGTCCCTATTAGTGCAGTTAATCCTGAAACTCAAGCTGGTAATGCTGTTGGAACCACTACAACTATTGTCGGATTAAAAAACAATATTGTCTCGCAGTTTATCAGAACTGATCGTTTGAAAATATCATACTATATTGAGGGTGCCTCAAAGCAACCTCCTAATACAACGATAGCTTTCAGTGTATTGCTTGGACCTGGTGGCGGATCTTCCTCGGGTGAAGAGGGCGGAGAAGAGAGTAGTAGCAGCTCCTCGACATCGTCCCTGCCAGATTTTAGTAGTATTGCGAGTCAAGGATTCGGATCTTTCCCGATTATTACCCCTGATATCTCTGCATGGTTAAATTTAAATAGAGGATCGTTACCTGAGTTGCCATTTACTTTGACCGCTACTGTAAAGGCAAGTGGTGTAACTTCATCTGGAAATAGAGTTGATTCAAACGAAGCTCAATATTTTATCATCTTTACACCGGATAATGAGATTGCTCCTACTAATGGATCTTCCGGATCTGGTGATGATGTCGGTGGCGATGAAGGCGGAGATGCGTAGCTTTTAGATTGATGCTTGGAACTTTGGCTAGTTATTAATTATGGCAACATTCAGTGAGTATAATATGCGAAGAAAAATTTTAGTACCATTCGTAGCAGTATTTTTTGCCGCGATTGCCGTAGCTACATTTGTAAGTTGTGGTGGGACTTCAGGGGGAGATAAGGATTTTTCTGGTACTCAATTTGTCGCTGATGATTCTGTTGGTTCGATTTTCTTTAAGACCTTACCATCTACTATTCAAACTTCCCGTACTGCTCCGTTTTTAGTTGATGTTCGAGATGGCAGCGGATCTCCGGTTCCTGAAATTGAGATCTCCTGTGATACAGAGCAAGGACTAGCTCTAATTGAGCCAACAACTGGACGAGAGATAACAGATAATTTTGGATCTATGAGTGGTATTCTTGGATGCGCAAGTCCTGGAAGTTTTCAGATCGGTTGCCGATTGCCGATTGGTGCTAATAAAAGAGTTTTCTCTCGGGTAACCTGCACAGGTGAAATTCCTGACGGCTTTGTTGGTTTCCCAGGCGCAGGTGGTGGAGGTCTTGGTGGCGGACAACAGAGCTCTGATGATGCTGGGCCAGGAGGCACTAGTACGGAAGGGTTTGGGATTCTTAGCAAAAGTCTTACCGATGGCTTGATTGAGAAATCTTCCTCTGTCGATACAAACCAGGTTAATAACTGTGGCAGTGAAGGGGATGATACTGAGCCTTTTGGCGATGCCGTCGTTACCATAGATTTTGTTAATGAAACAAACTCCACGATTTCTTGTGAATCCTATACGATTACTGTTCCGTCGATCGGGACTTTTGGACCAATTTCGTTGGGCGCAGCAATCAGTGGAGGGGTAGCTCCTAATGGAGGAGAAGCCTCTGTTTCAGTTCTGCTCGCTGCAGCACAGGGAGATGGGACCAAGACGTGGGCAGGAAGTAATACTACAATCTTATCCTCCACTGGTTTTAAAAATACCACATTTACATTTTCATGTAACAAAGATACTGGAGATAAGGCTGATATTGGTGAATCCTTAACAATCTCGACTTCCTTTGGTATCGGTTTTAGTAACGTTAATAGATGTACAGAGGGCGGCGGCGGAAGTGGTGGCAGCTCTGGCTCTATTACCGGTGCCTCTCTTGATTTCTTAGATAGTGGAGTTGCCTCAACTAGTGCTGACGTAACAGCAACAGCCTGTGGATCTGAAAGTGAGAATATCGGAGATCTGACCTTCACTATGGGTATTAATAACGGCACCGGTGGATCGGTTACTGTTTCAAGTTACAATGTAACTGTAGCTGGTGTTGGTAGCGCATCAACGGTAAGCAAGACAGCTAGTTTAGCCAATGGTTCAGGTCAAACATTTACCGGAACTATCGCTTTAGGTACTGGAACAAGTAAGACAACTCTTGGTGGCACAACCATCACAGCTGTTGGTAATACCAGTGTTACAGTCTTAGTGACCGGTACAAATAGTGACGGAGTGACAGTCTCTGCGACTGCTACAAACACAGTTAACTTTACTGAAGTTGATAACTGCTCATAAAGAAGGACGGTTGTTGTACTCTTCGCGAAAGAAGGAGGGATATACTTTTAAGGCTGGGTGCACTTAAAGCCTTAAAAGTATATCCCTCCTTCTTTCGCTTACAGTGGCAACTTAAATACTCAATAAAATACTATTCAATAGAATTCACCCGAAATGAGAGGAGGTCCTCTTAAGGCTTTAAGTGCACCCAGCCTTAAAAGGACCTCCTTTCGTTTCGGGCTATGTATACAGTGTAAATAAGTGTTAGTAGATGTTGCATAATGAGAGCTGACCAATAGCAAATTAGTTCAGGAATATTAGCGAGTTGTGTGTTTTTTGTAATTACATGCTAGTATACCATGCTTGTATACATAGTTAAGTTGAAAGTTGAGTCAGATTGTAAGTTTGGCTAAGATGGATGGAGTTTGATTTAAATACTCAGCGGTATCATCGGATTAGCTTCAAAGATTTAATATAGATGGATTTTTAGTGGATATAACTAAACTAGAAGAGATTATTCGTATACTTAAGCTCAATGATGTAACTGAATTCGAGCTTAACAATAACGGAACACATATTAAGCTCTCAAGAACAACGCTTCAAGCGAGTTCTAGAGTTATGGTTGCACCTGAACTATATCCAGCAGTAACTCAGGTAGTTACAAACGGAACACATGGAGCTGAATCAGAGGCACCCGCAACCACCATAAATGTAGTTCCATCAAATTGGATTAAGGTAGAATCTCCTATTGTCGGTACTTTTTATAGAAAACCGGGGCCAGATAAGGATTTTTTTGTCAGTGAAGGACAATCTGTAAAGAAAGGGGATACCCTTTGCATTATTGAAGCGATGAAATTGATGAATGAGATTGAGGCTCCAGAATCTGGCAAGATCGAGAAGGTCCTTGTGCCTGACTCTAAGGTTGTTGAGTACGGAGAGGTGCTTTTCTATATTAATCCAAGTGCCTAGTTATATTTATCCACGAATTAAATGAAGCTATCTAAATGAAGCCACCATTTCAAAAAGTACTTATCGCAAATAGAGGTGAGATTGCTTTAAGAGTGATTCGAGCCTGTCATGAACTAGGTATTAAAACAGTCGCTGTTCATTCTAAGGCCGATGCGGAAGCACTCCATGTAAAGCTTGCCACAGAGAGTGTCTGTATAGGCCCAGCACTAGCTCGTGAAAGCTATTTAAATATTACTGCAATTATGTCTGCTGCTGTAGCAACTGGAGCTGACGCTGTTCACCCTGGTTACGGATTTCTTAGTGAGAATGCAGCATTCGCAGAGATTTGTGGTAGTTGCGGAATTACCTTTATTGGCCCAACTGCTAGAGCAATGCGAACAATGGGGGATAAGGCCAGAGCTAGGCGGATTGCCGATAAAGTAGGGGTGCCAACAATACCAGGGGATAGCCGTGGATTTTTAGACCCTAAAGAGGCGCTTGAAGTAGCTAAACGAATCGGTTTTCCAATTTTGTTAAAAGCTTGTGCTGGTGGCGGTGGTCGCGGCATGAAGATAATAAAAGAGGCCGAGGGGTTTGATGATATTTTTCAAACTGCCAGCTCTGAAGTTATGGCCGCTTTCGGAGATGGAAGTTTACTTGTAGAGAAATATCTTCCTCGAGTCAGACATGTTGAAGTTCAGATAGCTGGAGATCGATATCAAAATCTTATCCATCTTGGTTGTCGTGATTGTTCAGTACAGAGAAGGTATCAAAAATTAGTAGAGGAAAGCCCACCATACGGACTCTCTCAAAAAATCATAGAACAGCTTCAAAATTCTGCCGTTGAAATAGGAAAGGCAGTAAGCTACTCAAATGTTGGCACGATTGAGTTCTTAGTCGATCTTGAAACAGACAATTACTATTTCATTGAGATGAATACCCGTTTACAGGTAGAGCATCCAGTTACTGAATTAGTGACAGGAGTTGATCTTGTTAAAGAGCAGATTCAACTCGCAGCCGGGATGGAGCTCTCTTATCAACAAAAAGATATTAAGATCACTGGCCACTCAATTGAAGTTAGAGTCAATGCTGAAGATCCAGTGGCCATGGTTCCATCTCCTGGTAAGATTAGAGGATATCATGCTCCCGGAGGACATGGTGTTAGAGTAGATTCAGCTCTTTATAGTGAATATACAGTACAGCCTTACTACGATTCTCTAATCTCTAAGCTAATTGTTTATGCCAGAACTCGTGAGGATGCGATCAGTAAGATGTTAGTAGCTCTTGATGAGTATATTATCGAAGGCATTAAGACCAATATCGAGCTACATAAAAGGATCCTTAACCATACTGATTTTAGAAATGCCACTGTGCATACTAAGTTTCTTGAAAGTGTAGATCTGTTTAAAGACCTTAGAATTCCAAAAGATAATCTTGAATCCCACGCGCTATGAAATTGAAATTTAAAACTCCGAAATTAATGCTTCCTAAATTCACAAAATTATTCCTTTATCTAAGTCTGATCTTATTCGTTGTTGCAGTAAGTCCAGTCTTTTCAGAGCAACCTAAAATATCTATTCCAGAGCCTAGCTTTCACTTTGGTAAGGTAAAACAAGGACACATTGCCAGTCATCAATTTGTGGTTAAGAATATTGGAAGTGCCGAGCTACAAATTCAAAGGATCGTCCCTGGTTGTGGATGCACCGCCACTAATATAACTAAGAAAAAACTCCTTCCTAATGAAGAGAGTATTATAACTGTTGATTTTGATACCACTGGCTTTCTTGGGAAAAAGGTTAGAAATGTTAGTGTCGAAACTAACGATCCTAAAATGCCAGTAGCAATTCTAACTATGCAAGGAATGATCGAGGCTGATGTCTCAGTTAAGCCTAGAGTTGTTAATTTTGATGAAATTACAGTAGGCGAAACAAAATCTAAAGAATTTACCTTGATAATGACAGAAGGATCTAAGACAAAAATTTCCTCAGTCTCAACTAAATCACAGTATATCGACGTTACTAAAGTAAGAGAGGAGAATGGAAATCAAGTTTATAAAGTTCAGGTAAATAAAGATGCCAAATTAGGAACCCTAAGAGCAATGATCCTTGTTAGTTTAAGTGACAAGAGTCACACCTCTTTAAATATTCCTGTCTTTGCCTCAATAGTCGAAAAAAATAGTTAAGTTTATTTTTGCAATATGAAGAGTATTTTATTACTCACTCTTCTCCTCTGTTTCACTGCTTCCGCAGAAAACATAGATATCTACGGAATGTCTCTCTCTGTTGATTCGATCGAAACGATTGATTCTAAACTTGTAAAGCTCACGCTTGATGGGAAAAGTGAGCTTATCTCTTCTAGGGATATTAAAATTAAAGTTGTAGAGGCCGCAATTAAGAATGGATCTATACAGGATATAAACCTTGATCGCTTAAGGGGGATTCTTTTAAAAGCTTTGAACGAAGAGGATCTAGTAGTAGCGGGTACTATTTTAAGCTCTCTTATCACTACTGATAAAATAGATCTGAACAAAATTGATCAGAGTCGGCTTTTACAGCTCCTAAAAGAACTGTCTAGTCATAGGTTAAGCTCCGCTCTTTTCACTCGTATTCTTGATCAAATGATAGCAGCTAAGGAGTATAAAGCACCGCTTTTACCTAATTTAATATTTTTAACCTATCAAAAGAATCCTAATTTTAATGTTGTATATGACAAAGCAATTCTTGATCCTCTCTCTTTAAAAATTAAAGAGATTGCTAAGGAGGAGTTAAACTTAAAAATTCTAAGTGAAGACAAAGGAGATTCAGTTATCAATACGGCTACTAGAATATTTGGAAAACAGGATAAGACAGTTGAATACCTAATAAGAGCACAGAGTTTTGCTAATATTGCTATTACAAATTTTCATGAGTTAAATATCTCTGGGCTTTATGATCTATTAAATGGAGCTGGTGATGATGCTTATCTTGTCTCCATGATCGATCCATATGTAACAAAAACATTACATGGTAAAGCCGAGCAGTTACTTTCGCAATCTATGCCACTTGAAGCATTATCAATCCTAAGTGATGTCTCTGAGAATCGACGCACTCCTACTACGCATGATTTAGTGCTTAAAAGTTTGCAAGATTTAAATAAAGAGCAATCTAGTAAGCTAAGTGAGAGTGTTACTGCTTTTTTAAAAATTCTTTCTACCAAAGACAACTCTGTCGCCTCTGCTTACAAAGAATTTTTGGCAGGATCTTTTAAAAGATCTATAGATAATAATGATTGGGCTCAGGCTACTCTGACTTTGTCACAGATAAGGGAGCTGACCACTGATAATAATTTTGATAAAAATTTCGATAATAACTTTATCGATCAATTGCTATTAATTGCAGTTAAGGCCTCAGGTCAGGCTGGAATGACAGAAATAAGAGATGAGTTTCTCAGGCAATTATCAGCTTCTCCTAGTTTCTTCACTAAATTATCATTTATCTATTCTGGGATTTATGGAAATAGATTTGTCATCTGGATTACTACGATAGCTCTTGGAATCTTTATTACTTTTGCTGCGCTCGTACTTTTTGTAAGAGCCAATAAATTAAAAGCTTTAGAGAGAGCCAAGCTTTTTAATTTTCCTATTGAAGATGAGGATAGTGGACAATCTGGCGCACTCTCTCGTGAAGAGGTTACTGAACTTAGAAAGCATCTCTTAATGTTAAATCTAAAACCTGATGCAACGATACGAGATATTAAGGTAGCATTTAGAAGGTCTGTAAAAGAGTTACATCCTGATAATCAAAAATTAAATCATGATAAAAACACAGCCCCGTTTATTGAACTGACTCAAGCTTATGAGCGACTGCTTGAGCTTGCAGAAAAGGCTTCTCGTACCGCCTCATCCTAAGCGCACGACTGGGAACTCTCCTGCTGGATCGCTTTCTATTATTAATAATTTTAGGAAATTTTCTATAAGATCGTTTGGGCTCGTTTAATGAGTAGATAAACTCTCTTTCGTTGATAGAGAGCTCACTAAGCTTAGCGCCACTCTCTATCGCCTCATAAATAGTTGATATTGATTTTGGAGAACCAAGGAGACCTGCTTTCGCTTTTTTAGCTAAGGCGAGCCTTATCGGACTCCCTGGAGCCATGTATTCGTTCGCTCTTAACATCCCCCAGATAGCCCTGCCTGATGAGATATCCTTACTTATATCGCCTAGTAGTTTTGGTGTAATTTGTATGATCATGCCTATTACTAGGGCAACATGGGTGCCAGTAGTGCCCAGCTTGTAACTGCTTGAAAATAATAGATTAAAGACCAGATAAGAGGGAGCAGCTCTTATTTTTACGACTCTTTATCCCAAAATCTGACTCACATTTCTTACTGTTCCTACAGTAGCCATTTTTATATTGATGATCTTTTGTTTATACTAACGGCTGGTGGTCGGCTTCGTGCGAGAAGCCTCTGTGAACCCGGTCAGATTCGGAAGAAAGCAGCCGTAACGGTTGCGCTTCTGTGTTACGTATTCGGCCGCCTTTTCTTTTGTATGTGTTGGTGTAAATAGTGTCTTATCTCGTTCTTGCTCGAAAATTTAGACCTCAGGATTTTAAATCAATATCTGGTCAAGAGCAGGTAACTCGTCCGCTTTCAAATTCTATTAAACGAGGAACTGTTTCTCATGCATTCCTTTTTTGTGGTCCGCGAGGAGTAGGAAAAACTACAGTTGCTCGAGTTTTAGCAAAAGCACTTAACTGCAAAGATGGACCAACCTCTGACCCTTGCCTTGAGTGTACAAACTGCGTCGAGATAACTCATGGCCGAAGTTTAGCTGTTCGTGAAATTGACGGAGCCTCTCATAACAGCGTTGATAATGTTCGTGACTTAATCGATACGTTACGATCTCAGCCACCGCCCGGTTCTAAATTCAAAGTTTATATTATCGATGAAGTTCATATGTTAAGCACTGCTGCCTTTAATGCACTGCTTAAAAACCTAGAAGAACCTCCACCAAATACTGTATTTATTTTAGCCACAACTGATCCACAAAAAATTCCTGACACAGTTATATCTCGCTGTCAGCGATATGATTTTAGATCTATTACTCCTCAGGTTATTGAAGGCAAATTAGCTGAGATTGCAAAAGCCGAGAAGATTAAGGCTGAGCCTGAGGTTTTTGCTATGATCTCTCGATTAGCTGATGGTTCAATGAGAGATGCTCAGTCATTATTAGATAGAGTTCGATCTTTAAGTGATGGAACAATTACTGCGGAGGAAACAAGTCAAGCTTTAGGTGTTGTTAATAAAGCAGTTCTTTTCTCTTTATCACAATCTGTATTAGCTGGAGATCCTGATAAAGGACTTTCAATTCTTGACCAGATCTTTTCATCAGGTCTTGATCCTAAATTATTTTTAAATGAGTTAGTGTCTCACTGGCGGGAGCTTTTAATCGCAAAATTTTCCGGGGAAAATAATCTTAAACGATTAGGTTTAAATAAAGATCAGAATGCCGAACTGCTTAGTCAGGTAAAAGATATTGCGAAAGAGGATCTCCAAGATCTTGTCTACCTAGTCCAAACTGGATGTGATGCTGCTATTAGGAGTCTCTATCCTAGGATGTCCATAGAAGCTCTCATAGTTCGCTTAGCAACTAGGGAGAAATCTTTAGATTTAGCTCAGGTAATATCTGATCTTAAAAAAAAAGTTCTAAGTGAAAAAGTTCTAAGTGAAAAAGTTATAAGTGAAGAACTCACTAGTCCAAAAAAGGTAGCGGAATTTCAGCAGAATGAAACCCATGATCCTTCTCAAAATCTAAACTGGCGAGATTTTGTTAGTATGGTTTCTAAGTCAGGCAGGTCCGCGATGCCGGAGTGTTTAAAGCATCTCTCTGTAGAAAGATTCGAACCAGGAGTTTTAAAAGCAATTGCTCCAAAGCTGGCCCTTGAATATTTTAATGATAAAGAAAATAAGGTAAGGCTTGTCGATTATCTCAATAACTTTCTTCAAAGTTCAAAATGGGATGTTACTATTTCAAATTCAGCAGGTAGGACAGGATTAAACGGTGCTAGTCTTGTTGAAGAGGATGCTAAACATAAAGCAAAAGTAGAGACTGGCAAACGTGACAATGCCGCGGGACATCCAGCTGTACAAAATATTAAGAAATTTTTTCCAGGTACAAGCTTTGATGCCTAAGTTAGCATTGATATTTTAAACTATAAAAATGTAAAAATAAAAATGGAGTGATTATGAATAAAGGCTTTAAATTTCCAGGTAATATGCAAGATATGATGCGCCAAGCTCAGAAGATGCAAGAAGATCTTAAGCGCGTGCAAGAGGAATCTCAGACTCTAGAAGCCGAAGCTTCTGTTGGTGGTGGCATGGTAAAAGCAAGAGCAAATGGCAAGCAGGAGATAGTATCGCTTACTTTATCCCCAGAAGTAGTAAACAAAGATGATGTTGAAATGCTTCAGGACCTTGTTGTTGCAGCAGTTAACGAATCTCTAACAAAGATTAAGGAGCAAACAGCTGAAGCGATGAAGAAAGTTACTGGTGGGCTATCAATTCCAGGCCTATAATGTCCCTGTAAAAATATTTTTCTTAAGTAGTGGTTCTGAGCAATGAGTGATTTCACGGCCTTTCCCCCATCTCTTCAGAAGTTGGTGCAGCAATTATCACGGCTTCCTACTATCGGAACTAAATCTGCAATGCGCTTGGCTTATCATATGCTTAGTAACGAGCCAGATCTTGTTGACACTCTGAGAGAGGCTCTTAAAGAAGCAAAGGAAAAGATTCGACACTGTGAAAAATGTTTCTTTATTACGGAAACTCCTATCTGCTCTGTTTGCACAAACCCAAATCGGGATATCGCTCTATTATGTGTTGTTGAAAGACCAGTGGATGTCATCTCGATAGAACGGTCCGGTGAGTATAGAGGAATTTATCACGTTCTTCACGGTCTCTGGGCACCCTTAAGAGGAAAGGGGCCTGAGAGTATGAAATTCAAAGAGCTGCTAGAAAGGATCCGAAAGGAAAAAATCCGAGAAGTCATCTTAGCTTTAAATGCAACAGTTGAGGGTGATGCGACTTCCCTGTATATCGCTAAAGCTCTCTCTGATCTTGGAGTTGGAGCGACCCGACTTGCTCATGGCTTGCCTAAAGGGGGAGAGTTAGAGTTTGCTGATGATGTGACTTTATCTCATGCTTTTACTGGACGACGCGCTATTTAGTGATATTTTAGCGATCGCAAAGAGTCAAATAGTCGATTAATTACAGACACTAAGAGACCCTGCAAATATTGCAGCCGATAATCTTTTAGGGCATACTCCCATCCAGTATCGCATTTTCCTCGGTAGCTCAGTCGGTAGAGCAGGTGACTGTTAATCACCTTGTCGGGGGTTCGAGTCCCTCCCGAGGAGCCATTCTCAAATGGTTAGAGCCGTGTCCATCAATGGTCCTTTCATCTCTTTTTTATCTAGCAGCACTGAATTTTTTTTGTTAATCTTCGTCTCAATGGCGCGTTACCGCATTTAGCTAAGCAGTACTGAGCTAGTGTTTGAGACGTAATATAAAATTGTTAGTTAAATTGGAGTGTTATAAATGAAGAAGTTAATTATATCAGTGATCTCTTTTAGTGTACTTTTTATCTCAGGCTCAGCTTTTGCTGAAACAGCAAAGCCTGGAGCGATGACAGGTGAATTTGGCAACCATTGCGCAATGGGGCTAACGATGGGTAAGCAGGTAACAACAGATTGCACCATTAATTGGAAAGATCCCGCAAATGATAAGACCTACTGCTTTTCAAGTGAAGACATGAAAACGCAATGGGCTAAAAATACAACTTCTAATGAAGCAAAAGCGACCGCAGAGTATTCTAAGATAACTACTCCTCATCAAGGATAGAGCTTTGGAATGAGTTTCAAATACGATTTACCATTGTTATCTAAGATAAGATTTTAATGATGTAAGTCGATATGAAGGGCCTAGATCGTAAGCGATTTAGACCCTTTTTTACATACTCAATGACTCCATAATTACTTCACATTTATTCCACAATTGCTCTATTTTCCTTTGTTAATTTAGCCCCTTAGATTCTAGAGGGTAATGTTTATATAGAGCTATCTGCTCAAGTTCAAAGCAAAAGATACCGTTTATCTATGTAAGATGCTGGATGTGTCAGCATCAAGATGGTTTATGTATCGGTTGTAATTATTATGAGTGACAGTTGTTGCGGTAACAAAAAAGGATGTCAGTCAATGACATCAAGTTCAGAGAAAGAGGCTCTTGATATTGATGGAGAGCTTAAAATAAGACCACGTAGTCCTACTCTACTAAATCTAAGCTGGCTTCGAGATCGATTAAACAGGGTTAAGATGATTAAAGATAAACTTTCATCATCTACCTATAGTGTCGATCCGGAAAAAACTGCTAAAGCGTTGATCGACGATAAATAGTTAATTTCATTTTCATCGCATTACCAAATTGTGTAGACTTTAGAAGCAATTCTTTTTTCTAAAGTATCAAATGCCTTTTATTAATATTAACAGTTGTAACCTCTATTATGAAAGAGAGGGGAAAAGAGAGGAGAAAAGAGAGGGAGCAAAAGAGGGTAGCCGAGATCCACTATTGCTACTTCATGGCCTCGGCTCCTCAGCGGAAGACTGGGAATTTCAACGTAGCTTCTTTGCTTCAAATTACGATCTGATAACGATTGATCTTAGAGGACACGGCAGATCAGAGAAGCCTAATAATTGTTATTCAATTCCAATTTTTGCCGCAGATGTTTTAAAATTTATTGATGAGCTAGCTCTGACTTCCGTTCATGTAGTTGGTGTCTCTATGGGAGGGATGGTTGCTCTTGAGGCAGTAGCAGGTAATTCAGGATTATTTAAATCTATAACAGTTATTAATTCCATTTATGAACTAAAGCCGAATGGTTTTGCTCAGAGCATAAAGGTAGCAAGTCGATTTATCATCATTTACCTCTTTGGCATGCGCGTCTTTGGCAAGTTATTAGCGAAAAGATTATTTCCTAAAAAAAATCAGGGGTCATTACGAAACCTTTTTATGAAAAGATTTCGTAGAAATGAAAAACATTCCTACTTAGCAATCCTAAGATCGATGTTAGGATGGAGCATTAAAGATCGCCTGAGTAATATAAAAAGCCCAGCTTTAATAATTAGTGGAGATAGGGACTACACCCCACTCTCTTATAAAGAGGAGTGTGCAGCATTAATGCCTGATGCTTTGGCAATTTTAATCTCTGATTCAGGACATGCAACCCCAGTCGATCAACCAGAGCAATTAAATGAGATTATACATTCTTTTATTTCCGGAGTGCAGAGTCGAGCACAGAGTAGAGCGCAGAGTCGTAGCATAGAGGAGAGCACAGTGTCGTAGTGCTAAAATCAATAATCACGGAGTTGTTATTTAGTAGATTCCTTTAGAGCGGGACCGCCAAGATGACGGGATTGCCTCTTAAGAGGAGTTCTATTTATCTCAGGATTGTCAGTAGTTGTTTTTACGATCTTTAGGTTCGATTTTACAATAGATCGTGCAATTTTAGAGATCTCATCAGGAAGATCCTTTCTCCCACAGCGGTCATAGTCATGATGCAGAGACTCAGCTACAATTGAGCTTGGTAGATTCTTAGGGCCAATTAAATAATTCCACAGATAAGTCGTAAGCTTTGATAGGGCTATTCCATGACGCTCACCTATCTCATGATAGAGCCACTCACTAAACAATAAAAACTCATTAAAAGGACTTTGCTCATTAAGCCATAAAAGTTTTACAGTTGTTGTAAAATTTCCACTATTAGCAACTAAATCCCAGTATCTTGCAAAACGCCTCATCTGTTGCAGAGTTTTAAAATCAATCGATCTGTTTTTAAGAATCTCGTACGGTGGATCTTGACTATATACCATCTGCCACTCAGCATCATGCCTTACTATGGGCGTGCCTCTAAGTCGTTTTAAAATGCCAACTTGAATCTCCTGCGGATCAAGCGAGATTAGTCTATCAAATCCCAAAGCAAAACTCTCAACTGTCTCTCCAGGAAGCCCAACTATTAAATCAGCATGAATGTGCACCCCAGTATTTTCACGCAAATATCTAATATTATCTCCGAGTTTATTATAATCCTGGCGACGACTGATGAGCTTACTTACCTCAGTATTAAAAGACTGAATACCAACCTCAAACTGAAGGGAGCCCTCAGGAAATTTTGCAATTATCTCCCTTAATTGATTTGGTAATCGATCAGGGACCATTTCAAAGTGAATAAATAAGCCAGGGCGGTAGTTCTCAAGAAAGAAATTAAGAATTTCAAGACTAGTTTTAATATTTAAATTAAAAGTTCGATCAACAAATTTAAAATGCTCAACTCCTCGATCTAGTAGAGATTTAAATTCAGGAAGTAGTTTATCTAATGGAAAAGATCGTACAGGAATCTCTAAAGAGGAGAGACAGAATTCACAGGTAAATGGACATCCTCTAGAGGCTTCAACATAAATTATTCTATTTTTGACATCGTCATCAGAATAAAGAGAGTAGGGAAGTTTTAAGTTCTCTGGATCAGTAGGATCTGCTTTTGTGATTTTTTGAGTTGGAGCATCGTTGTTAAAAATTGCTTTACAAAGTCTATAAAAGGCGAGATCCCCATCTCCGCTGATAATATAATCTGCAAATTTGGCTATCTCCTGCTCTTCAGTTTCATAACTAATTTCGGGACCACCTAATACGATAATGACCTCAGGAGCTACTCGTTTTAGTATTTTCAGAACTTTTAACGTTTCTACGGTGTTCCAGATATATATCCCAAAGCCTACAATTTTTGGATTATGCCTTAAGATCTCCTCAACGACTTCAAGTGCACGGTCCGATATCTCAAACTCTATAATTGATGCCCTTGGTTTTAGCTCCTCTAGATTAGCCAATAAGTATCTTAAGCCAAATGAGGCGTGGATATACTTAGCGTTTAAGGTGGTAAGGATAATGTCGTTCATAGTGCTTTTCACAGTGCGAGAGTATACTGCCTAAATGATGGTAATTCTACCTTTGAGCCTAATTAAGTCGATTATAGAATTGAGCTATAGAAATAGAGGCTTAGTTTAATAAACAGAATGATTTTTTACTTGGAAAAGGTACCAATTTCTGGCTAATATTGTGGTTATGAAATCAAAACAAAACTTACTTCAGTTTATCCGATGTTCTTTAATTTCCTTGGGCTTTATCCTGTTAGGTTGCGGCCCATTAAATACCTCTAATTATCCATCATCCAATTATCCTCCGCCAAGTTATCCATCAGGTGGTTATGGAAGTCCTAATTACGGTGGCAATTCAAATGATGATTATTATGCTAGACGGGAGCAGGAAAGATTACGTGATGAAAGACAGAAACTTCATAATGAACGGCTCCGTTTAGAGAATGAAAAAAGAAGGGTGGAGTTACAGAACACTCAAAATAACCCATCACCAGATGCTAAAGAGCAATGTCCCTCTGGTTTTCATGAGACCGATAGAAAATGTACTGACAAAGAGAGAAAGAAGGGCTGCAAAGATATTAAAATGAAGAACGGATTGCGTTGTCTTAATAAGTGGTAGGTAAAATTGTATAGTCAAAATTCCTAGTCATCATTACTTTGTCCGACTCGGCCTCGTTTTGATTTGATTGCAGAGACTCTTCGTTTATTTTCAAGCATTTTTGCTTTGGCTTTTCTAGATCGACGTTGTTTCTGTTTTTTGATCTTAAACTCTGCTTTTTTCTGGGCTGACTGTTTGCCCATAATGCGAGCTTCAATTTTGTTACATAGCTCGCGCCTAGCGAGATAGCGATTAAGAGCCTGCGATCTCTCTCTTTGGCACCTTACTTCAATTCCAGTAGGGCTATGTAAAAGATAAACGCATGATGAGGTCTTATTGATCTTCTGCCCGCCAGCACCGCTTCCTCTAATAAATTTTTCCACGATGTCGCTTTCTCTTATGCCAAGCTCAATCATTCGCTTTTGAAGCTCTAAGTTTTTGGATTCACTGACGGAGAATTTGTTCATGGTAGACCATCTTTTATCATGAAACGATTAAGCTCAATAGATAAAGCTTAATGCTTTCTAATGCTAGGATCCGGATAAATTCTTTTAACATCATGAAGTGGAATGCAGGATGTAGAGGAACCAGCTTTAAGCTTAAAGAAACTCCCAGTCACATCAGTTAGTGTTCCTTCTAAGGTTGCATCATCAGGAGCAACGTCCATAAAGATATGATCATTAGCACCAGTATATAAATGAGATTGCATAAGTTTACTAAACTTATCAGGTTCGTTTACTATTAACTCATAAAATGAAACAAGCTCTCTATAGATATTTGCAATAACAGCTTCCCTATCTAAAAGAACACCTGTTAATGTTTGTATAGAAGTTGGCTTTCCTCTTAATTCCTCCTCTCGGATTACTTCAGATCCAAGATTAACACCGATCCCTATCACGACTACATTTGGAGGAAGTTCATATCCTTTCTGTGCCAGACCAGCTCGTTTTTCCTCTTCAATGCCACCAACAGAAAGGATACCGCAGAGCTTTTGAGCATTTTTCGGTTCAAAAACATCATTGGGCCATTTCACTTTAAGTTGAGGCAGCTCATCTCCCAGAGATTCCCGTAAGGCATTAATTACTGAAATTCCTGCAGCGAAAGTTAGTTGAGCTAATTTATTGTGATCCTGAATGTCTGGTAAAATTACAGTCATTGCTACATCAGATGGACCGGTAAACCATCTACCATCCTGACCAGTCGCTTCAGTTTGGGCACCAGCAACAAAGATTAATCCAGGTTCTAGTGTTCCAGTTCTCTCTAAATGACGTAACGGCTCTCTCATTGTAGAGTCAGTTGAAGGAAAAAAGATGACATTAGGCTGTATTGATTCTGGTATTGAAATATCCGTACCGCTTTTCATTGTATCTTCAAGGAGGGAGTGATCAAACTCAGATCCCCGGGTTGGTACGAGTGGATCTTGTTGTTGATCAAAGACTAAGCCTAAAGAATCAGTTACCTCTGCTTCCGCGGGCCCTCCCTCTGCTTGCGCATCGAAAGAGAGATCCTGAGCACGAGGAATAAAGCCATTTTTTGGATCGTTTGCCTGTTCAACCATACTGTTCAGTCGTACATTGATAACAATAAATTATCTGGCAAGTATATTGCGTTGTTTGTTCTTAGTCACATTAAAACTTAGCTATACAGCTAAGTAACTATTATCTTTGAGTTAGTAAAGAAACTAGCTCGACATGTGGAGTATGAGGAAACATATCAATTGCTGTCATGTTAACAACATCATAAATCTTGCCAAGCTCAACCATCTCTCTAGCAAAACTTTTATAGTTACAGGATACATAAACTATATTTTTAGGCTTAACAGCTATTAAGTCTTTTACGACATTATCATGAAGACCGCTTCTTGGAGGATCCAGTATTATGAGATCCGCATTTAAGTTTTTCCAATCAGAACTTTCAGCTTTTGAAGCGCTATAATCGATATCTAAATTATTAATTTTGGCATTAACACGAGCATCTTCAA
>CAZFXN010000040.1:0-28399 GCA_964523015.1 uncultured Bdellovibrionales bacterium | reverse complement strand
TCAATTTTCATCAACACCCTCTTACTGAGACGTCAAGAACGGTGGATTTTGACCGCTTACCTAGAGGCGTGAAGTAAGGCAAGGATCATAAGGGGTCCTTTTTTTGGAGGACCTTCCGAGCGACATAGCGCCACATCCAATCAGATATCCGAAAATGTAGCGAGCGGGAGTACCGAAAAAAGGACCCCTTATGATCCTTGCTCCTTTCTTTCCCTACCGCGCCAAGCTTCCTAACATTGAACTAAACAGATGAACCTCATCAAGGGACGCACCCTTAAGACGATTATCGAGTTTTAAGATCTCAACGGCTGCTCTTAAAAGTTTGCTGGCTGGTACTGCTTTAGCTAAAGGGATAACTTTTTTTAAAACCCACGGATTTATATTTAGCTGAGATCTAATCTCCTCCTGAGTTTTCCCACGCTCCATCATAAAACGAACTAAGAGAACGTTAGTAAGAGATCTTGAAAAGAGAGAGAGGAGTAGAAAAGGATTTTTGCCGTTTTGTAAGAGAGTTGATAATAAAGGCTCACTTTTAGCTAAGTTCCCTAATATTCCTTGATCTACAAAATCATACTCTGAAGCAATAGATGAATCAGGAAAAAGATTTTCAATATCAGAGAGCGAGGCAGCGTCCCCATCTAAGTAAAGGGCTAATCTGTTTAGCTTTGCACTTATTAGATCGATTACAGGTTGTTCCGAGATCGTAGCCTCGTTCTCTGAAATTATAACTAAAGCGTTAACAATGGCCGGTAGACAATTTAAGCCTATAGAAGCTGCCTCTTTTTGTGCCCACTTAAGGGCATCTTCAGAGGATGGCTCTTCAATAATCATTGCCTGCTCAGATTTGATAAACCATTTTAATAACTTACTAATGGCTGGTAGTTTCGTGCCGATGAGAATAATAAGATTTTTTTCGGTTGTTGCGGCACAGATATCAAGTATCTGATCTGTTACTTTAACAGAAAGCTTTTCAGTTTCTTTAAGGATGAATATTCTAGAGGAGGAAAAGAGAGAGAGAGTTGAGATGTTCTCCTTTAGTTGGACTAACGAATCAATGGTGATGGTTGATGAGTCGATAGTCGTAATTGCAGATTTACGCTCTTCCTTATTTAGTTTTTCATCTTTTATAAATTTTTCTAAAATAGCGGTTAAGGCTCTTTCTCTTCGGGTATTATCTGTGCAGAGGATAAGTATAGATTGAGGAAGAGGATCGGCAGATAAGATTTTCTTAATTGATGAATTAGAGGATGCTGAGTTAGTGGATGTGGTGGTTGATGTACTCGACTTTTTTTTCATCTGCTACTTCAAAAGTCTTATGTGCCCAGGGACGGAATCGAACCGCCGACACGCGGATTTTCAGTCCGCTGCTCTACCGACTGAGCTACCTGGGCAAATGCATCTCAGCAAGCAAAATTCCCTACGGCTGAGTATCATTCGTTTACGATAAATCTTAGCTTCGGTCAAATATCGTTCGAGGAGACTGTAAAATATACTTAAAGTGAGTTTGAAGAGAGGTTTTTATGTGCCGAAAGAGAGATCTAAGTGGAATGGTTTATAGGACATAATCTGTGACATCTATTATAGAGCATGCTATATACGAGCGATGAGTAGCACTGAGAATGGGGCAAGCAGTAATCCGGTAAGAAACGTTCTAGTTGTCGATGATGATAACGATGCCCGTCACCTTTTATGTAAGGTCCTCGACCGTCTTGGGTATAAGCCAGTAGACTTTGAGTCCGGTGAAGCTGCGATAGTCGATAATCTCCATTCTAAAAATTATCTTTTTGCCTGTCTCGATATCATGATGCCCAATATGAATGGGTATGAGCTCTTACAAAAAATTAGAGAGATGCCAGAGTATTCTGAACTTCCTGTTATTATGATTTCAGCCAAAGACAAGGATACGGAGATCCTTGAAGGGTATAAGTATGGGGCCAACTATTATATTACTAAGCCCTACACATCAAAGCAGCTTGAGTACGGAATTAAGATAGTTCTTGAGTAGAGCCGATGCTTTTTACTGAACAATCAGAGCTCTTTAAAGGATCACCACCGAGGTTTTTGGTTCTGGAAGGGGTCAATGGTGCGGGCAAGACAACTCTTCAACGAAAAATATTAGAGTATTTCAAAGAGCGCAAGATTAAGGCGATTGGGACAAGAGAACCTGGCGCAACTGATTTTGGAAAATCAGTTAGATCTCTTGTGCTTAATTCAAATCGTGACCAGATCTCTGAAAGAGCTGAGGTTTTTCTCTTTGCGGCAGATCGCTCTCATCATGTTGAAAAAGTGATTAAGCCCGCTTTGATGAATAATGAGATTGTAATTAGTGATCGGTATTTCTACTCGACTCTAGCATTTCAGGGATACGGCAGGGGTTTTAATCTAGAGACGATCTGGAATATCAATAAGATTGCTATTGATGGGGTTTTACCTGACCTAGTTGTCTTACTCGACTTAGATCCAGCTAAAGGATTGGATAGAAATAAGCAAGAGGGGCAGGTAGAAAGAGAGGGAGGAAAAAAGGCAGTCAAAGGGTCAGAACTTCACGACGCTGGTACAAAAGCAAGCACAAAGGATGGAAGAGATTCGTTTGAGGAGGAGGACTTATCTTTTCATATCAGAATAAGGGAAGGTTTTTTAAAGTTAGCCAAAGAGCGACCTGAGCCGTTTCTTGTCTTAAATGCAGATGAGGATAAAGAGAGTATCTGGAATAAGTTAAAAATAGTACTTGATAAATTATATGCATAACGAGGATGTTTTATCTCATACCCCTCAGAAGGAGGCACTGTTTCGTCTACAAAAGATAAACAGATTGCCACATAGCATCATGCTGGTCGGACCATCAGGAGTTGGTAAATATTTACTAGCAAAAACCTTAGCAAAGATTATCTTTTGTAATAATCGTAAATCCCTAACCCAGTTTAATAGTTGTGGCGAGTGTAAGAGTTGTCATCTTATAGCCTCTGGTACTCATCCTGATTTATACCTAATTGATTGCTCAGATAAAGAGAATGTCAGTGTAGATTCAATAAGGGAGTTATTAAACTCTATACAGATGAAGCCTTTTATTGGAGGAGAGCGTGTTGTTATCTTTAATGATGTGGAGAAATTATCCGTTACAGCAGCGAATATTTTACTTAAAACATTAGAGGAGCCACTGTCCGGCACCTACTTTATCTTAGTTGTAGAGAATTCTGCAAAGTTGCCCTCAACAGTTCTTTCTAGATGTCAGAAATGGTTTTTTGCCTCACTTGATGATGAAAGCATGCGTAAGATATTGACCGATCGATACGAGATTGCTGCAGATCGACTTGATGCGTTGGTTGAGGTTTTAGATGGTTCTTTAGGAGATATTTTAAGTATACTTGATCACACAGAAAAATACGAAGAGTTATCTCAGAGATTCGATCGGATACTAAGAGGTGACTTAGTTGAGGCTATTAATTTAGCCAGCGCCATTCATAAAGATAAAGATGGATTAGAAGCTTCTTTAAAGTTTCTACTAACTATTGCCAGAAAAAAGATGAAAATTGAATCTGATCCTAATAAGTCATTTCATTTGTCGCTCTATCTTTCAAATATTATAAGTGCACATTCCTATATCAAAGATCGAAATATTAATTCTTTTTATATTTTGCAGGTTATCTTTGAGGAGTTGATTTTGGGCTTTCAAGGAAAATCCTCATCCCCTTTGCAGATATCAGAGTTGATGATTTAGCCTTTCTTTACCCAGCAAGTTCAGGAACAAATAAACTACGAGCAACCATAGGTGCTACTAACGCCCAGTATCCATCTGGGGTATTGAGATCAGCAGTACTAGAAGATGGAAGAAGATTAGCTGGTGCGTGGTTAATAGAGACATCTGTCCAGAATCTACCCCGCCTAGTAGCCCATAAGGTTTGACACTGCCTCCCCGTAGAATTTGCAGTGCTTTGATCGTGATAACGGATATTCATAAGGCTAGGATCTAATGTGATGTTAGGTGTTGATGCCAGATATGAATCGTTTCTAAATCCGTACCTAAGGATTCCAATTTTGAATCCGTTTAGCATCTCGTCCATATTTGTATGGGAAACTGAAGTTGTATTATCAAATAAAAATGGGGAATAAGAATCAAATCCTGGGAGAGATGAAATAGCATCTTTAATCACAGTAGGAGTTTCACATAAAGAAGCATTGATTTCAGATGCTCCAATATAAAAAGACTTGTCTGTAAATAAAGATGTTGATTTATGAGGATTTGCATTTGAGATCGATACTCTGGGCTCATTAAAAAGCTGATTATATTTACTGTCATTTTCAAATGACCAGTCACCGTGGAGATTATTTGTGGCTTCAAACCCATCTCCTAATACTAAGATGACCCTTCTTTTGACTAAAAGATTATCTGCTCTGGCTGGTGCATTATATAAAACATCTACTGCTTTTAATATTCCATACTGAAGAGGACTATAGTTATGTCTAGGAATAGGTAGGCCATTATCAAAGGTATATCCAGAGTTTTTAATCCAGATCGCCTCTCTAGGCAAAAGAGAGAAATCATTTGTCGTCTCATTGGAATATCGACCTAGAGGAAAGAGCGGACCAGCCTTAAATCTTAGATGAGATACGGTTGGATCAGATCCAGTCAATGTCATCATATATGTATCGGCGCTACTAGGAGGGCCCTGCTGTAAGTTCGATGCAAAGATGTTGTGAGAGGCGGTGCTCATCTCAGAATTAAATGGATGTTTTGGAACTGGGTATGCATCGGTTATCGCAGCACATCTAGAAGAATGGTGATCGGCTATCCCATATACCTCTTCTAGATTTTGATGAGGAAATCTTCCTGGGGCGGAATTTCGGCTATAATTTGGATCTACGGAGAGACGGTTGTCGAAATTATAATTCTTATTAGTTGAGTTATTTGAAATGTCAGTAGAGGAAGGTTGATTTCTTAAGTAAGGATGAGTTGTAAGAGGAACGGATAGGAATGCTTGTTCAGGGCCACTAGTTGAGTTGTGAATAACAGAAACCCGATACGTTCCTGAAGAGGATAAAAGATCATACAACACAGTGGCTGCTCGTTTTATGTCAACAGCAGTCTTTCCAAAACACTGTCTAGCATATCGAACAGCTTTCGTTGCGCAATATGTTGGGCAGATTGAGCTTCCTGGTAAGTATGAGGCAGAGCATTTTCTACAAGTGTTTCTAGGATAGTATACAGATCCCCAATTAGAAGTTTGATCAAATACCCCCGCATCTGCAATCTCTCCGGGGAGCTCAGATCCTAGTAACGAGATCAAAGAGTTCGAGTTTTCTATAACAATAGCTATATCAGTTGGAACAAGATGTGTTGTTGCTTCAGCTGAGATTTTAAAACTTCCGATATTTGCTATGTTTAAAAAAGACAATCTGTACGTTTCGTCTATGCTTACAGTCATTGATTTAATTGGCAGGGCTAAGTTTATATTATCAATAGTTTGAGTTGGAGGCACGTGACCTGGTCCAGTAGATATCCCGAGCGGATAGGGGAGATTATCGCCCGCTGCAGATGTAAAAAAGAAATTAATACTTGGTTGTGATGATACTGGCGCAGTAGAATCTGCAGTAGAATCTGCAGTAGAATCTGCAGTAGAATCTGCAGTAGGATCTACTGCGAGTCTTTTGTAAGCAAGCTGCCAGTGTTTAAGGGCGTGCTCAACAGCGATTGCCGGATTAGGTAGAAAAGTACCTCCATATTCAGCAATATTTTGGACTGTAATTTTTAAAAAAGATTTTCTTTGATAATAAGTAACCGCGTTTAATCCAACAGTAGCACCGATTAATAGTAAGGCGATGATCCCAGTAACAAGGATTACTGCATATCCTTTCTCGTTAACTAAGGTGGCGTTTCTCATAAGATCTGGAAAAATCGTTATTAGGGCCAGAGGCCGTGCATTAGTCCCATAGCAGCAATAGCTGCAGTTTCTGATCTTAGAATATTTGGACCAAGTGTCACAGGCATAAAACCAAACGATTTAAAGTGTGCCTCTTCTTCAGGGGTTAAGTCCCCTTCAGGGCCAATAATAAGGTGTGATTGTCCTGTTGGCTTTAAAATACTTGATGGATGAACTGGATCCTTAGATAGTGAAAACATAAGGAGCAGGTCATCTTTTTTACAGATGCTCTGAATTGCTTTTAGAACTCCAGTGTGGCCACTCGTTACTAGAATCTCAGGCAACGTTACTCTTTTACATTGTTTAGCTGCAGATTCAGCAATAGTAAGCCACCGGCGTTTTTTGCTCTCTAGTTCTGATGGCGCACCCAGTCTCACTATAGATCTCTCAGACTGCCAGAGTATAATGTTTTCTGCACCTAACTCTGTAGCCTTCTCGACAATAATATCGTTCTTCTTTCCTTTGCAGAGGGCAAAAGAGATACTTCCTATTCGGGAAGATCCTCGGTCTTTGATTATTTCCTCAGTGATTATTTCCTCAGTGATTATTACTGATAAAGGCTGACCTTTCTGATGCACGCTAGGGCTGATAGCAGCTTTAAATTCTCGAGCCGTGGTTTTATCTACTATTGTAAGCGTATCGCCGGCTGAGAGTCTTAATACAGAGGAAGCATGATGAGAATCAGACTCTGATAGATAGATCTCTATCTTATTCTCAATTTGAGAATGGCTAAGATTAAGAAAAACTCGGAAAGAGATCACTTCCGATCTTCTCCATTTTTCTTCTTTTCTTCCACTAGTTATTTTTTAAGTCCTAGTTTTGAGAACTTCTCTCTAAGAAGAGGAAGCTTATCTAATCCAACGAATCTTTCGTTATCAATAACAAATGTTGGAGTATCAAAGACACTAAGTTTACGGCCACGCTTATAAAGTCCTTTGACTCTCTCTCTTGTGTCAGACGATGAAATTTTGCTTAAGAAATCACCCACATCTACATCAAGATCTTCACATAATTCATTTAAGAAATCCTGTTCATTTGGATCTAATCCTAGACCCCAGATATGGTGAAAAACTTTAAAGAGGTATTCTTTTTGTACACCTAGGTCGGCAGCTATTACAGCTCCTCGACTTACCCTAGTAGGATCAAACTCTGTTTCCGGCCATGTCTCTGGAAACGCAATTGGAACGTTGTGATCTTTTGCGTATCTATTACAATCTTCAAAGAGATACATCAATTTTTCAGGCACTACTGGGTAAGCTGGAACCTGCTCCCCAGATGCTTTTGCTGAGTATACTTGCCATAGAAGACTAATATCATAGCTATCCTCAAGGTCATAAGTCTCCTCTAAGGCTAGGTATGAATAAGGGCTTTGAAATGAATAAAAAACTTCGATTGTAAGAGCCATAACTTGATTAATGGGTACTAAGTGTAGTCGTTTATATAAAGGCTCCTTTATAAAGGGCCCAAGACCGAGTACAAGGTAATTGTATTTCCGCTTAAAAGCAAGGAGATAAAGGTGGTTAACAGGGTCATTAAGAGTCAAGTTGAATTAGTTTACTAATGCTCTTATTTATCTACAAGCTAGTCCGTTCATAGGAATCTAGATTCTGTATATGAAGAAATATTAAAAAATGTACAAAGGAGATAATTGATTCCAGTAACTTACCAAAACGACGTTTCTAAGCTCGGTGATATCTCAAAGCCTGGGCGGATACTCATCTGTCTTGAGGTAAACCCTCCCCACGGTACTGATTTTATGACGATCGTCGAGCGATTAAAGGGTAAAGTTGATCATATTGATTTTTTAAACATCACTGACAGTGCTTTAGCCAGAATGAAGTTTGCGGCTTTGCCATTTGCCTCACTATTAAAGCATCACCTTAATGTAGAGCCACTTGTTAATCTTTCTTGTCGAGATCGGAACATAGTTGCTCTTCAAGGAGATCTCTTAGCTGGATGGGCAACTGGAATTAGATCTATAGTTGCGTTAACCGGTGATGCAATGAGTGTTGGTGATAGCCCTGATCTGAAAGGTGTTTTTGAGATCAACTCAGTTGGTCTCTTAGATCTCGTTCAGAAATTAAATAGAGGGGTAGATTTTGCAGGGAAAGAGCTAGGAGGATCTCCAAGTTTTGTTTCAGGTGTAGTAGTAAATCCTAATGCAAAAAATACTGGAGCCGAGATTCGGCGACTTGAAAAAAAATATAAGGCCGGGGCTTGCTATGCTTTAAGTCAACCTGTTTTTGATGCGGAGGCTGCTATCGCATTCCTAAAAGGGGCACAGTACATTGGGATACCAATTTTTCTTGGATTACTTCCATTTAAAACAATTCGTTCCGCGTTAGCTGTGGCTAAGCAGGTTCCTGGTATTAGGCTTTCTGCTTCTCTTGAAGAAAGATTTAAAGATTCCCCAGATGAAGACTGCTCAGCTTTTTTTATAGAGCATTGCATATCGATCGCATCTCAGACTAAGGATTATGTGCGTGGCTTTCATGTGATTTCAGGAGCAACTCCAAAGCTGGCACTTAAGTTTAGTAAAAAACTTTTTGAGACTTTAAATAGTTAGAGATTTTTAAGGCCGATAAGTTTAAGTTGAAGCGCTTTCAAGCACTTGGCCTTATCATAGAATTGAATTATGATCTTACTGAATTATGATCGGATTGAATTATGATTGCAACGTTAAAAGCCATTTTCAAATAACGAGTTAGCTCTATGAAACGACGCGAAGAGATGACCCTCCTTGAGAGGATCTATATTGTTGAGGTTGCTAAAGGTATTGCCATTACGTTCTCTAAGATGGTCAAGAATTTCTTTTTATTTCTTTTTGGCTATAAGCGAAATGCAATTGGCGGTCCTGCTGTTATTCAGTATCCTGATGAGAGAAGAGATTATCCTGAGAGGTTTCGTGGCCGACACCGCTTAACTTTACATGATAATGGTGACATTAAATGTACCGCCTGTTTTTTATGTGCAACAGCCTGTCCAGCTAAGTGTATTTACATAGCTCCGGCTGAGCATGCTGATCCAAATATTGAGAAATTTCCTCACCGCTATGAGATCGATACTCTCCTATGCATCTACTGTGGATATTGTGTTGAAGCATGTCCAGTTGATGCAATTAGAATGGATACAGGAATTCATCCAGAGGTATATCCTCCGGATCCAAGAGCATTTATTGAAGATAAAGAAACACTAATGCAGCGGTCTAGGGACCTTCATGATTTTGGCCCCAAAGTTCTTTACGAGATGCATATGAAGAAAATGCAGCAGGTCGAAAAGAAACCTTTCAAAGAGGTAGAATATCGCTAATTTCAATACTGTGATGAATAGAGTTAGTTGGTATATTAATGTAATTGGGCTTCTTCTCCTATTAATTGTTGCAACAGTAGCATCCTCGCAAGAGCGCAGCCCTAGTGAGCCAGTCGAAGTTCCACCAGGCGTACTTCCCTTGCCTGAGCCTGGAACTGGGATTATTTCTGGTACTTTAATCTCTGCTGATAATGCGACTTTTTATAAAGAGATTCTGGCGCCTGAAATCTATCGATTAATTCGATTCCATAAAACAACTATAGATGCAGCTCGCCGAGTTAAATACGATTTCAAATTTGATGATAACTGGATGAAAGGGACTGCTGAGTTATCCAATTTTGATAAGAAATTATCTGAGGATGGAGGTATCGATTTTTCGTTTCCAAGAATTCGAGGATTTATTTTTGGTGACAGTGCTGCCATTAATAATGAATGGCAGATAGCCCGGGTCGGCCAGGATAAAAAAGAAGTCAAGGCAGAAAAGATAAGCGGAGATAAAGAAGGGATTGGGAAAGATGAGAACCTTTTAACCTTAGGGAAAAAGATACTTTGGAATACAAACTCAGCTATTTGGTCTCAAGGATTGTTGGAATACCACTTTCGTCTATTGTGGCTTCAGTCTGGTAAAGCTTGGCGAAATGTTCGTGGTAACTATTTAAGAGTTTATCCTTGGCTATTAGATCCTAACTTTAAATTACCACAACTGTTTCGCGAGAAGTTTTCATTTTATTATCCAGAGCCCTTGCATGGGCTTTCATGGTTAACCTTTCGGTTTCAAAATTTGGATGAAGATCTAGTTTGGGCTTACTCCCCAGCTATTAACAAACTAAGACAGATGACCGCTTCTAATAGGACTGATTCCCTAATTACATCCTCATTTTCAGCAGAGGATTTTTTTGGTTGGTCAGGTAATCCAGCTCTCTATAATATTACACAGTTAGGAAAGATAACCACCCTCATCCCATTTCCCAGTGCAGAGCTAGCCCGATTAGATTCCTCACTGCAACCTTGTTATCGGTTGATAAATCCAACTGGAGGTGACGATCAGGCAATATGGAATTTTGAAACTCCTAAATTTCCTGGTGCGGCTGATTGGTTACCAATTAAGGCTGTTTTTGTGCCAAGGGAAGTTTATAAAGTAGAATTATCTACAAAAGATCCTTATTCTCTTTATGGAAGAGAGGTTCTTTATATTGATAGTGAACTAATGCTTCCATTTTATAAGGTAGTTTACGATAGGGCAGGTCGTCATTGGAAGACTATCATCTCTTCTTTTGGTCTTGCTGGAACCGATGATAGAAAGCGAAGATCTGTTTATCCAGGATTCACAGTAGTACTTGATATGTTAGCTGGGAAAGAGTTTGTTTTAGATTATTCTCGTATCCGTTATTGTGATTCTTATCCTCAAGATATAGAGCTTGGTCAGTTTGATCCTAAAAAACTGATACCTTAATTCTTATTAGTAATTATGAAAGTAGTGTGGGTCTGATGGGATTGTATAGCAGTTGTCATAAAGATTGAGACACTAATGTGAGGAGTCAGTTAATACAGTTTGTTGCAAAAGTTTCTTGAAAAGCCTACCGGCTTTACATTTTTACTTATGACAACTGCTATTTATCTTAATGTTGAATCTGACGCTACGCTAGCTAGCGTCAGCAATGTTAGGCTCTTATTGCACTTCGTGCTAAAGAGCCTCCCCACCCAAGCTTCGCTTGGGGGCCCCTTAAAGGGGCTACTATAGTAATTGTCTCAAACCTTTTGACAATTACTATAGAAAACCAGATCCGGGCTTCAGACTTTTACCGCTGAAGCCCAAACTGGAGTTTTGGGTTGTTTCGGGCGACGAAACGACACCCTGTAGGTAGTGCATAAGGCATGCCAAAATTAGGACAGGCATTTTTAAGCTCGGGAACCAAAAGTGGGATATCTTCCCACAATAATTATGTTTATTTGATCCTTTTTAGATGGTTTGGGCGGGCTTCTCCCTTCTTTTTTGCAGTAGTGGGCTTTTTTGCCTTCTTTATAGGTTTAGCTTTCTGTGCGCCAATTGGAACAACTTCTTTTAAGGCGGATAAAGATCTTTTCGATTTTACTCCTTTGATCTTCTCCTTACTCTCAGTATCTAGATCTTTGTTCTGTTGTACAGCTAGGGATTGAATCACTTGAATCATAACTTCTGGAGGTGCGTCCTCAGGCCAAATGGTATTAGCACCGGAAGAGCTAGTTGCCCCCCAAATTGCAGAGATTGGTATATAGCAATCAAAAAATTTTCCTGAAAAAGAAAGACTCGCCCATATCCTGTCAGCTGTTACCTCCAGACCTCCTTGAAATCTGAAGCTGAGTTTTAGCGTCACTGTAGGATTGTTCTTTAAATGCTCAGGAATTATGATTCCACTTTTCCTAGCATCAAAGTGAATAAGCATGTATTCCTCTTCGAGATAGGCATTTATCTTCTCAATCTTTTCCTTACTTTTTGTCACGTCTAAAAAACCCCTAAATCAGTTGTTTCCAATTTTAGATACATCAATTTCTTTTCGAAGTTCTAAAATCTCATTATTTAACTCTGACACTAACGTCTCTAAGGCGACAGTTTTCTTTGTTTCCTCATTAGAGATAATGTCCTTTTTAAAATTATTATTCATGTCAAAAGAGAAAGATCTGCCGTTTATAAGCGCCCAAAACATATCTATAAGAGCTGAACTTATCCTAAAGCTTGTGCTGAGCCATGTTGCCCCAGAATACTCTTTTAGATTTGGAATTCGGTATTCAATCTTCCTTGTTTGAATTTTTTTTAGCTCAGCATTATTTGCATCCCCAGGTTTTATTTCAGCTTTGACTTTAATCATAATTTGTAAAGACGTTGTTGAAGGAGTTGCTGTAATCTCTGTTGGATAGATAAACTCAAGTATGAGATCTGTTGAAACCCCGTGAGATAGGCTTCTTATCTCCTTAAATAAGCTCGGCAATGGGGCTTTTCTAAGTGATGTAAAATTTGTGGATACCCCAGTTATTGTTATAACTTTTCCCTCTTCGCTTGGTGTAACGATTAGTGACTCCGCACCTGGTCCAATTACTGAGATAGAAGCGATCTTCTCCCCATACACTTTTATATCGTACTTAAGCTCTGCCGCTGATACGTTTAATGCAAAATATAAAATAGATAATATGTAAAGGATCTTAAGTCTCATAATCTGGGCTAATGCTATAATATAATGCAACTAAGATGATTTGAATGCAGTACATTAAAGTAATTGAGGTTTTTTGCAATTCTATAGTTATTTATATCCCAAAGCATAGCAGATTTTGCTAGTTTTTTGCTAAGCCTTCGGCATGCCAGCATTTTTAATAATGCTTTGGGATTTATTAATTGGCTCAATTTCTGACGAAATTGAGCTAGGACAACGATTTAAGATCCTCTGTGATCTCGCCGATTTATGATCTGAAGCTTATACATAAAGTATTCCATAAATTTAATATCAGGAATTTTTAATGATTCCAGGTCTTCAGCCAGGAACGGTATTTGGTGGTCGATATGAGATCGTCCGGTGTATTGGTACCGGTGGTATGGGTGCTGTGTATCTAGCTTGCGATCCTGAATATCGAGAATTCTTAGTTGCTCTTAAGATTTTATATCCTGGGATTGTTCAATCAAAAGAGGCTCGGGAAAGATTTAGAAATGAAATCGTAGCATCTTATCGAGTTAATCATAGAAATGTAGTCAGAGCTTTTGAGTATTTTGATAGTGATGAAAGTCAAGCTTTTGCTATGGAGCACATCGACGGAGGAGATCTTGGGGATCTAATGAGTGCTCACTCAAAATCTCAACCGATGACGATCCAAGAAGTCATAGAAATTCTTATTCAGATTGCCTCAGGATTAGAGGCTATTCACAAAGAAGGAATAGTTCATAGAGATCTTAAACCTGAGAATGTACTTCTAACAAAAGATAAGATTGTTAAGATTAGCGATTTTGGAGTAGCCAGGTTACGTGGATCCGTCACTTTAACAGCAGCCGGTTCAATGGTTGGGACGCCTAAGTATGTATCCCCAGAGTATGTTGAACTTGGTGAATGTGATCAGCGAAGTGATATCTATGCTGCCGGAATAATAGGGTATGAACTGATTGCAGGGGAATCCCCTTTTAAATCAGATTCTCGATTATCAATTATGATGGAGAGGTTTAACTTTAAGCCACAACAGTTAAAGGAGCATGCTCCGCACTGTCCTCCGGAATTAGTACGAGTTATAGCCAAGGCTATGTCTGTGGATGTGGTAGATAGATATCATGCGGCTTCTCAGCTAGTTTATGATCTTGATTGTATAAAACGGGGAGAGATGCCTCTTTATGCAAAAGAGATTATTCAACCAAGCCCAACACGAAAACGAGATAATTCAAGCATTCCTGGAATTGACGATGTTGCTTTACTAAGTGGATTGGTTAATAAAAAAGATATCCTATCAAGATACTATCAGCGAAAATCTAAAATTCCGTACATTATTTCATTTTGTCTGCTTGGATTAGCACTTGTAGGAGCATGGTCGATTTTGACTACTTCTGGAATTTTTGGTGGTTCTAATGCTCTTCACTCATTATCGGCAGGAGCTTACGAAGGAACAGCCAAGGGAATATTCGCAACAGATAAAGAGACCTCCCTTGGACTTTGGAAAACCTCTAAAGGAATATTTATTCTTTTAGGAAAATCCCATTGCCAGATTTCGCAACTTGATGTGAGCAATAGGTTTGCCTGTGGGGACCTAACTTTTGAAATTACTGTGCTTGGAGATCAGGACGGTATTATTGTTGGAAAAATTTACGACCTGGGTTGGAAGACTGAAGGGGAATGGAGAATAAAGCGCAATGCATAATAGAGGAATTCTAATATTAGTATTTGCGTTTTTAATTCTTCAGGGATCTGTCGGTGCCGAAGTGCATACTATTAAGCATGTGCCACCAGTATTTACTCTTGGCAAAGCTATGATTGCTAAAATTAATGGAGATAAAATCAAAAGGGGGCGTGTCCTGATTGCAGATAAAGATGGAATTAGGGTTCAAAAACTTGAGAAAGAGGGGGATTATTATTTTGCTAATCTGGATTTTTTAAGCCTCGCTCTACTTAAATATCAATTTCAGGTCGAGTTTGAGGATGGATTTGTAACAGAGAGTGAGTATTACTACATAAGACAACCCTCTACAGATGACTTAGAAGAGAAAATTAGAGCCCTAAATGATGAGCTTAGCTTAGTAAGAACTAGGATTCGTCAAATGGAGAATGGAATCTTTAGTTTGAGTAATACAGATAGTGCCGTATTTCAAAAGAAAAAATCAGAGGAGTTAGGCAATGCCCTAATTGTCCTTAGAAAAAAAGAGAAGGAATATAATCAGGTGCTTAAGGATGCTGAGAATGTCTACGTACAATGGCGGGAGAGTATGAACTCTGATCCTCGTGGAAAATATGTATCAGTTAGTAGAAAGGATTTAGAAGAGGATAATCAATTTTTTTGGAAGATTCAGGGACAATAATGCTAGCAAGATTTATTCAAATGGTCTGTATAGTATTGCTTTTGGTACAATTTGTTTCTCCTAATTCACTTTTTGCCTACGAAGAATTCGTAAGCTTTGATGGGGAAGTTAGTCAGTCTTGGATTGCAGTAAGTCGAGATGGTGTAATTGACACTATGAATGCTGATCGTGAAAAGATAGAGGGAGGTTATCTCATCAGGGCTGATGTCGGGCTTTTAGCTGCGGATGCATTAGTTTCTGCTATAATATTGGGAGTAGATGGTTTAATTATTTCAAACCCACTTCATTTAAGCCAAAATAATGAGTTAGAACAGGAGTCTATCAAATTAGCCCAGAAAAAAATTCCTATACTTGAGAATGATATTTTAATGGTTAGAGAAAAGTTAAAGTCTCTTGAAGGGGAGATGAAGCTAGCTAATATCAAGAAACGAAAAGAGTTCGGTTTTGATGAGGTGGATCTTATTTATGAGAGAATCACCGTAATTCAAGAGGTTATTAAAAATACCCAAGTCATTAAGACACCTTAGCCCATTTGCAAAATTCTTGTCACTGCTCTCAGCTCATAAAATAGATTTAAGAAACTCCATATTTTAACCGATTTACTATACCAAAGCATAATAGTTTTGCTGATTTCTTGAGAGTTTTTATTCTTAGCTAAGTAAGGGTTGAATTATGAAGATGAAAAAAAGAAATGAAAATGGATCGATCGAGCTAATCGTTTTAGGACTTTTAGCTGCTTTGATTGTTGTGTTGGCGATACCTGCGTTGAGTAACATGGGTAAGACAGTGCAGAGCAATCTTGATGATATGGCAGTTAAGATGCAAGCAACTCCTTCATCATAACTTTGTTTTTTACAACCACTTTTATTTATATAGCGATTGATGTTGATTGGTATTTTCAGCTTGATAGGGAGTCCGTGAGAGTTCATCCAGGTTTTTTAGCACCAAAGAATAGACGATGGCAGTTTCCAGTTGCCTTTGCTGTTTTATTGTTTGTGCTTGTGATGAATCTATTTCGAGGCCCAAGTACGCAAGTGTCAGCAAAAGAGATGATGCCAGTTAAGGTACAAGATGTTGTTGTAATTAAGTCTCCATTTTTAGCTGGAGAACCACTTGATAAATCAAAACTAGGGATAGAAAAACGCGCGGTAGCCAATCTGCCAATCGATGTTGTTTCTTCGTTAACAGAGGTTGAGGGGATGGTGGCCGCAGGTCCAATTCCGGCTGGATATCCCTTGGCTAGGGTTCTTATGGCAAAACCGGTGCCAATCTTGCCTATGTCAAATGAAGTTGAATTAATTAATCATCAGCTTGATCCAGTTGAGGCAATGTTGCAGCAGATCATACCTGATACAGTAGCTCTTCCAGTCTCATTTTCTAGTCTTGCACCAAAACGTGGAGCCAGAGTTGCTCTTGCACTGAGCAACTATACTGGAGATACCTCTTTAATTTTGGATGCTGCCTGGATTTCTGAATCATCAGGAAATACTGCAACGATTAGAGTTCCTCCTGATAAAGCATTATTTTTACAATCAGTTATCAAGTTATCTCAACTTTCTCTAACTTATATTGAGGTTCCAATAGAGGGAGCAAGTCCGTATGCCGGCCATGCGATTGAAAATATGCATGACCTACAGGTTGCAATGGGGCTTATCCCAAGTGATGGTAGATCCAGGATTTCTCAAAACGATGGACCAAAAACATTTCGCTCTTATGTTTGGATAAAGAATACCCCGATGCGTTACGGCCTAGATGATAGAGGGGTTATTTATCTGGTTGATGAGAATGGTCGTGAAGTGGCAGGTCCAGTGAGTAGTGGCCTTAGATAAAATTATGGGTATTGAAAGAGGTTTTAATGAGTACTGGGATCCTAAAAAATCTCCAGAAAAAAGCTGGTAGTAAGACTGAGGAAGCCTCTAGGATAGTCGTTCGTCAATCTAGTAAATTTACAAGAGCAGAGGATGGATCGGTTAAGGAAACAGTTATTACCAGTACTGATGAAAACCTCGGTGCGCTAGATGACCTTATTAAAGATTTTATTCCGCAAGTTGATAAATCAACTCCAGCCGGACCATTTTTAGAGCAGAATCCAAAAGTTAAGATTGTAAAAACTGAAACGCTAGCAAAGAGTGGAATGTCAGCTTTGCAAGAAGATGTTCCATCCTGGATAGGACAACTTATACAAACAAATCCTCAGGTTGATCTGTTAGTTCCTGCTGGTAGACGCGCCTTAAATGATCTTATTACTGAAGACACTACTAGATCTGAATTGTCGCAACTTATCGTAAAAGCAATTGGTATCGCTTCTCAGAAATTATCTATCGGTACAAGATTTTCTCAAAGAGACATTGATAGTGCTGTATTAGAGCTTAGCGACTTGATGCTTGGAAAGGGACCAATTCGACCTTTGTATGATGATCCAGCAGTAACAGATATCTATCTTGATGCGCATAATAGTATTAAGTGCATAAGACGTGGTAAGGCGCTCGAAACTCCATTTCGATTTAGAAGTCCTGAGGAATACGAAGCTTATATTGGATCTACACTTCAAGGTGTTGAAAGAGTTTTAAATCTTAGCTCTCCAATCGTAGATTGTGTTTTAAACGATTCCTGGCGAAGCCGTATTAATGCAATTCATGGAACACTTCTTGATCGTGGAGAATCGGCCATGGTTATCCGTGTTCCACGATTACAACACATTACTTTTTTCGATCTCTTGCAGACTCAAACATTAAGCCCACAAATTGCGGCTTGGTTAGCCGAACTTGTATCAATGGGAGAGGCAAATATTCTTGTTGTAGGTGCTACCGGATCAGGAAAGACTGTGTTTACAACTGCACTACTTAGCGCAGTTGGTTCAGATGAACGAATCTGTACGATTGAAGACGTCCCTGAAATATTTGTTCCGACTGCCCATTTAGAAAAGCTAGTTGCCCGACCAGAGAATTCTCAAGGTCGTGGTTCGGTTACAATGTTTGAACTATTAAGGGCAGCATTAAGACGTGCGCCTCATCGAATAGTTGTCGGTGAAATTCGTGACCGCGAAGGACCACTATTTCTAAAAGCTTTAGAAACTGGACATATGGGATCGGTGGCAACCATTCACTCTCGTACTGCCAAAGAGAGTCTCTGGAGATTGTTGGATGTAGTAGCAGCTTTTGAACAGTCACCACAAGAGAGTCTTCAGCGTCGTATATCCCGTGCAGTAAATATTGTAATTTGCATGAATCGTATTAATGGACGACCATGTATGGTTGACATCTCTGAAGTGCGTCCTCCAATAGGCGGTGAGTTCATTATTAACCAACTAATACGCTTTGAAAATGAAGATGCAGAGGGAAAAAGAACTTGGCGTATTATGACCAAGCACTCTGAATGGATGGAAAAGATAAGGGAACGAGGAATCGACTTAGTACCTGGACCACGACTTCTTAGTCCGGATCCAATTTCAAGTTCCAGGGAGTAGGGTATGGAGGAGAGTAAACGACTCGAGCTACTTCGCCAGTTCACTTATGAGTTTGATGAGCCAACAACCAAAAAATGGCTCTCTATAAAGATAGATCTAAGTACAGTTGCTCCTAATAGTTATACAGAGAAATTAGTCCAAGGGGGAATTGATCTACCAGCGCAATTTTATATAACTTTAGTTACTTTTTTTGGTTTCACAATTGGATATCTGGCATTCTCAATCGGTATTTTTTTAGCTGTATATACCTTTGCTTTATTCGCTTACTATTTCTTAGTTACTTATGTTGATGAACGAGCACAGAAGAGACGAAAAAAAATGGTCCCACAGATTCCATCATTTCTCGATGGGTTAACAGTTTCCTTAAATACGGGCTACGGCCTTGATGCTGCACTCTTGCAAGGTGCGCAATCAGTCCCTGAAGGATTGTTAAGAAGCGAACTTGAAAATGCGGTGAGTCTATTAAGTACCGGTCTTACAGTCGATGAATCCTTCCGTCGATTAAGGCAACGTATAGTTGGTCGAGAGATTATTTCTATAGTTACTGCTATCGATCTCTTTGCTTCGATGGGTGGACGGATGCTCGATCCATTTGAACGATTATCCCGAAAACTAAGAGAGCAGGAACGTGCCCTTGCTCGTGCAGATAGAGATCTAGTCCAAATTAAGCAGGCATTTATTATCATCGGAGCACTGTCTGTTTTAGCACCACTTGCAGTATTTTTTATGCAACCTGGATACATTATGGGGGCAATGAACGATGAGCTTGGTCGATTGATTCTCCAGGGTGCTTTAATGGTTGAGATAACCGCCATCTTTGTATTTAAAAATATGGTTAACTTAAAGGTGTAGGTATGGGTACTATAGAGATTTTATTTTATGCAATACCATTTGGACTCTTTGTCTGGCTAATTCATATGCTAATAAGTCAATGTGCCTCCTCTGCTAATGAGTTAGGAAGGTTTGAGAATTCAAAAAATACGATTGACCTATTTAGAAGAGGTGCTCATAATTTTTTAGCTATGCTTGGCCATAAGACGGTTTTAGATGAAAGAGAGAGCGCCGATCTTAAAGTTGAAAAAGAAATTAGAAGACAGTTAGCTGAGGCAGGTTTAGAGTCTGATGTTGAGCGTGGTAGTTTCATTCTGCTGAAACTATTCTCCTATCTTTCTGGCCCCTTAATTGGTGGTTTAAGTTATCTATATCTTATTCCCTATTACGCAACTTTGTTAACAATTGTTCTTTCTATTATTGGATTGTTGTTCCCCGTATTCTGGCTTAAGTCAAAGGCGCGAAGTCGAGATGAGGATATTCAAAGGGAGTTGCCATTACTTATAGATCTTACAAATTTAGGGGTAAGTGCAGGTTGGGATATTTCCGTTGCTCTTGAAAAATCTATTGATATCCTTTCAGAGAAATTTCCGGGACACCCATTAATGAAGGAATTCAAAAAAGCAAGATTGCTTGCCTCAACTGGATACACTTGGGATGAGTCACTAAAGAGGGTCAGTGTAACATTGAGAAATGATGCGGTAAGGAGGTGTACCCTCGCTCTATGTCAAGCATTGCGACAAGGAGGGGATCGAAGTACTCAGTTAGATGGTATAGCTGAAGACGCTCAAAGGATTTATTATGCAGAGCTTGATAAGAGATTAGCTGGAATGCCAGTGAAAGCTGTAATCGTAACGATGGTGTTAATGTTATCATACTTAACTATCGTATTGGCTCCAGCGGCAGTGCAGATTAAACATACAATTTCAAACTATGCCAAAAAATAGTTGAAAGTATTTGGTGATTTCTCTGTGCGATTAAAGAACAAGGAACTAAAAACAAAGCAAAGATCAAAAATAAAGTATCTAGGAGAATAATGAGACAGAAAGGTAATACCCTAATTGAAATGGTACTAGTAATGACATTTCTTGGAATAGTTATTTTTTCTGCCTATTTTACTTTCAGCAAATCTGCTGAATCGACCCTTACTTCTGATAGCTCCTTAATGGAGGCCTCTCAGGTTTTAGATAGTACTCTAGGGAGCGCCCCCTCCCCATAGTCTTAGCTGTTGATATCTAATTAAGAGCTCTTCTAAAATGAACTTCTTTCAAAAGTTGTTTTTTCGACTTATCATATAAGCCTATGAGATCTGAAAGTGGGCTTATAAATCTTATCGTTGCTGCAATTGCTTTACCGTTAATTTTTCTATTGACTGCGGCAGCGTTTGACTATTCAAGGATTCCACTTACTAAACAGTTAATAGAGGATTCTCTTTATAAAAATCTAATTAATCTAGAGCCAAATTGGGAATGTGGAGTTGCAGGACCTGATCCCAAGGCAGAGTTAGGAGGTTCGCCAACAGTGGGAAACGATAGCACAGGTTGCAACCCCATCTTTGGCGTTGAGCCATTTCAACTTTACAACCACAATTTTTGTTTTCTTACTAATCCTAGCTCTACTAAAAACTTATCGTTCTCAGATCCTACCTTTTGTAAAGGAATAAGTCTCGGTACAACAGGATCGACAGATCGTTCACAGATCCTTAAAGGCCAGTCTCCTGGTTACTTAATGTCAAAAGCCGCAGAATCCCTTCTTGATACGTTAACTAAGGTTGGACCATCTCAATCATCTAGTTGGTTATATAAAGTGGATCCTCAGGATCTTAAAATTTCATACGGAATATTTAGGGTAAAGGTTGATATTGATGGAAATTCTCCTGCTCTTGAATGTCCTTTTCTTACCTGGGTTGGAGAGTCAGGAAATTTAACCCCAGATTCTACAGAAAAGATATTATCTTTGACAACATCACCATCTGCTTGTGATATGATAACTAGCAATTATGGAACTTTGTCTATAGATGACAAAAAACAGGGCTCGAGAATAGAGCCCTGTGGAGTTGATACAGTTAACTGTAAGCCACTTTACCTGCCATCATTTTGGATCGTAGGAGTGGCCAATATTAGAATTCACTCTTATTTTGGTGGGCTTGCCTGGCCCGGGGACGCCCATGGAAAGGGAAGTTATATTGTTAACTCCTATATTATAAAACCACTCACCTCAATTGCTGGAATTGAACCTACTACGTAATTAAAGTATACTACTTTTCTATGGCAAAAGTACTAATAATAGAAGATTCAGAATCTCAGGCAGCTATAATCTCTGAGATTGTAAAAGAGGCTGGTCACGAGCCAACAATTTGCCCTGATCTTAAACGAGGGATCTCTCAGATGGTGATGTCTCTTAATCCAGAGATCGTACTGCTCGACCTAGTATTAGTAGATGCGCAAGGTAAGCCACTGCAAGATGGTTTTCAGATGTGTCGTGAAATTAAGCGTGTGTCAGGCAATAAGATCGGCGTAATCGTAGTAAGCGCCAAAGGCGATCCTCAATCAGCTCAGTGGGCTATGCTTCAAGGAGCTGATGCTTTTTTGCAAAAACCTTTTGTAGTCGAGGAGCTTGTTGAGACTATGAATGAAGTGCTAAAGGGTAGAGCCTGATCCCCTTTAAAAGAGTACGCTAGGCTAATTATTCCTATTTCTCCGCTGAGGATAATAAACTATTCTATTAATTGTAATTTTGTGTGATTCCATATCTAGAATATGAAGATAGCAATTATAGATTTAAAACCAGAAACAAGGGCTGCTCTATTAGGGAGAGTTAATCTTGCTATCGAAGAAGCCGGCATTAAAAGCCCGGAGCTTATTGACCTAAATCTTAACGATCCAGGAGAGCACAGAGCGAACTCGCCGGATGTCTGCTTCATAGGTCCGGGATCGTACTCTCGGCTAGATGATTTAATTCAGGAAACTCGCGCGCTTTTTAAATACATTCCTATTGCTCTCGTGCTTGAAAATGAGATTTATGCGAATCGTGGTGTTGCTTTAAGAAAAAAGTATAACCTTGAAGTTATGCCGCTTGGTGATGTGGCTCATATGGCCGGATTTTTGATGGATGCACAGAGGCATGAGAGTGGCGCTGTTGGTGCAGGTCTTATTATTGGAATAGCTCAGTTAAAAGGTGGTGTTGGAGCAACAACGGTAACCACAGCTCTTGGGGCATGTTGGGCTAGGCATGGAGTTAGTTCAGTTATTGTTGATTTAGATGATGTGAATCCTCAAATAACTTCATGGGCCAGGGTCAGTTCGCAACGAAGAGAGGCGGTTGGGGAATCAATACGAAAAGGGCAGGTTACTCCTGATAGGATTAATGAGCTACTTTCCCCTGTTGAAGGGTATGATGGAAAATTATTAGCAATTGGACAGCCTCTTCTTTATAACGAGGGATTTCACCTTAAAGCTGACGTTTTAGATGGGGCACCATCTTCTACGGGGTACATTAATACCCTGCTCAATTCTTTGAGAGCCGATTTTGATACAATTATCTTAGATCTTGGACGGTCTTGGGGAGTCTCGACCTTCGCTGCCTTGCCACATTGTCAGATCGTTCTTTTAGTTACTGATGATGATGGAATGTCAGTGCGCCAAACTCTTGATAATCTGCAGAGGCTTAAGGCAGAGTCAGGAAATTCAGGGGAGTTTGATTTCACCAGATGGAATGTTTTGCTTAACGCCTATACTGGACGTTTAATTTCACCTGAAGTTTTAGCTGGAGAGATTGCTCAGATGAATTTAATGCCGCCAGAAGCTAGTCTTTATACCATTCCATTTACTGAGACTGGCCGCCAATGGGGTGCTCCAGGACAATCCCTATTCGATCTTGCTGAGGATTCTTGTAGGCAAAGTATAATTAAGATAGCTTTCAACCTTTGTCCTTTCGGTTACACTGCAGAGAGCGGAGTAGTCGATAAACTGGTCGGAAAATTTAAACAGTTTGTAAAGTAATCTTTTAAACTAACCTAGTTGTACTTACATGCCTATAATTGAAACTAGCCTTGAGAAAGAATCAAGAGATCGATACCTAACCTATGCCTTGAGTGTTGTGTCTTCGCGAGCCCTGCCTGATGTCCGAGATGGATTAAAGCCAGTACAGCGCAGGATCCTTTTCGATATGTATAAGTTTTTAAAACTGACTCCTGAGGGTGGTTATCGAAAATCAGCCGCTGTTGTTGGTGGGGTTCTAGCGAGATTCCATCCGCATGGTGATTCTGCTTGCTATGAAGCTATGGTTCGAATGGCCCAGAGCTTTTCTATGCGCTACCCGCTAGTTGATGGGCAGGGAAATTTTGGATCTATTGATGGGGATAGCCCAGCGGCTTATCGATATACTGAGGCTAAGTTAACACGACTTGCAATTGAGCTGATTGGTGAAATCGATGAAGAGACAGTTTATTATCGTGATAATTTTGATGGTACTGAAGTAGAGCCTTCTGTTTTGCCAAGTAAGATACCAAATCTACTTATCAATGGTGCTATGGGTATCGCCGTTGGTATGGCGACCAGTATTCCGCCTCATAATCTTAGAGATACGGTAAAAGCATTAATAGAATTGATAGATGATCCAGATATTTCAATAGAAAAACTTGTCACTACCATAAAAGCTCCCGACTTTCCAACTGGTTGTACGGTTTTAAATACCAGAAAAGAGCTTAATGAAATGTATCGTACTGGTCGTGGCCAGGTTCGGATGCGTGGTGAGTGGAATTTAGAAGATGGTCATCGTGGAAAGAAACACATTATCATTACGAGCATTCCTTACTCCCTAGATAAATCTCAGTTAGTAGAAAAAATCGCTAATTTAATTATCGACCGTAAAGTTCCTCAATTAGTTGATGTGCGTGATGAATCAACAGATGTTGTAAGGGTTGTGCTAGAGCTTACTAGCGGTGCTAGTGCAGATGCAGCGATGGCATATTTATTTAAAAATACCCCGCTTGAGTCAAACTTTGCAGTTAACATGACTGCGCTCATTCCTCAAAAGGGAACATCGACCTGTCGACCAGAATTAGTCTCTCTTAAAGAGATGCTAAGACACTTCTTGGAATTTCGAATAGAGGTAACAGAAAAGCGTTTGCTCTATGAGAAAAAGAAACTTTTAGAGAGAATCCACATATTAGAAGGGTTTGTTAAGATCTATGACGCCCTTGATGAAGTTATAAAGATCGTTAGAAAGAGCGATGGACGATCTGATGCCGCTGAAAAGTTAAGAAAGAGATTTAAACTTTCTGAAATCCAATCCATTGCTATCGTTGATATGCGTATCTATCAACTATCGAGGACCTCTATTGAAGATATTCGAGCTGAATTAAAGCTTAAAGAGACACGGGTTACTGAAATAGATAAGATTCTTAAAAACAAAAAGGCATTAGCAAAAATTGTTCGCGACGAACTTCAAAAGATTGCTGAAACTTATGGAGATAAGCGGCGTTGCGAGATCATAAAAGATCAAGACGAGATTGAGGTAACCCTTGATGAGTCTGCTTACATTGTTAAAGAAGATGTTCATGCTCTTATAAGTGCTGACGGTTGGTTAAAAAGAATTCGCCAAAGCAATGATGTTACCGGTACACGTTTAAGAGAGGGGGATAGTCTCTTTAGGGTTCACGCTCTTAATACCGTTGATTCAATTGCGCTATTTACAAACCTTGGCAATATTTACGCTTTGTCAGTGACTGAGATTCCTGCTTCAAGCGGCTACGGTAGCCCGGTTCAGAAAATTTTAAAATTTAAAGATGGCGAGAAAATTGTAGAGAGCTTTGGGATCTTAGCAAGCACTGCAGATGTAAAAAAAGCCCAAGGAGAGATGTTTTCTACTTCAGGAAGTAACTTGAAAGGAAGCAACTTAAAAAATGGCGATGTTATCTTGATGGTAACTACTGATGGCATGGCATCGGCAACAAAGATTGAGGGCCTTACCTCAATTAAGAAAAGTGGCAAAAGGGTTATGCGCCTTAGAGGAGAGGATAACATGGTGGCAGTTTGCATAAAAACAGGCAAAGTTACCTTTGTTACAAAAACTGGTCATGGTCTTACTATTAAATCAGATGAAGTTCCAGATCGTGAGGGAGCTGCTGTTGGTGTAATAGCTATGGGTCTGAAAGATGGCGATAGGGTTGTCTCAATGGTACCGACTTCCAAAGGAAGCAAGATAGAACTTGATCTAGAGTCAGGCACACCAAAGGAAGTTTCTGTTTCTGAGTTTACTGAGGGACGCCGTGGGCTCAAAGGCAAAAAAGTAATTGCCCGTGGAGAGGTTAAGGGAGCAAAAGTTTTATAGTTAGATTTTTATATTTATGTCCAAAAAAACAACTTACAAAGCAGAAGATATCGAGGTTTTAGAAGGCTTAGAACCGGTTCGTCGGCGTCCTGGTATGTATATTGGTGGCACCGATACATTACAAGGGCTTCATCACTTAGTACATGAGATACTTGATAATTCCATTGATGAAGTAATGAACGGTCATGCCGATAAGATTTTTGTGACATTACATAAGAACGGCGAAACCGTAACAGTTGAGGATAATGGTCGCGGAATACCTGTTGATACTCACAAGAAATTCAAAAAGAGCGCGCTAGAGATAATTTTAACAGTGCTACATGCGGGTGGTAAATTTTCAGATCACAACTATGTTTCGGCTGGCGGACTTCACGGTGTTGGTGCTTCAGTTGTTAATGCTTTGTCTATTAAATTAGAAGCGACAGTTTGGCGTGATGGAGCTGAATGGAAGCAGAGTTTCTCTCAGGGTAAGCCAACATCGAAATTACAAAAAGGAAAAGCCTCCAAAAAAACAGGAACCCAGATATTTTTTAAGCCCGATCCTGAGATTTTTAGCCGGACAACTTTTTCCTCTGATCTACTTGAGAAAACTCTTGAAGAGAAAGCTTTTTTAAATCGCGGTCTAGAAATTAACTTTAATAATGAAACTAAAAGCGAAAAGAAAACATTTCGTTTTGATGATGGCATAGAAGCATTTCTTAGAAAATTGCTAGAAAAGGAAGGAGCCAAAGAGAAGGATAAACTTGTTGGTGAAGACTCTTTCTTTATTGAGCAGGAAAAAGGGGTAAAGGTTCAAGCTGCTTTTGCCTGGACTGAATCAACAGCGATTATCATAAGATCTTATGTTAATGGTATCTGCACCAAAGATGGTGGTACTCATGAAGAGGGCTTTAAATCTGGGCTTTCTAAGGCGATCCGTAACTACATGTCAGTGCACAATCTTATTCCTAAGGGAGTTAAGCTAACCGGTGAAGACATTAGGGAGGGGCTTGTTGCAGTTCTTTCGGTCAATATTCCTGGAAAAGAGATGGACCTACAATTTCAAGGCCAAACTAAGGATAGATTAAATAATCCTGAAGTTGCTGGCCATGTTGAGGGAGTCACGAAGCAATTTGAAAATACCCTTAATTCAAAGCCGAAACTTGCTGCACTCTTAGTTGAGAGAATTACATTAGCAGCAAAAGCTCGGGCTGCCTCTAGAGCTGCAGCAGAAAGTGTTAGTCGTAAAGTTGGTATTAGTCATCGGCTGACTTTGCCGGGTAAGCTCGCTGATTGTTCATCAAATAGACCGGATGATTCTGAAATATTTATAGTTGAGGGTGATTCCGCGGGTGGAAGCGCAAAGCAGGCTCGTGATCGAAAGACTCAAGCGATCTTACCTCTACGTGGCAAGATTCTTAACTCTATCTCTGCTGTTGGAACTAAAATACAAGACAACCGTGAGCTAAGTGATCTTAATTCCGCTCTTGGTTGTGGATATGGAGAGGTCGTAAATTTAGCTAAATTGCGATACGGTAAGGTTATTATTCTTACCGATGCTGACGCAGACGGTATGCATATTGCCGCTCTTTTGATCGCCTTTTTCTATACTTGCATGAAGCCACTTGTTGAAAAGGGACATCTATATATCGGATTATGTCCGCTATATCGTATAAAATACGGTTCTGGCTCTAAAGTAGAGGATCTTTGGGTTTACTCTGATGACGAGAAGGCAAAGGTGTTAAAACAAAACAGTAAGAGAGCAAAGCCTCAGATTACTAGATTTAAGGGATTAGGTGAGATGAACCCAAGCACACTTTGGTCAACGACGATGAATCCTAAGACACGAACTTTACTAAAGATTATTCCAACAGATGCAAAGAAGACAGAGGAGCTGCTCAATGATTTGTTAGGAAAGGATTCTTCTGCTAGATATCGGCTGATTCAAGATAACGCTCATCGGCTCTTAGTAGATCTCTAGTTTTAATAAGCTGTTAGTTACGGAAATATTTTAGTGACAGATAATTTTGACAGATAATTTTGGCAGACAATTTTGACAGATAACTTTGATGACGCAGATAAATTAATTGAACAGCTGGATACTCCGGTACCTCAGTGGCTGCGCAATAGAGAAGATCCTGGTTTTATTACAGTTGAGCAGGGCGGTAACGGCCCAGAGATGATCCTACTACACGGATTATTTGGAGCACTCTCGAATTGGGATGATGTTTTTCCATTAATGGAGAGTTATACAACGCCAATAGCTTTACAGTTTCCACTGCTTACTGCCCCAAGAAATGATGTAAAGGTAAAGTCATTAGCAGTCTATACTTGGTATTTCTTAAAAGAGAGAAAATTAGATCCAGTTATCTTATGTGGTAATTCGATGGGTGGGCATGTAGCACTAAGACTCTGTATGGCCGCACCAGAGGTAGTTGATTGCATGATCTTAGCCGGAACCTCAGGCCTTTACGAACATACAGTTGATTCATTGCCAATTCGTCCCGATCAACGATTTATTCGTGATCAGATGGCTAGAGTTTTTCATAATAAAAAATTTATTACTGATGCTGCGGTTGATACTATCTATCAAGTCATAAAAGAGAAGCGAAATGTTTTAAATATAATTAACGCTGCTAGAAGCGCAAAAAAAGATTACCTCCTTGATCTACTTAAAAAGATCAATGTGCCAACCCTGCTTTTATGGGGTGAGGATGATGAGGTAACAACTATGGATGTTGCCGAGACTTTTCATAAAAACATCAAAAACAGCCAGTTAATTACTATTAAAAACTGCGGCCACGCTCCAATGATTGAGCACCCCCAGTGGTTCTCTGAGCAGGTTCATAAGTTTCTGAAAGGCAATTCGAAGCGGTTTAATAGGTAGTTCAAGCTTACGCAATTAGGGAACCGTCCCGAATGGCATTAAGATAAGGCGTCTAAGTGGTGGAAAACAATCTAGATTATAAAGAAGATAAATAGGGATAGCGCCAAAGGAAAGCCTCCGCAGACCTCTCAAATTGACATCGATTCACCCTAATT
>CAZFXN010000039.1:0-29044 GCA_964523015.1 uncultured Bdellovibrionales bacterium | reverse complement strand
TATCCACTGATTTAATGATACGAATCCTCCGCTCCCTGTCTCGTCCCTGTCTTGTCCCTGCCTCGCCGAAACTTTAGTGAAGGCGGATATCAACTATCTAATTTTTTGATTCCGGCGCAAAGCGCCGCGCGAGACCAACATGGTTGACACCACGAACATCGTAGTTGCCGTCGACATAAACGTAGATACCGTCGACATCCGAGCCGACCAGCATATTCTTCTGATCAATAAAGGTCCATTTGTTTTTGAATCCTGGCATCTGCTCTCCTGTGGCAAGGTTATTATATCCAAGCATCAGGACTATATCCATCGGATCACAAAGTTCGCTTCCTGGGATCTGTTTTAAGACATTAGCTTTTGAGTAACCAAGCGTATCTTCTCCGACAGTATTCGGTACATTTATCCAGGTTGGTGCATCATTCGTTATTGCAAGCTTTTTTGCGCTACTATCAACATACAAAGGACGATTAATAGGCCCGAGAGTGCTGTTGTGCTTTGACTGGTAATCGGTCAAGGTAGTTTTAAATTTAAGTACTAATGTGCCCCCAGTACTTAAGCATTCTTCAATAAGATCCGCTGGAATCTGAGGTACCTCTCCCTTAAACCCAACCTTCGCTAAAATTTCAGGATCGTCTTGAATGCGGTTTTCTGCGCGTAATTGGACGGCAGCGCTATTGTGATCGAGTAGGCCACGTAGTTCACCTACCTTAGCTAAAGCTTCAGTTAGAGAGGCTTCTGTCCCCTCCGAAATCAAGCCTTGAATAGACCGAGCGGCTTCAACTTCGATACCCGACTGATTCGATCGATCTTCGAAAGATCTTCAAGTTTTACTTTTCTAATCAGCATAATTTTCCTTACGAAATTTTCTCTAACTCATCAAATTTTATTTCAATCTCTTTCTCGATTTCATTAAATCGCTTCGATAAGGATGTAATTTTAGTGACCTCTCCATCACTGGAGGCCTTTGCTAAATCCTCCTCGACGGTCTTTAGCTCTCTTTCAAGGTCAACGATCTTCTTTTCAACAGCAGCAACTTCTTTATTTGCCGGATTTTTATTGGAGGACTTCTTTATTTGGTTTTTATTCTGATCGCGACTAGAATCGTTATCCTTTTTTTTAGTTTTACTTGGCTTCTCCTCATCATCTCCCCAACCAATTTTTTCAAGGAAATAATCATAGTCATGTTCAAAAATCTGCGGGGTATCCCCATCAAAAATTACAAGACGAGTAGCAAGTTTGCTAAGAATCAATTCACTATGAGTAACAACTGCGACAGCTCCATCATACTCCTTAAGGCTTGTCACAAGCGCCTCTATCGATTCCATATCAAGATGATTTGTCGGCTCATCGAGTAATAATAGATTTGTTGGCTGGGCTAGAATTTTACCAAGTAATACACGGCTCTTTTCTCCTCCTGAAAGGACTGATACTTTTTTTAAAGCATCATCTCCAGAGAACATCATGGTTCCACAAATTGTTCGTACTTTTGTTCTTACATGCTGAGTGTTTGCGCTTGAAACCTCTTGCTCAACAGTTAAGCTAGGATTGAGTCGTGCGATATTTGATTGGCCAAAATATCCAATCGAGGTCTTATCATTAACGGCAACAGATCCAGATAGGGCGGTAAGCTCTCCATTAAGCAAGCGAAGCAGAGTTGATTTTCCTTTGCCATTTTTCCCAATTATGCCGATGCGATCGCCCTTATTGATCCTTAGGGATAATTTTTCAATTAAAATTCTTTCAGGATCATAACCAAAGGTCAGCTCCTTTCCTTCAAGTAATGTTTTTCCTGGAAAAGGAGAGTTGCAAAACTGAAAATCCAGAGTGCTTTCATCTCTTAGTGCTTCTTTCTCTCCCATCCTTTCGAGGGCTTTAATTTTAGATTGGACAAGGGCAGCCTTGCTCGCTTGAGCACGGAATCTATTGATAAAGATCTCCAATTCCTTTCGTTTTTTTTCTTCATTGACCCGGGTTTTCTCGTAGATCTCTTCGTCTTCAGTAATTTGATTGTAGAGCTTAGAGGTACCCCCTAAGATACGCCGGATACGTCCACGATGGATTAACATTGTGTGCGTAGTTACACTATCTAAAAAAAGTCGATCATGAGAGATAATCATCATCTCACCCGGCCAACTTCTTAAAAAAGAGGTCAGCCATCTCATTGAGATAATATCAAGATAGTTAGTTGGCTCATCCAAAAGTAAAAGATTTGGTTCAGAAAGAAGGAGCTTAGCTAAATTAATTCGGATCTGAAAACCCCCAGAGAATTCACTCGGTGCCTTTTGCATATCACTATCAGAAAATCCTAAGCCGCTTAGAATAATCTCTCCACGATACGATTGATCGCGTTCATTTAAAGGCAACCCAAGACATGCCTCAGTCAAAATTGTAGGTTCAGTAAATTTTAAATGCTGCTCTAAATGGCCAACCTGGTATCCCCGTGGGATTATAATCTGTCCATCATCAGGGTGCTCTTCATCAAGGATAAGACGAAAAAGAGTGGATTTGCCGCAACCATTACGACCGACCAAACCAAGACGCTCTCCTGGACTAAGGGCAAAAGTGACATCCTCAAAAAGAGTGCGAGCCCCGTAGGATTTATTAAGAGCGGATACCTGTAACATAACTAGTTATTACTTACGAAAAGGCGTGAAGATAGCAGTAATCAGGTGTGACTATCAACATTTTAAAATAATCAAATGACACTTTTGGGGGTGTCCTCTCATTCATCGTATCCAATCATGGATCGATTGTAGATTTTTCGAATATGAGACCTATTAAAACTATGAAACCTATTAAAACTATACTGTCACTATTGATTTTTTGCTGGCCTTTTGCATCCAAAGCAACTCCAATCTGTGGTTCGCAAGAAATTGGTGGAACGGTCTACAGAGATTTTGACTCTGATGGAGCGATGAGTTCTTTGGAGCCTGGTGTCTCTGGCATTACAATCACCGCTTACAATAAAGAGAATAGTGTACTGGCAACGACAACAACTGACTCAAATGGTGAGTACAAGATCTCATTAGGAGCAAGCACTTCAGCACGAGTAGAATTTAGCGGACTTTCCTCTTATCTAAAATCCGGTCCTCATGGAACTCAATCAACAACTTCAATTGCATTTGTTAATTCTTCGACAGGGTGTAATGTTAACTTCGCAGTTTCAAATCCTTCAGATTTCTGCGGATCTGCACCCCTTCTTTCAACTACATGCTTTAGCTCTGGCGATCCATTACAGGTAGGAACTTCCGCGGCTATAGACACCATCGTTTCTTTTCCCTACTCAATATCTGGACAACCCTCCCAAATGACCGCTGCCGAACCAAACAAGCTCACTATAGCTTCCGAAACTGGAACAGTGTGGGGTTTGGCTTATCAACGAAGCAGTAATACTTTATTTACATCAGCTTTTCTAAGACGACTTGCCGGTTTTGGGCCACTTGGAACAGGTGGAATATACTCTATAGATCTCGCTGCTGGCGGAACTCCAGTTACAAACTTCGTCGATCTTCAAAGTATCGGCATCGCAACCGGAGTAGATCCGCGAGTAACCTCTGGCATACCACTTCCACCTGACGTTGCTACTCCGGCCGAGGATTCCTTAGCAAGTGAGCTTATTGGTAGGTTAAGCCTTGGAGATATCGACATCTCTGAAGATGAGGAGGATCTATGGGTTGTAAATCTTTTTGACACTACCGTATATCGATTGCACATTGGAACACCGCCAGTGGCGCCTACGGCCCTTGATGTTACCTCATATCCGATTCCAGCAAGTCTTGTTAATTGCTCAAATAACGAATTTCAAGCATGGGGTCTCGGTATACGAGATGAAGTTGTATATGTTGGGGTTACCTGTACGGCCGAAACAAGTCAGTTAAGAGCCGACCTTTTTGCTTCTGTCCTAAGTTTAGATCCATCAACAGGTAATTTTGCTAGCATTATACGGTTCTCCGTTAACTATGTACGAGGTACTGTGAACTTATCAACTGCCTTAGCAAACCAATGGTGGCCGTTACCTCAAGATCTCTTTGCCCGATGGAATCCTTGGCTACCAGGTGGTCAGTATTCTTCATTTGTGGGGCCGGTTTCAAACGTCTCTCGTACTGGGTACCCACAGCCACTTATCTCAGATATCGAGTTTGACAATGATGGTAGTCTAATTCTCGGTTTACTTGATCTAACAAGTCTACATCTTGGATTGGCAGTACCATTTCCATCACCATATACAGGTAGTGGCTTCGTTACCGCCGGGTTTAGTGGTGGTGATATGATGAGAGTCTGCAGAAACTCTGATGGATCATATGTACTAGAGGACAATGGGGAGTGTCCTACAGGTGGCGCAAAGTCTGGCCAGGGAAATGGTCAAGGGCCAGGTGGTGGCGAATTCTATCTTGATCCCAGAACTGGTTTTGAAGCAGAGTCTCAGCTTGGTGGCCTAGCCAAGCTTTTGGGCACTAGTGAAATAATCGCAAACCTCTTCGACCCATTTCAATCAAATAGCGCAGGGACGGGAACCTGGGATAACACTGATGGCGAGCTAAGCCGAGCATATGAGTTGGTCGTTAGCACGCCTGGAAACGGTTTTGGTAAATCGTCTAGTCTTGGAGATTTGGTGATTCTATGTGACGCTGCTCCAATAGAGATCGGCAATAGGGTTTGGATTGATACCAATAAAAATGGACGGCAGGACTCTGAAGAAACCGCAATTTCGGGAGTTACAATATCACTCTATGATGGCAGCGACACTTTTGTTAGCTCGACAACAACTGATTCAAACGGCAATTACTATTTTACGGTAGATCCAAACACTAACTATAAAATTAAGGTTAATACAGTATCTGACTATGGCGTAGGGGGTTCCCTGTACGGCTATAAATTAACTACAACCATGTCTACATCCAGCACATCAACAACTGACTCTAATGCCGCCTACGATCCAACTTTCCCAGCACTAAGTATATCTACTGCTGGGGTTGGAAATAATGATCATACCTTCGACTTGGGTTTTGTTTCTGGGGTCGTGACGGATCAATTTGCTTCGTTAATATCAATTGATAGTGACACCTTATACTTGGCAGCCCTAGCTAATAAAGCCGTCAATAGACGCGTTAAGGGTTCAACCGTTGGAACTTGTCCATCACTAAAGAGTTCTAAGATCACAAAAATCAAAACAAGAATATCTCAACTTAAATCGACAATCTGGACTACGACTTGGTCCCTTCCGGAAAATACGATTGATTTCACTGTAATTGGCGGTCCACCTCCCTACTGTGAGAATATCTCGTCAAAACAGAAGCTTTCAGCTTTGAAAGCAGACATTAAATCTTTGCGAGGGCTTGCACAGAACGTGCTATCTCCCTGCACTGCAAAATGGGCTAAAAACCTACGAAAACAACTTATCACTGTCCCCGATGCGATCTTAGCTAGCATTGCTGAGCAGCCAACTACAACTACTCGCTGCCCTACCCAAAGTTAGAGTCAAATATGTCAAAGATTGACTTCGCAAGTATAGCGGCTAATTCTTTATAGGAAAGTTATGGCAAGAAGCTAAGACTAGCGTCTTTCAAAAAAACTAGGAAAATGTCTAGCACCCCTGATTAGGCCCTGCTTTTTCAAGTCCACAAGAAATTTTAAATCGTCAATACCGACCTTTCCAACATAGAGATCTCTAAGGTCTCCACCATCTTTAACAAAATCTCTGACTCTCATAAGACCTTCCAAATAAACATGATCGATTGGGAGTCCAGGGTGGTAAGCCCTAACGATCGCATCATATACTGAGCGATGAGAATTAGGATCAGATGGATAAAATTCTTTAAGCCGCTCATAAGCTTCTTTAAAGCTATCTCCAGTAACTAGAGAATCTGTAGTCACAACTCTTGTTGCAATTCTGCGCAATACATTTGGATTAGCCGTACGCGATCTTTCTCCTGCATAAACTCCTAGACCCTCTTGTGTCATTAAATATCCAGGCAACCCAAGTCCAAAGGAATAGGGCAATAGTGGTTGCGCATATCCATTTGCAGAACAAAAAACATGTACTCCTACTTCATGAGAGTTTAAGTACTCCGGTTCCTTCTCTGAGAACTTTCTACCCAAGGACTCAGCAGGTACATAAATTTTCTTTTCTGGGGTGCTCCTGAGAATCGATTCTGCCTCAGCAACTAAAGATGGTGATGGAGCACCAAAAAGTTCTATCCCAATAGCTTTTACTCTTTCTTTGTCGTCCCTATGTATAACCGCATCAATTTCGCTTAGAACTCTCTGTCTCTGCCTAGTTAATATTTCCTTTAAAATAGCATTATCAGAAGGGATAGATAATCCTTCAATCTCTTTGACAATGAGATCAAGATTCGGCGGATCGGTTATAAATTTGAGCGTTGGTTCCTTAATTCTACCAGCAAAAAAATCTTCTCTCTGATCTTCGTACTCTTTACCCGACGGAACTCCTAGGTGACTATAGAAGCCAAGAGCTTGAGAAGCTTTAAAAAGTGCCGCATCAATGGGGTTATAAATAGCTATTAATTGCTCTGGGATAGGCTCAATTGAATTATCAGGACTGTTCTGCATGAATAGACTATTTTACAATTATTGGTTATTAGTCTGCAACTCTCTCGTAGCTGTGTTATGGCCATTTTTTTGTTGAAAGTGATTTATACTATCGATACCGTATTTTGGTAGTGAAACTTAGCGAGAAGTAGGAAGCTATATAATAGAAAATGAAAAGTTTAATAATATCACCTATGAAAAATACGATCTTTATCTCTGCAATTATACTAGTTTCGTGTCTCTTTGCCGGATGTAATTCCCAGTCAAACAAGCTATCCAAGAGTGTTGCCCCATCGCAAAATGTAGTTGTTATCTTAGTTGACACCTTACGAGCTGATCATCTCCCCTTTTACGGATATAAAAAAGATACTGCCCCGTTTCTTTCCTCCTTAGCTAAGAAAAGTATAATTTTCGATCGGGCATTTTCAGCTTGCTCATACACTGCTCCGGCAGTCGCTTCTGTCTTTACCTCACTTTATCCATCGCAGCACGGGGTCATAACCGGACACTTTGCAAATATTCGACTTCAGAAAAAAAATCAGACTGTTACCTTTGATCGAATACCTGAGGAACTTACAACTCTTGCTGAAGAGATGAAGAATGCTGGATATAAAACGTATGGTGTTGCAGACAATCTAAATATTACAACCGAGATGGGTTTTACTCAGGGATTTGATAAGTTTTCAACATTTCGATATGAGGGCGCTCCTAAGGTGAATGAAACCGTTAAATCATGGGCAGCAGAGTTAAACTCCGGCGGTAAATACTATCTATATATTCACTATATGGATCCGCATGAGCCTTATAACGAAAGAGCTCCCTGGTTTACGTCATCAACAGATCAAAAAGAACGGAGATAAATGCTTATGATAGTGAAATTAACTATACAGATAAATATATCAAAGAACTCTTTGAAATCTTTAACTGGGATAAAAATACCTTAGTTGTTTTGCTCTCCGATCATGGCGAAGAATTTTGGGAACATGGCCAAGTTGGGCACGGCAAATCACTATACAATGAAGTCATTAGAGTCCCTTTTATGATCTATGCTCCAAACATAAAGGCGGCTCGAATCCCTGATCATATAAGCACGATCGATCTATTACCAACCCTTTCTGAGTTATTAAAATTTAACAAAAATGATATCTGGCAGGGGAAAAGTTTAGTTTCATTAATAGATGAAAATCAAAAAGAGGATCGGTTTCTCTTCTCAGAATTATTACGAAAAGAAGGGCACCCACGTCCTGAATTTCGCTCAGTAGTCAGCCCAGATTGGCATTATATTACAACGAAGCCTAAAGATGGAAAGATCTCTGAAGAGCTGTACAATGCTAGAACTGATTTTGCAGAGAAACAAAACAAGGTAAGTGATCGATCAGAAATCGCAAAGAACCTTGCGCTTAAGTTATATAGTATTGGAAAAAAAGTTCATAATTCAGAAACACATATTGAAAAGCCAATTTCTCCTGAAGGACTAGAAGAGCTAAGGACTTTAGGGTACGCCGAATAATTAAGAAGTTTAATTACCATGATCGATGAAGTGATAAAGATAGCCATTGAGGCGGGAGAGAGTATCCTTTATTGGTATGAGAAAGAAGATATTCCAACCAGAATAAAGAGCGATTCTTCACCAATCACCTGTGCTGACGAAGCCGCGAATGAGGTTATTATAGAATCCCTTTCGGCCTTATTTGAATTCCCAATTTTAACCGAAGAGAGCTTAGTAGATTATTCTATAAGAAAAGAGTGGTCTACTTTTTGGTTAGTAGATCCACTAGATGGCACAAAGAACTTTTTAGCAAAGGATGGCCAGTTCACAGTTAATATTGCTTTGATAGAGAACGGCACTCCTATACTTGGAGTTGTTTTTGCACCGGCCTTAGAGCTCTGCTACTCAGCGAAACTTAATAAAGGTGCTTTTTTAAACGGCAAAAAGATCTTCAATGACTCAAAAAGACCTTCATTAATCGCAGCCACAAGTAGTAAGCACGGAAATGATGAAACCTCAGATTTCTTAAAAAAAGCTAAGATAGCCGATGTTCGCCCGTACGGATCTTCTCTAAAACTTTGCAAGCTTGCCGAAGGCGAGATCGATATATATCCTAGACTCGGAACTACTTGTGAATGGGACATTGCGGCTGGGCACATTATTGCAACCGAAGGGGGCACAAAAATAATTGATCTCGTCACAAAAGAGCCACTAAAATACAACAAAGAAAATTTAGAGAACAATCATTTTATCGCCTATAGGAGCGATCTGGATATAAAGAAATTTTATGACTTTAAGATATAAATTCACTAGCAGATTGATAAGAAAAATCATCCCTCTATTTTTACTACTTTCACTATTTCTTGTGCCATTTGGTTGCAGCAAAAGTGAATTCTCAACTAAAAAGCCTAACATTCTTTTTTTAATGCTTGATACCTTAAGGGCTGATCATTTAAGTGGCTATGGATATGAGCGACAAACTAGTCCAGTTCTTGATTCCTTTGCCAATGAGAATTTAAAATTTAAACATGCCCTAACTGCAGCTCCATGGACTCCTGCCTCAGTAGCAACGATGTTTACTGGATTATATCCGACCTCACACGGGATGGTTCCACCAAACGATCGTGAGTTAGCAAAAAAAGGGTTTGCTAAATTAAATCCTAATCTTGAAACAATTGCCGAAGTTTTAAAGCAACAGGGATACACTACAGCTGGAGTAAGTCCAAATCCCTGGATCACAAAAGAGTTTGGATATACCCAAGGGTTTGATGAGTTTTATTATATTGCTAGAAAGCCAGCAGAGAAAATTACCGAATCAGGAGAAGAGATAATTACAAAGTGGCTAAATGATAAGAGTAGCAAGAAAAGCTCCGACCCGTTTTTTTTATATCTACATTATCTTGATCCTCACGATCCATACACCCCACCTCCTCCATATGATACAAAATTTCAAGGCCCTCTACTTAAGAGCCCCTTTACTTACGATGAGAAGATGCTTTCCCTTATTGGTCGGTATGACGGTGAAATTAACTACATGGATACTCAACTAGGTAGGCTTTTCTCCTTTCTTAAAGAGAAAGAGTTATATGAAGATCTATTTATAGTAATTGTATCGGATCACGGAGAGCAGTTTAAAGAGCACGGTAATTTACGACATGGCTATAAGCTTTTTAATGAAGAGGTTCATATTCCACTTCTTATTAAAACAAATCGAAAAAGTGATTCAGCTAAAATTATCGAGACAACTGTATCAACTGTAGATATTTATCCTACGATTCTTGCTCGGTTAGGGATCACTCCTCCTAAAAATCTGCAAGGCGTCTCTCTCCTTAATGAAAAGGCAATTAAGGATCGCAAGTCAGTGATCTCAGAAGTAAGACGAATCTATGACATGAAGAGCGTTACTGATTTTCATGGCAAACATTTAGTAATGGAAGTTCCATACGATCAAAAAGATCCTGATGTAAGCAAAAGTTTAGAGAGTTGGCGCTCTCCTAACATTATTGGACTATTTGATTCCCATAATGACTATGCTTGCATGACAAAAATGAAAGATCCGCAGCTTAAATCTGAGCTTAAATCTTCCTTTGATGAAATATTTTTAACTGCTCTAAAAAACCAATCAGTCGCAACCAGTGAGAGAAGTGAAGAGATTAGTAACGAAACCCTAGATCAGTTAAAATCATTAGGGTACCTGCAGTAATTGTCCAAATATACGCTAAGCAAACTATTCACACTCTTTGGCAGAGGTCTTCCACATTTGAATCGCTGCCCACCTAAATACCTATAATTCTCAACATGAAATAGGAGTAAAACTACTAGGCACATTTATTGCCACTATAGTGATTGCGTTAAGATTTTATATGCCCTGCCAGAGACAGGGTCCCCGAAGGGATAACTATAGGAGCGTAATGAATACTCTGTTGCGAGCATTGTGTATTTTACTCTTAAGCTTGTCACTCTGCACACAAACTAGTTTAGCACAATCAGATGGTGGGGGTGATGGTAGTGGTGGCGGTGGCATATGTAACCCTGATATAGAGATATGCGCTCCTCCATGTCCTCCAGAGGACCCTTTGTGTAACGAACCACCTCTTGATGAATTGACACTATTGGCTCAGCTTGCAGACTCCTGCCTTCCAGGAGATGTATCAAGATCTGACATGCGCGGATATCGAATCATCTTAATTACAAATGTCATACAGCGAGCAATAACCCCTAGAGGAGCAAGAGACATTCATCGAAAGCTAATGGGATGTATGTAAGAATTTACAAGCAAAACTAAGAAAAAGAATAGACAAAGATTATCTTTCTCCTTTTAGGCGCTAGCAAGCGGGAACAGTCCCGCTTGTAATCCAGTCTTTATAGATAGAATATTGGGATCGAAGATCTCTCTGTGAATAGGCCCTAAAACCCTTTTATCCATACTAGCACCAGGAGTTATTCGAGCTGTAAAAACATGGGTAAGTAGCGCATTGAGTGCTTCATACTCTCTACCTTCAAAATCTCTATGCAAAGAAACAAAAGCAAACCTATCCTCGTCATCAATACGATCAGGAATAGATACCAAATGAACTGTCCTCTCATTTGTGCTAGGATCCTCTGTAACAGAGAATACTTTTATAGGTGAGGACAAACAGCCTGGGGTGACAGAGGCCGTAAAGGCATTCTGCGGCAGAAACGATCCCAAGCATGACCTAACATCCTGAGCAAATTTTCCGGTAGTAAAATATTCTCTATGTTCTTTAGCGATACTGGTTAATGCGTAAGCTATGATCGGCCTTTCGTAATCCTCTACTGGTCCTCTCAGTAACGAGGTTTCGTCATCAGGAAGGTAATCAAGTAGTTCATCATCAGTGAATGACAAAATTTCACGTCTTAAATCTTTTCTCTTATCTTCGCTACCATCTTCCCTACCATCTTCCCTACCATCTTCCCTACCAATAAAAGCATCTCCAACTGCTTGTTCAAATTTAAGAACAAAGATCTGACAAGCTGGGCTGAGTGAGAAATTTGTATATAGGATAGCTCGAAGGTGAGCTAGCTCCTTAAGAGCTGGCATTGCGTCCTCATTTATACAGATCTTACCATCTACTAACTGCATCCCATTAATAGTTGCGTCGGCTAGAGCTCTTGCACTTTCTTTTATATCCTCTCTTACAGGAGCATAATGAAGATCTCTACAGATATAATCCAACCGATCGGCAAGCTTAACAGCACAGCCTATTAAAGAAGGTTCAGTCTTCGCTGTCTTTAGCTCTTTGACAAGAAAATCTACATCAATGTCGTGCTTGTTTAGTATCTTATCTAATCCATTCGCTTTAATCCGATCTTCTAAATTTTCATCATGATCAAAGCCAACTACTCTTTTTACGATTTTTTCAAGGGTGTGCGAAAAAGCAAGGTGACCATAGTCGTGTAGCAATGCCCCAACTCTTACACTTTGACGATCCTTCTCAGAGAGATCTAATTTCTCAGCTATTCTATCGGCGACAATTAAAGCTCCGATAGAGTGCTCGTATCTTGAATGCGTAAGCTCTTCTCCTATGGCGGTATGTTTACTCTGCATCTGAGCAACATCTCTTAATCGCTCAAATGAAGGATGACTAATAATTTCCATCTCAACATCGGTTAGCTGAATTATGCCGTGGATAGGATCTCTATAAATTCCTGAAATTCCTGGGGCAGGCAATTCATCATTCAAATTATCGTTCAAAAATGGATCTTCAATCAGCGATTGAAGAATTTCACCAATTGACTGAGGTGTTTTGAAATCCTGTTCAGTTTCTCCAACTCTATACGTCATCTATTCCTCGTAGAATTTCTTTCTTAGACTAAGTCGTAGGACACTACCTACTAATCTAGAAAAACTAAAATTCCCACAATAGTATTTCGAAAGCTTTTTATGACAACCTTGATGAGTAGATCAATGCAGATCAATGCAGATCGATAATGAACTGCTCTGTTTTTGCTCATTATCTATCGAGTGTTATGCACTCGCGCTACGAACATGTAGCACAAAAAAGAATGGAAACCCTTATAAGTCGAGCCAGGTTAGGTCGATGTTTCAGCTGCCCTCAGCCATGATCGGCGATCCTACTAAAAAGGCAGATACCTAGATCCATCAAACCGAAACTTTACAACCTGACAATTATCAAACTTCCCACGTATGATTTCATTATCATCAAGACCAAGAAAGTGACCCTGGATAATCAAAGCAGGGATAAAGTGAGTTACTATCAGGACCCGCTCATACTTTAAATGAATATCATCAATAAAGTTTAGGACCCGTTTTTTAACATCATAATAACTCTCGCCACCATCTGGGATAGTACTAAGCGGATCATGGGAGATTACTTTTAAAAATTCACTAACCGGTCTCCCTTCGTGTCCAGTTTTATGATCTGAGATCCTTACATCTTCAAATAAGGGTGATTGAAAGCTACTGTTTATGATCTCTGCTGTTTGTCGAGTTCTGTAGAGGTCAGAGATAAAGATCACTCGTGGTCGGCAATCTATAAGGGTGCTTGCTACCTCTTTAGCCTGCAAAACCCCTTTATCAGTTAAAAATACAGGGGCAACAGGATCGCTTGTGCAAAGTTGTAATGCATTCCAAGTCGTATGACCGTGCCTTGTTACTATTATTTCCAATAAGACTCTCTCTATAGCAGTTGTCAGAAAGATTGATACACAAATATGAGGGTTTGATAAATAAAAATAGGAACCTGGGCTTAGCTTGTAGGAATAAACCCTGTACTTCCTGACATTTTCTCCTCCATCTCGGCCTCGGTTTCTCCATATCCTTGAGGCGCTCTCTCTACAATCTTAACAGGATAATCAGCTCTAAAATTTGCTCCTGACAAATCGGCCATTACCAAAATTTTCCATGAAATTGTTCCGTCTTTCTTTTTTCTTAAACAGTTCTTATCGATTAAAAAAAAATAAGGGATACCATCTGTTGAAACATGGGCACTTCTAGAAACTTTTGACTCTGCCTGCCACAAGATTATCTCCTCAGAATAGGTTTTGCTATTATGCTTTGATATTCGTGTTTCAATACATTTAAGAGTAAAAAGCCAATCACCTTGAGGTTCAATCAGTTTTGAGGTTACTAAATGCCCTCTCATGGTTGTTCCAAAAACACCCATGTCGTTATCAACTAAAAGTGAGAGATCCCCAAATTTATTTTTATGGATCGCTCTACGAACTGCTTTAATGATAGTCATTAAGGCAACAGCCACTAAAGCAAACACTCCCAAAAAGGCCAGAAAGGGGAAAAAAGGATTTAAATCAAGGAAGCTAATATCAAAGTTCATAAATTCACCAATTCACCAAATTCACCAAATTCACCAAATTCACCACCAGACTAAAGAAATAACTATATAAGATTCTTATCATTAGTTTAAAATTAAGACACCTCCAAAAAAACCACCTCAACTATTTGTTTGTTTTAGCCTAGATAGGATATGTTTAGGCTATATGAAAGCAAACTCTCAAATTGATCGATCGGTAATATTTCTAGCCCTGATTGGGATTTTTATCTTTATCCCGAGCCATGCTGAAGCATACATCGGGCCTGGGGCTGGGTTTGCTTTTTTAGGATCTACCGCAGTTTTTCTTTTAACTATTGTAATGGCAGTGCTTACGATAGCTTTTTGGCCAATTCAATGGTTGTGGCGAAGATTAACGAAAAAAGGGATTTCAAAGCGGGCCCGTGCCAGACGAGTTGTCATTATCGGTCTTGATGGTCTTGAACCAAAGTTAGTCGATCAATATATGGCTGCTGGTAAATTACCTAATTTAAAGAGCATGTCAGAAACAGGATCATTTGAAAGATTGGGTACAACACTCCCAGCACTCTCTCCTGTTGCTTGGTCAACATTTCAAACTGGCGTAAATCCTGGGGCACATAATATCTTTGACTTTCTTACCCGCGACAAAAGATTCTGCCTACCTCAACTAGCATCTACTGAAACCAATACAGTTACAAAAGTAATAAATCTTTTAGGATATAAGCTTAAGCGACAAAAATCTGAGATTAAAATTACTAGAAAATCTCAACCTTTCTGGAAAATCCTAGGTAAACACGGGGTTTTCTCAAATGTGATTCGTGTGCCGATCTCTTACCCCCCTGAAAAATTCAACGGCAACGTTCTCTCAGCCATGTGCACTCCCGATTTGAAAGGCACTCAAGGAAGCTTTACTTATTTTACAACCCGTAAAGAGTCACATGAGAAATCAACCGGGGGAGATATTAGAATAGTTGAAAGGAAAGGGGATCTGATTGAAGGATCTATCGATGGTCCACCAAAATCTGACGGAAAAGGATTTGTACAAGCTTTATTTTCTATAACCATTAGTTCAGATGAAAAATCCGCGACTATTAAAATTGGAAACGAGACAGAAAAGTTAAAGTTAAATGAATTTTCAAGATGGCTTGAGGTTCCGTTTATTTGGAACGGTAAAGAGATATTAGGTATCTGTAGATTTTGCTTAAGAGAACTTGGTAAAGATGTTTCTATTTACGCTTCTCCAATAAATATTCATCCTGAGAAACCAGCTCTTCCGATTGCTCACCCAATATATTTTTCCTCCTGGCTGGCTAAAAGAAACGGTCTTTACGGCACTCTTGGTCTTATGGAAGATACCTGGGGCCGAAATGAATACGCCTTAGATGATGCAAGATTTCTAGATCAATCCTATCTCAATCATAATGAACGGGAAAAAATGCTCCTTGATGCCTTAGATCGCACCAATGAGGGAGTCTGTATCTGCGTTTTTGATGCCAGTGATAGAATCCAACATATGTTCTGGCGCTACCTTGATGATAATCATCCATCCCCAAAAGAGGAAAACTCCATCTTTAAAAATGCTATTCCAGAGATGTATGAAAAGATGGATGCCCTTATAGGGAAAATCAAATCAAAACTGAATCCAGATGATCTTCTAATTATTTTAAGCGATCACGGTTTTGCTTCTTTTAGACGGTGCATAAACTTAAACACCTGGCTTTATGAAAACGGCTATCTTGTTCTAAAAGAATCCGCATCTATAGGTGCTGACTATTTTAAAGATGTTGATTGGAGCAAGACAAAAGCATTTGCAGTTGGACTTTCCGGACTCTACATTAACAAAAAGGGAAGAGAGCTAAACGGCATCGTCGATGAACAAGAGGCTAAAAATTTAAAATTAGAGATTGCTGCCAAACTAGAAAAGATTACCGATCCTAAAGATAACACACAGGCAATTAGAAAAGCTTACGATACCGCTAAAGAGTATCGCGGCCTTTACGTTGATGAAGCACCGGATCTGATCATTGGATATGCCCCTGGATTTAGAGTCTCTTGGGATTCTATTACCGGAACAATTGAACCAACAGTTTTTAGTGATAATCTAAAAGCATGGAGCGGGGATCATCATGTTGATCCAGCACTAATTCCAGGAATTCTTTTTACGAGCCGCAAGCTAAAAGAAAAGAATCCACACATTTCAGATATTGCACCAACAATGTTGGATCTATTTGCAATTAAAGTGCCTCCATATATGGAGGGGAAGGTAATACTTTAGCTAAGACTAGATGTGCAGTGGGCGAGTTAGGCAGCTTTAGTTTCCTTTTCGGAATTGGTTGGCTCCTGTCCTGCAAATGCATAGAAATCTTCAACTTCCAAATTAACCTCTAAGATATCAAGCTCCTCCATAATACCTATAATCCTTCTGTTTGGATTATACGGGCCAGTATCTTGAATCTTTATTTCAACTTTCCCTATGTCTGGAAAATCACCAGTCCTAATTGCCTCAGCAATCAAAAACTGAACCTTTTCATAATGAACATCACTTAATGGGGAGGTAATCGTATCGACACCCTCGGCTCGGCGTAAGATGCTAATCGCTTCCATTGCTAGGACCTTGGCCTCAAGGGCATCATCAATAAATCCATCAAAATCCATAAGACGAGCAGCTACTGATGCTGGCAAAGCACGGGGCTCATCTTTATTGATATTTTTCAAACATTCTTGAATGTCTTTTTCAAGTGCCCCATTGCTACGATCAAAGACTGCGGATGGAGCTTTAATTTCCGGTTCTGCTTTTGTGACTACTACTGGCTTAGTTTCAGGAGCTTCGACAACTTGCCTTGCCTCAGCAGAAACCTCTTGTCTTGAAGCTCTACCTTCATTTCTATTTGCCTTTACCTGATCAATTGCACTACTTATCCGTGAAAAAATATTTGCTGCGGCAAGTCTATAAGCAGCTAAGGCATACCAATCCTGGGCGTAATCTTTAGGGGTGACTGGTGCAGGATTAGCTTCTCTATTTGCTTCACTACGAGATTGCTCTTTTCGTAAACCAAGAGCAACCTCGGCATTTGTAAGCTCTTGTCTTACTGTCATCTCTACTGCCGGAACAGGATATTTTTGATTACCCCCTGTTAGGCTTTCCGAAAATTCTTTACGCTCAGGATCTTTAAAAAATCTTGTCGCAGTTTGTGCAATCCGAGTAAAGACACCAAGGAGGCTGTTGCCAATCGTATCTCTATCTCGATCTTGTCCCCAATATTCTGCATTTTCTCGGCCAAGCGATTCAGGGGTGATATTTAAATTCTTCTCTTCTCTCAGAACTATATCTCTTGCACTTTGGAAATGTCGGCCTAATTTTGGATCCAACTTCGCTTCAAATGCACCTTGAGCACCTGCGATGGCATGATTTACATCCATTTTAGAAGTTGGCTCTATGCTTGCAGTCTCTGGAGGCAAAGCGTTCTGCGCAAATTTTAAAGTGTTAGCTTTAATCTCATCAAGAATAATTTGTGCAGGCCGATACTCGCCATTAACTTCCTCAATAGCATCTTGACCATAATTGCCCACAGCTACCCTAAGAGCCTCTTGGTAAGATTCGGTAACTATTCTTAAAACTGTAGCATCATCAGTAACTCTACTCTCTACAAGATCAAACACCCCACTAAGCTCCTCCTGATCAATCTCAACTGCTAGGGATCCTCTTGAAACAGTTTCCGTTGTTAGGACATCATCAGTGGCCTCGGGACCAGGGGCGAGTCTTTGTGTGTCAAGCCTAGTAGGTAAATCTTTCAGGTCATTTCTCATATTTTAACACCAAACTTTTCTCTAATAGTATGTAGGTCGTTAGTGTTATTAGAGAAACTTAGCTATAGGTGATATATAAACGGGTAGCTTCCTGTGTCCCAATTCATTAATGAATTTGACCAACTATGCAGGGTGAGTATAATTTCATAATATAATTTCATAGTATAATTTCATAGTATAATTTCAAAGCAGATTAACTAAGCACAATAAAGGCCCAATATGTTTAAACCAAAGTTAGCAGTCTCAAAACTTGTCATTGATAAAATCAATGTGGCATCTCAGATCTTAGGTTGCGCCTCCCCAGAGGAGTTTGCTGAAAAGGTACTCCTAGCAGAAGCAGATAAAGTAATCGCTAGCACAAGTAGCAAAAAAGTCTCTGAGCAAGATGTTGCCGACATCACAAACCAACTTAAGGGATTAGGATACCTTGAATAAGGTGATCGATCTTTTTAATTCTACAATTACATCTCTCTTTGATCTCATGCTGTGGCCATTCGAGAGGCTCTCTCCTGTTTGGGGATTAACTATAATCTCCATAATTTCAGGGGTAGTTTTGCTATTGGTTTATGGCAAGGTCTCTAACCAAAAAGCGATCAAAAAGACTAAAGGTAAAATCTATGGACATATCCTTGAAGCGATTCTTTTTAGGCACGATTTAAAAACTTCCCTTAAGGCTCAAGGCGGAATGTTTTCCTCTGGACTTAAATATTTTGTACTGGCAGTCCCTCCAATTATAATTTTAATGATCCCTTGTTTAGCGGTCTTGGCTCAATTAAATCTACGGTATAACTCGGAGCCACTTAATCCCGGCGAGCATGCAATTTTTGAGGTAACACTTACTGATCCAACAACCCTCTTTGATGTCACTCTAAAGACACCTAAAGGTGTTCATAGTACTCCTCCAGTTAGAAACATCGATACAAATCAGATATCTTGGCGTCTCGATGTAGATACTCAAGTATCATATTCCTCCGCAGATAATCTATTAACAATCGAATCCTCAGATAAAACTCTGACAACGCCTATTGTTATTGGCAATAATCATAGAAATAAGGACCATGGAAAGATCGCCTCTCAAAGCTACTCATCATGGTGGTGGCGTTTTTTCTACCCGAGTGATACTATCCTAAAAGAAACACAGGATGTGTTTAAAGAAACATCCCTTACATACCCTGACAGCTCCTATAATTTTCTTGGAATGCAATCTCATTGGTTAGTGATCTTTGCTATTGTTTCTATCCTAAGCGGTATCGCTAGTAGCCGCCTTTTTAATGTTGAAATTTGATTGAATTTAAATTTTTTATTACTGTGCCCCGATGAAAAATAATCTCTTATTTATAGTATTTGATAGCTGCCGCTTTGATACATTTGAAGCTGCTAAAACCCCTAATATTGACCGACTTGGAGAGATGAAGCGTTGCTATTCTTATGCAACCTGGACCGTTCCATCTCATCACGTTTACATGATGGGCGCATCTCCTCACTCTAGCCCAAAGGGCGTGTTTGCTTCTGAGGTTTATAAGAAAGATTTTATTAATTGGGGTGCTCGACTCAATATCCCTGATATCTCATTTAAGGGATTCGTTCCAAAGCTCTCTCTACCAGCATTTTTACAAGAGCACGGATACGCTACTAACGCTCTTGTTTCAATGCCTGTACTTAACCAGACAACGATCCTAAATAATCATTTCGATCGTTATCAGCTAATGAAGTCACACAATGATTTTGATGCCATAATCGATCAGCTAATATTTGAGCCGGATCGTCCTTCATTTTATCTCTTAAACATTGGCGAGACTCATTATCCATATATTTTGCCAGGAGAGTCTGGTGACGATCTCCCTCGGATCTCAGGTCTTCACGGAGTATTTAAGCACCTTGATGACAATATTATAGAGGGCGATGAAGGTCGCACAGTTAAAACAAGTGATGATTTCTTTCATATGGATAGAATGCTTCAATTAAAAGAGAAGCAGAGAACAAATATCGAGTACTTAGATAAGCTATTTGAAAAGTTGTATGAGATTGTTCCCAAGAACACTCATATCATAGTAACATCTGACCACGGAGAATGCTTCGGAGAGGATGGATATTTTGGACACGGGCCAATTATCCACGAGAAAGTTTTTGAAGTATTCTTTACTGAGGGCAGGATCAAATAGAGCCCGTACAATACTTATAACCAGATCAGCTGATCCTTCATGACTAAACAAGTAAGTCGTAGAAAATTTATTAAAGACACCTCTCTGTGCATGGGCGGTCTTGCCGCAGCCTCTATTATTCCCTCCAATATCACTAACAGTATCGTTAAAAAATTCGGACAAGCTCCCTACGTAAAAAATAGTAAAATTGCTAACAAAGTCTTAGTCATCGGAATGGATGGAATGGATCCTGATCTAGTGCGACGCTTTGTATCAGAAGGCGCAATGCCAAATTTTAAAAAGATGATGTCGCTTGGCCAATTCGGCAACCTTCAATCAACGATGCCACCACATAGCCCAGTTGCTTGGTCTAGCTTTATTACTGGATGCAACCCTGGTGGACACGGCATTTATGATTTTATCCACCGAGATCCAAAAACATTTACTCCCTACATGTCTACATCGAGATCCTTTGACTCTAAAGACAATCTGCAAATAGGTGGCTGGTCTGTGCCATTAAAACCAGGACACGTTGATCTTATGAGAAAAGGTCCAGCATTTTGGACTACATTAGAAGAGCGTGGCATTCCAACAACTGTACTTCAAATTCCAGCCAACTTTCCGATCACAACTAAAAGTGTAAAAGCGATTAGTGGGATGGGCACACCGGATCTATTAGGAACCTATGGTACCTATACATATATTACGGACACCGATGTTCCAAATGCTAGCGAGTTAACTGGCGGCAAGGTTGTTAAGGTAATTCCTATTAACCACCTGATCGAAGCTAAAGTTAAGGGTCCAAAAAATTCAATGAAAGTTGGATCTCCGGCAATAGAGTTTAATGTAAAAGTCCAGCGAGATCCTTATGAACCCGTAGCAAAGATCGATATTGAAGGCCATGAAATGATCCTTCGTCAAGGGGAGTGGTCAGAGTGGATCCCTCTTTCGTTTAGTCTAATTCCTATGTTTGCCTCAGTTGGTGGAATGGTTAGGGTTTACTTACAGGAAGTACACCCTCATTTTAAAATGTATCTTTCTCCAATAAATGTAGATCCGATGGAGCCGACATTGCCGATCTGTAGCCCCTCTGGATACTCAAAAGAGCTCTCCCAAGCTGTCGGTCGTTTTTATACTCAAGGATTTCCAGCTGACACAAAGGCGCTTAGTGAAGGGATCCTCTCTTATGATGAGTATTTCACTCAATCACACCTGGCTCTTGATGAGAGCATGCGTCTTTTTAATTTTGAATTAAATCGCTTCAATGAGGGTGTCTTCTTTTTCTATTTTTCAACAACTGATCAGAATTCACACATGCTTTGGAGTCAGATGGATCCAACTCATCCACTGCACGAGCCAGATCAGAGTCTCCGTGTTAAAAATTCTCTTAAAAGCATCTATCAAACAATGGATGTCGCTCTTGGACAGGCTCTTGAAAAGATTGATAGCTATACAACCCTAATGGTTCTCTCTGATCACGGATTCTCTCCATTTACTAGGGAATTTAATCTTAACACCTGGCTCTATAATAATGGATACCTTGCCTTAACTGACCCAACAAAATTGGAGGATGGTGAGTTTTTTAGATACGTTGATTGGTCAAAAACTAAAGCTTACGGGCTCGGCATTAATGGGCTTTACTTAAATGTAAAAGACAGAGAGAAACGCGGATCGATCAATGAAAAAGAAGCTCAGACGGTTAAAAAAGAGATCATGGCAAAATTACCACAAGTTAAAGATCCAAAAAATGGAAATCCAGTTATCACAACTGCCTACGATCCATTTAAATTATATAGCGGACCATTTGTAGATCTCGCTCCTGACTTAGTTATTGGATACCAACGTGGCTACAGAAGCTCAGACGAAACTGTACTTGGCACATTTATAAAAGAGGAAATTACAGATAGAACAAATAAATGGTCAGCCGATCACTGTATGGATCCTGCTTTAGTTCCAGGAATTCTTCTTTCAAATAAAAAATGGCAAGGGTCACCTAATATATGGGATCTCGCCCCTACAATACTTTCAGAGTTTGGAATCACTCCACCAAAAGAGATGGATGGAAAACGGATCTTTGTTTAGCCTTGATCTGGGGAACGATAGTTTCGCAACGACAGTTTTTAAATAGACTATTGGCGACTCTTAAGCTCTTCCTGAAGTGCCTTCGCCTCTTCGACTAACTTTCTATGGTAGCAATCAGGGAATCGTTTAGCATGATCCTCTGCAGTTTCGATAATATCGGGAAGTCTTTCAAGTAAAAGTTCATCTAAACCTGCAGGTTTATACTCAAATCGTTCATTAAACTTTGGATATATTTCAAGTAGAACTCCTATGTTTTGCTGCCAGCTTCCCTGTGCCATCACCTCATTATCAGGCATTCCTTTTTTAACAAAAGAAGAGGCAAGCTCACTTTTAGCTTCGAGCTCCTGCTCATTATGATCTCTTGAAAGGCATCTTGTTGTGTGATTTTCAGTAGGATTAGACCCTCTATATATGAGATATGCTGTTTTAAGTTTAGAAATAGGCACTGTCCCAAAATCTCTAGAATCAAAGGAATTATCCCTATGATCTCCCATTACAAAAACATGATCTAATGGAACATCAATTGGGCCAAAGTCCTCTGTGCTACAAACCATATCTTGAGGTTCCTGTTTTTGAGTTCCATCAATATATAAACTTCCATGCTTATACTCTATCGTTTCACCACCTAAAGCTATGACTCGTTTTATAAATGTTGTGGAATCTAAATCAGGACAGGGATCTTTAAAAATAACTAATTCAAATCTTTCTCTATCTTTAGTGCCCAATGAAAGTGGATCCATGAACGCTTTTGAACCTGGTGGATAATTCGGCTCTCCAGATGCTCCAGTGATTGATATTGTATTCTCACTTCCATAATAATAACCCGCTCCAAGAAGAAGGGCAGTTTCCAAGGTAAACCTTGCCCATTTTGGCATTGAAGACTTTTGAAGGTTGGGCTCTGAGGACACCTCCGAAGGCAATGATTCTTTAGTTTGATCAGACTCAACTTCCATACAAAACAATACTACTTAGGCATGTCCTTTTCGTGAACTAAGGATGCGGAGTTGATACAGTACCGGTTTCCAGTTGGAGTTGGGCTATCCTCAAAAAGATGACCTAAATGAGCGCCACATTTTTTACAGAGCACTTCAGTTCTAGTCATGCCATGCGAGGTATCTTTTTTAAGTTCAACAGCATTAGGATCTAGGGCGTCAGAAAAACTCGGCCAACCGCTTCCTGAATCAAATTTAGTCTCTGATGAAAAAAGTGGGGCATTGCATGCTGAGCAATAATATTTCCCAGGCGTAGCTTCATGATAATACTTTCCGGTAAAAGCCTTCTCAGTACCCTTCTCTCTAGCAATGCGGTAAACCTCTGGTGGTAGTTTTTCTTTCCAAAAAGTCTCATCTTTAGTTCTAATATCAGTATCGTCAGTTGGCATAGCTAAAGCCTCCATCAACGGGTTAAAACAAAGTAATATCGCTAAAATGTGAATTAATTTACTAGACAAGTATTGGCCTCTTAGTCTCATATTAAATGTATTATAACCGAAGAGTAACTCTTACGCTATTCTGAGCTATTTTAAAGAGTTACTCAAGTATGGGCTGGATCAATAACGGAATATCTTCACACTCCCAGTAATGATTTTTTGATTGGAACTTGCTCAGTCATATATATATATAGTAATTGTCAAAATGTTTGAGACAATTACTATAGTAGCCCCTTTAAGGGGCCCCCAAGCGAAGCTTGGGTGGGGAGGCTCTTTAGCACGAAGTGCAATAAGAGCCTAACATTGCTGACGCTAGCTAGCGTAGCGTCAGATTCAACATTAAGATAAATAGCAGTTGTCATAAGTAAAAATGTAAAGCCGGTAGGCTTTTCAAGAAACTTTTGCAACAAACTGTATTAACTGACCCCTCACATTAGTGTCTCAATCTTTATGACAACTGCTATAGAAAATGGTTTCCAGTAAAATGATTCTGGCCTGTGAATGATCAATGAATTGATAACTAAGGAACCGGTGACGTTCCATGGTATCGCTTGTCATTTGTACAGGTAAGTTCTACATGGAAAATGCTATTTCATCTCAAAAAACTTCAAACGTTCCTCTAAATTATGCATTCTCTCCATAAGATGGAGGACAAAGCTCATATTAGAGAGACTTAAATTGAGATCCCTCCTAATGCGTATAACTTTGTTAATTTTTAGAATCGTTTCAGGACTAAAAGACTCCGGAGCATCGTCGCTAATCGGTTCGATTATTCCCAACCTAACAACACGCGAGACGAATGTCCTTGTTGCCCCTGTATGGTGGCAGAGATCTTCAATAGTTAAGACTTCTAAATATTTTTGTTCAGCCATTCGAACTCTCCTTTCGGCCAGGTCCCTGCCCGCTCGCCTCATGTGCTGCACGCAGCTCCTGCCATAATTTTTCTTCCTGCTCACTGATATGAGCTGGAAGCATTACTTGTAGCTCTACAAATAAATCACCACGTTCATTTTTGTTTTTTGGGAGACCTTTCCCACGAACTCGTAACTTCCTTGATCCTTTTGAGTCCCGTGGAATTACCACAGAGATATTACTTCCGTCTGGTAAATGAACTACGGTGCTCGACCCTAATATAAAATCCCAAGGCATTGCCTTAACGATCATAAAAAGATCGTAATCTTTAACTCTAAAAATATTATCTGGCTCAATCTCCACTTTCAAGAAAAGATCTCCGGCCTGACCAGTTCCACCTCCTGACCTTCCTTGCCCTTGTAACCGAATGCTAGAGCCACTTTTGGTACCAGGAGGAATCTTAACTTGGTAATTTTTGATTCCCCGCTTAACATTTCCAGCACTATCAACTTCTCTGGATTCTAAAGAGATCGGTTTAGTCGTTTGATTGTAAAGCTCGTTTATCCTCAATCTTATAGTAGCTTCACTAGATGCGCCCTTAAATGATGGCCGCCCTGATCGCGACTCACGGGCACCGCCAGTTGCACCACCACTCGCACCACCACGCATACCCTGAGCGAAAAATTGCTCAAAGAAATCGCTAAAATCAGCTCCTTCATCAAAATGAAATTCCTGATATCCCTCATTTGCTTGTTGACCATAAGTTCGGGAATTTCGGGCATCGCCTCTCCAGTCTGGTGGAGGCTCAAAGCCTTGTCCTTGCTTCCAGCGGGGCCCCAGCTCATCATATTTTTTCCTCGTTTCTGGGTTGGTTAAAACTTCTTGAGCTTCATTTATTTTTACAAACTTCTCCTTGGCTCCAGCTTCTTTTGAGACATCTGGATGATATTTTTGAGCTAGCTTGCGATAAGCCTTCTGAATGTCTTTAAGCGAGGCATCTCTAGAGACACCAAGTGTTTCGTAATAATCTTGAAATTCAAGCGCCATGGCGTAATCAAAAAATTGATAAAGTGAGTCACTACATTAACATTTGAAAATCAAGGGCTCAATGAGATTGATCAGGTCGGACAGGAGCGAGACAAATGGGATAGGCGCGCTAAGCTTAGTATTTTGGTGTTTTTTATGAAAAACCGGAATTATTCGGTTTAATTGAAGTTATTGTGAATAAAAAAGACACGGCAGCAACGCAAGGCTTCTTAATCTCTCACTCCGCCAGTATAATCCGATTCAGGTTCAAAGGGGTATGCCAACAGGGATATTTTACGCGATCTGCTGTTATTATTATTCATATCCAAAGAGAGGATCAATACAAGCAGTTAGGCTATAGGGAACTAATTTCGATCTGGTTTCTGACGACCAGGTAGCTCAAGCCCAATACTTTCTTAACTATAGGCCGATGAAGTTATTACAGGGATTATTTCCAGCAACTTGCTTTAATGATTACTTATTAAAATTTTCTCAATCTAAGACTGCTTGATGATCGCCTTTTACAATAACTACTTTAGTCAGATCTGTTGCATTTCAAACTTGAATCTACCCATCACGATCAATAGCAACCCTGTTAGCAATTTATTTATTACTTATTTATGCGGCTTTTGCTTTTGGCCAGAAAATAGGATCAAGCTGATCAGATGCACCCGAAAAGGCTATAATAGGTCCTTTAGCTCGATCGCAGGATTGTTTTAGCAAACTTTGAATCTGTACCATGTTTACCCCGCCTCTTTTTTCTCTAGCATCAGCAACGACTATTAATGGAATAGCACCATATTTCATACTTATCTGAATAAGCGCATCTATCTGATTACTATAATCATCTCTCAGTTTATGCTCTAAGCTATTTAAGCTACTTGTAAACTCAAAAAAGACTTTTGTATCTTTGCCTGTTTTAGGATCACTACGGATCCCTGTTGCATCTATCTCTCTCCGTGACTGCCAAGTAGTCGCACCTTGTCCAGATTCCGTCGTTAATAACTTCCCATCTATTGATCTGACAGAGACTTCTTCAATTACATAACCACTTCTAACTAGTAGTTTTGTTAATTCTGCCTACTTATAGTGGCCATGGAGTAACGGAAGCTTACTTGGATGAAATGCTTCAAATTCTGAATTCCTATGAGTAGAGGCTTTCTTGATCCAATCAGCTGCTTCCTTTAAATATCTTTCTAGGCCTAAAATTGGCCTATCTTGAGGCAGATCCCCTCGCTCATGCATTGTAGCAAGTTCGGTTAAATTTCTAACAAACCTTGCTCCAAGCATTGCCGCATCGTCTGGGGCACATTGCTGATGATTTCTTGATGCAGCAACTATATGTTTAGCAAGCGAGACGTTCTAGTGGGATTGTAGTTAGAAAAAGTAAACGGCCTAGAGATATCCTAAGCTCTTTAATTGCTCGATCTCTTCAGGCGACCGTTCAGGAGGCGGTGCTTCTTTTCTTACTTCCTTATTTTGTTCTACTTCATATGAAAGAAGGAGGGGTGATAGTTCATCAACAGTTTTTTTATCTACATCTGCTAAGTTTATCAATTCTTTTGGATCAAGCTTTAAGTCATATAATTCCATCTTTTTAGTGGGCTTATCTAAGATAAGTTTTTTTGATCCCTGTACAACTGAAATTTTATAAGACTTGATTGCATTAGATCGAAAATCAACCTCAGAATAAACATTTGCTAGCGGCGGGGCTGTCCCTGATAGCAAAGAATCCTTCAGTGAAGCTCCCCTAAATACCTCATCTCTACGAGCTCCAAAAAAATCTAGTATTGTTGGCAAAATATCCAAAGTTCCTACCGGTTCGGAAATTCTCTGGGATTTGATCTTGCCTGGTAATGAAAAAATTAGCGGAACACGTATGAGCTCATCATATAATGTTCGACTATGGCCAATGAAACCACGATCCATAAGCTCTTCACCGTGATCTGCGGTCAGGATAATGAGCGTTTCGTCAGTAAGTCCTAGTTCATTTAGCGTCTTTAAAAAGCGACCAATTTCATGATCAGTATGAGCAATCTCCTCTTCATAAAGCCCTCTTAAATAACGAATATCATCGTTAGTAAAAGTAGAAGATTTTTTTCTTAACTGTCTGATATCAATACCTGGAGTAAGCTCTCCCTTATACCAAGAGGTTCGATCAAATTTCTCATGGTGTTTATAATTATTGTGCGGATCAAAATAGTGAAGAAAAATAAAGAATGGGGGCTTATCACCTTTGGCCGAGTCTTTAAGCGAATCTTTAAGCCACGACACCCCCATGTCAGTGACCTTTTCTGAGGAGATAACGTTATGAACGTTGCCTTTAAAGGGGATCGTATCATATTGATCAAACCCTTGAGCATATCCAAGAGCAGGGCTAATTAAAGTATGACTTACAAATCCAGCAGTTTTAAACTCTCTCTCCTTTAACCGCTCAGCCAAAGTATTAAATTCACTTGGCAGAACATCATTAATCGTTCGAACTCCATGAACTGTCGGCATAACACCAGTAAAAATTGAAGAGACAGACGGCTTTGTCCAAGAGGAGGGGGAATAGGCTCGCTCAAATGTTGTGCCAGATTTTGCTAGTGCATCTATGTTTGAAGAGGTAGCTCTATCTATATTGTACGCATCTAAAAAATCTACGGCTAAAGTATCTACAATTATTAGGACTACGTTTTTAAATGGAGGCTCAGATTTTTTAGTGCATCCAACTACAAGAGCAAAGAGATATAAACTCAATAACAGGGTAATGACTGCTGAGATCTTCCTATTCTTCACGAATCTCTCCACTAATTAAGATGGAGGACACTTTAAACCAAAGATTAGGTAGCTGGCAAACAGCTTAAGACAAGCAATTATCTAAGTTAAGAGAAAGGAAGAGGACAACGCCCTCTTCCTTTAGAATTAACTACTATCCTAAACTAACTTACACACTGACTCTGATCAGGAATAGACTGCAACAGTCCATCATTTCTTTTGGTTAGTTTATTAGCTCTCTTTTTGTATTTTTTAATCTTAGCTTTCTGTTTATTGGTTGCTAGCTGACCAATACCACTTAGGGCTTCATAGATCAGACTCTTTAACCCTTGTGAAGCGCTTTGAAACTGCACATCAAACGCTTGATTATCGACAGCTTGGCATAGCTCGACGTTATCACAAGTGACTATTGTACTAGGCAAGCCCCAAGCTAAACTCCAAGCAGAGGCGTATAGACCACTTCCTGTAGCTATCAGATCCTTTCCGTACGTTCTATCGTTAACGATCTTTCTGTGTAGGACTACAGATTTTCTTAGCGTTTTAAATAGAGAGACAGCGGCATTATCTAAAGCAAAGCTTGTGCTAAATGTTTCTACATCTTCACAGTTGAAACACTCATTGTTTCCTTCACAAACACCACAAGCATCCTCTCTAGCAGGCCCATTTAAAGTACCTCGACAGTCAAAGGTACAACTCTGCACACTTATGGCAGCTTGGCAAACTGAGGACTGCTCACTATCGTCACTGACCGAGAGCATTACACTACACATTGTTGATCCGCCGCCTGCAACTGAATCAAAGGTTAAAACTGGCGTTGTTGAATTTGGATCATCAAACAATCCATTTGGGCAATCTGTGGTCCAACTAAACAAAAGACCTGGGAGATCATCCATTGATGAAGAACCATCAATTTGAACAACAGTTGTCGTTCCACTACAGGTTAAATTTTCATAACTAACCCCTTGCGACATGGCATTACAGACTGGAAGCGCGTCATAATTGTATCGAACAACAATATCCGCAAATGCATCTGTATTAAATTGAGTTACTAAGTTTCCTGCATGTCAAGTACCCCGTTTGTTGAACAAGAATTCGGGTGATTTAGTCAATATTAATT
>CAZFXN010000038.1:29562-30310 GCA_964523015.1 uncultured Bdellovibrionales bacterium | reverse complement strand
AAAAATATTTTTCAGAAATAATTCACACCACTATATTTTTAAAAAAATTTATAGGAGTTTTTCAACAGACCCATTATGCCGCTATCGGATGAACTTCATCATTCAGTCGAGTACCTAGTTTATCCTTCTCTGTCTCGATATCGAACCAAGCTTGCAGATTAAGCCAATATCTTTCCGACAGCCCGAAGTATCGCGAGAGTCTTAGTGCAGTATCTGCGGTAATCGCCCTGGTTCCTTTAATGATTTCATTAATACGTCGAGGGGATGGGGATACGCCAAGATCTTTTGCAAGGCGGTACTGTGAAATCTTCATAGGGGCTAGAAATTCCTCATTCAAAATTTCGCCGGGATGAATAGCTCGAATTTTCTTTGCCATACTGAACTTCCTTTAATGATAATCAACAATTTCAACTTTATAGGTATGACCCTCTCTCCACTCAAAGCAAATTCTCCACTGATCATTAATTCGAATACTATATTGACCAGCCTGCGTACCTTTAAGTTTTTTCGTATCTGTTTAGCTTACAAAATTTACTCAAAAATATGTGATGCCCCTAATCGGTGAGGAGGGCAGGGTCGATTGTTGATAACTTCCCTATATTACTAGACATATTAAAGATATCTTACTTCAAGTAACTTAAAATAACTAATAATTCCAAGATCTTAATCGAAAATAGCTGCTTGGCGTCTCCATTTATTTGGTATAAGGTGGGGGAATGTGGGAATTAATGGGATAATTGCCATATGA
>CAZFXN010000038.1:24365-29552 GCA_964523015.1 uncultured Bdellovibrionales bacterium | reverse complement strand
ACCCAAGTGGGTATATGGTTATTAAAGAGACGCAAACAAGGAAGGTTGTGGGAGGAGCCTCGGAAAGGAAGGGTAGCGGGACAAGCAGCAATAGCGAAATCCAACTGCCAACTTCCTTCCGAGGTAATTTTTGCCACACCTTAGATGACAAGGGCCGAGTGAGCCTACCGTCAGAATTTCGCCTACTAATCGAAGAGCGAAAAGAGAGCAGCATTGTTCTTACCAACTACATTTCACAAGGGTCACGATGCTTAGAGGGATTTGATTTAGGCGCGTGGGAAACTTTCGAAAGTAAATTACGGGAAAAGAGTCGATTTAGTCCAAAGTTACAACGGCTAGAGAATTTCTATCTATCAAGAGCAGCAGAGTGTGCGATTGATCGCTCCGGTCGAATACTAGTACCGACACATCTTAGAAGTTACGCATCGCTTGATCGCGATCTAACTTTTACATCATCGATTCACGGATTTCGAATTTGGAATAGTAAGGTATGGGATGTGGTCTTTTCAGAGGCTGAGCAAGCACTTCTGACAGATCCTGAGATATTCTCTGAAATAGATATTTAGCAAGTAATTACATGAATGAGAGTATTCACATACCGGTACTGCTAAATGAAGTGATTGAGGCGCTAAAAGCAAGGGAAGGCGGAATGTTTTTAGATTGTACATTTGGAGGCGGAGGCCATACTGAGGCGATTTTAAAGTCGCACCCAGAGAATCGCGTAGTCGGCTGTGACCGTGACCTAGGAGCAATAACTAAAGCAGAGAATAAGTTTAAAGGGAATCAAAATCTAACCCTTATCCACACACCTTTTTCAAACATTACAGCTTTTACTGGTAGTAAAAAATTTAGTGGAATACTTGCTGATTTAGGAATGTCTACCGATCAGTTAAAAGGGGACCGAGGATTCTCTTTTGAAGATGCATCTCCGTTAGATATGCGGATGGATAGTGCCCAAAATTACTCTGCTCAAAATGTTGTAAACGATCTATCTGAGCAGGTTCTTTATGTGGCTCTTAAACGTGGTGGTGTGGGACAAGAAGCAAGAAAAGTTGCTAAAAATATCGTTACAAAGAGACCGATTAATAATACCCGAGAATTAGCTAGAGCAGTGCGAGATGTTGCAAGTAGAGGCAAAGATGGAAAACTAAGAGATGCGGCCACAGTAGTATTCCAAGCTATTAGAATTGAAGTAAATTCTGAGTTTTCAGAGATTCAGAAGCTTCTAGAATCTCTGTCGCATCTCACTCAATCAGGAAGTCGAGTTGCAATTATCAGCTTTCATTCACTAGAGGACGAGATCGTCACTAAAAAGATGCGTCAGTGGGCATCAGGAGAGACTGCACCAGCATGGATGGGAGGATCGAATAGAGCAGTTAGTCTAGGTCGTTTAATAACAAAAAAAGCGATCACACCGAGCGAAGCTGAGGTAGAGGCAAATCCAGCCTCACGCAGTGCAAGATTAAGAGTTTTTGAGTTTACAAATGGCAGCTAAAATAGGAACAAAAATAATGAGACGAGAAATGGCAGTATGTGTTGGTTACCAGGGGATCGATGTACGTGGTGGAATAATTGTTTCTGTCAAGACTCAATTGTTTGTAGCATTACTGTTGATTGTCGCTCTGAGTGTAAAGATTTGGATCAAATCTGAGTCAACTCAAGTCGGATATGTACTTGCGGCAGCACGTCAAACTGGTATTGAACTTGATATGAAGAGACGGGAGTTGGAGCTTCAAAGATCTGTTTACCTAAGGCCAGATCATTTAAAGCAGAAAGCAGCAGAAAGATTAGGGCTTCAGGCTATGTCACCACACCAGGCGAAAAAGGTAATCTATGTCAATTAGAAAGGATTTTGGTCGAAGAACCAATCTCTGTGGAGCCAACAAAAAGTTAAGACGAGACAGGTTCTATCGATTAGGATTTCTTTTAGTACTGGTATCTTTGTGGAGTGGGTTACTAGTGTACAGACTTAGCGACCTTCAGATCTCTCAATCGGGGAGATGGCAGATCTCAGCAGACCGTCAACACTTTAAAGATTTTCAAATTGCCCAACCACGCGGTCCAATCTTAGATCGAGAGGGAAGATTGCTTTCAGCCTCAGTTTCAGCGGGTTCTGTTTTTGTACGACCGAAACAGGTTGGAGGTAAGCAGGATAAACTGTTAGCTGCTCGTGAACTTAGCCGGGTATTAAATATTTCAGAATCAAAAGTTTTATCAAAGTTAAATGAAACAAGCCCATTTGTGTGGTTAGCCAGACAAATTCCTCGTCCCATAGCAGATGAGGTGCGGAACCTAAAACTTGCTGGTGTTGATTATGTTATGGAGTCTCGCCGGTATTATCCATTTGGAAACGCTGCTAGCACCTTGATTGGAAAAGTTGGCATTGATGGTAGCGGACTGTCAGGGCTAGAGAGTGTTTATAATAAATTTTTACAAGGTGCCAAAGCTAAGAGTAGTTTTGCTCGGGATGGTTTTGGCAACATGATTGAAGCTAAAGCATCTCTAAATATGGAGATGATCGATGAGACTGAGCCTGAAACATTGACCCTTACAATAGATGCTTACCTACAGCAGATCGTTGATGAAGAGCTTGAAGCTGGCAGAATTAAAGCAAACTCTGTAAGAGCACTGGCTGTCCTTGTAGATTCCGATAATGGTGATGTCTTAGCGATGGGCCAAGCACCTCAAATTGATCACAATGCTGATGCTATTACTAATGCATTAGCTCTTAAGAATATTATTGTTGAAACAGTTTATGAGCCCGGATCTACTTTTAAGCCAATTGTTGCAGCAGCAGCTCTTGATGCCGGAGTGGTAAGACAAGATGAGCTGATCGATTGTCAGAAGGGTAGAATGGTCTTTGGAAAACATGTCATCAAAGATGTTCATCCTGTTGATATCGTAACATTTAGAGATGTAATAGTACGTTCATCAAATATTGGTATGTCAAAAGTTGGTATTCGACTTGGTAGTGAAAGCCTCTTTAGTTATCTTAGAAATTTTGGATTTGGTGAAAATAGTGGCTTAGGTTTACCTGGTGAGACCAGCGGAATATTACGAAATGTAAAAACATGGGCCAAAGTTGATGTAGCTACACACTCATTTGGTCAAGGAGTAGCAGTTACTCCACTTCAGATGGTTCGGGCAATCTCAGCTATTGCTAATAATGGATTATTACCAGAGTTACGGGTTGTTGCTAAGGATGGAGAGTTGCCATATCAGAGAGTTGTTTCAGCTAAAGCTGCTATGCAGGTTAAAGACGCTTTGTATGGAGTGGTTGAGGATGAGCGCGGCACAGGAAAGAAAGCTGCTGTTTTAGGAGTACGGGTTGGAGGCAAGACTGGTACTGCCCAGAAGGCTAAAAAAGATGGCCGAGGGTATGAAGAGGGGAAATATGTCGCTTCGTTTTTAGGGTTTGCTGACGGTGCCCCATTAGGAGTGGAAAAGACCCTTAGTCTTATCGTTGTGATTGATGAGCCAAATACAGATTCTATATATGGGGGCACACTCGCTGCTCCAGTATTTCAGCGCATTATGCAGCGATCTTTAAGTTACCTTGGCATGGAGAAAGAGTTGAGAAAAGGAGTGACTCCAGGGTATATAGTAGCTTCTAAAAAGTATAAAAAAGCACCTCATCGAGGACCAAGCCTAGCTGAAGCTGCTGAAAAGGATGTTGTTAACCACTATGATTCAGGGAAGTCGTAAATTTATAACAGAGGATCTCAGGCCTGGGTTCGTTATTTAATTAAATCATCATCCCAAAGCTTTTGAAGAAATACTTCGTAGGGATAAATTGTAATTTCACCATGTGAATCTTTTACCTTTCGAGCTTCACGATCTAAAGAAACAACAATTCTTTTCTTAATAGGTCCGTCATCGGCAATCAGTGAAAGAGATTTTAAGTCAAAGTCATTAACCATATTCGTTGATTTAGCCTCAATGACTAATTCTTTATCATTAATAATAAAATCGACTTCTTTTTTGTCGGATGTTCGCCAGAATCTTATATCGAGCTCCTGATCTCGATAAGCTTTATAGGCAAAAAGTTCCATTAGAATATAATGTTCAAAGCTTTTGCCGAATTCCGGTGTCTTTGGTTGCGGTTTTCTCCTCGCGAGATAATTGCTTAATCCTACATCAAAGAGATAGAATTTTTCAGTTTCAACTAATCTACGATTTCGACTGCGTGACCAAGGCTGTACCCTGAATCCAAGCAATGTTTCTTCGAGAATTTCAAAATAATTGCGTACAACTTTTGCAGATACTCCAGTTTCGCGTGAGACATTGGAGTAGTTAAGTAGCTCTCCAGAGGTAATTGCTGCAACTCTCAGAAATTCAGCAAAAGCTGGTAGATTACGCACCAGGGCCTCATTCGCAATCTCCTCCTTTAAGTAGTCGGCCACATATGAATGAAGCTCATCTTGAGGAGTAGTTGATAGATAATGGGCTGGAATTAGTCCGTTTAATATTGCACGATCAAGATTGAAGTTCTCAATCTCCGGATAGCAAAGAGGACGCATCTCTCGTCGCAATGCTCTGCCGCCTAGAAGATTGGCATGACCTCTTTTAAGTTTTCTAGCACTTGAGCCGGTAAGCAGAAATGTCTGTTTAGCATTTTCTATGAGCCAATGGACCTCGTCGAGTAAGGCCGGACATTTTTGCACTTCGTCGATAACAATAGGTCTCTTTCCTACATTTACTTCGTATCGCTCGCGCAGCAAAGCTGGGCGAGTTGCATACTCAGCAAAAACATCACTCTTAAGTAGATCAATAAGAATAACATCTTTCAAATTCTCTTTAATCCAAGTTGATTTGCCGGTTTTTCTAGGCCCCCATAGGAATACGGATCTCTTAGTTAAATCGGGCAATGCTAACATTCGTTTGAAATTCTTACTCATAAGGGCAGATTATCAAAGAAAATCTGCTGTGTAAAGGCATAATTACAAAATAAAGTTATATATTATCAATAGGATAGTCAATATAAAGGATTAATGTAAAAAAAGTGACGGCGACAATATTATAATCGACGCTACATCCGAGAGAGGGCTGCAAGACACGTTCATTTTTTCATCTAATTATAAAATTTCTCTGGTGTTGATAAGAGTGAAACTGGTTAAGGTCAAACTTAATTAATCTTACGCGAAGTTATGTCTAATTTATGGGGTACCGATCAAATCGCTGATTTAA
>CAZFXN010000038.1:1647-24355 GCA_964523015.1 uncultured Bdellovibrionales bacterium | reverse complement strand
GGAAAAGTTGCCGACATTTTCGATCTTAGTTTTTAATGAGATTTCGTAAACCCGGGGGAGACAAAAGCAATCTTTAATTTCTTAAGAAAAAAATCTGGCTTATTAATCTTAAGAACAGTAACTCTATCTTTGAGATAGGCAATATCTAGATGATGCCCGGCATTAAGTATGGACTGAATATCATCCAAATCTTTAAATCTGCTGCTATTGGACTGAACGGCAAAAGCTTTAGAAATTAAAATGTCCTCCTTTGTCATACAGGGAATAGGTCCAAATCCAAAATCAACTTTGTGGAGCTGTGCCCTTTTCAAGGCTTGCTCAAACCAGGGAATTGCCGGCAAAATAAAATCTAACCCTATCGAAGTTTTACTTTTTTGATCGCGCCCAACAACAATCATTGCAGCAGTATTCTTACGTTTTATTGCCCATTTAGGACCACCCTCTAAATCAGCTTTTCTTGCAATTGCAGGAGTTAAACCAACTTTTAAAATTATCTCTTTCGCTACTTCTTCTGAATCAACCTCTGAGTATAAAAGAAAATCAAGACCTTCAGTTGTCCGGGCTTCATCTCGGTAAAGGGAAGCAACTAATCCCCCAGCTAGTGCAAACTGTAAGTTCATTGAATTTAAAATCTTACTGACTTTTTGTAGCAGTTCTGTAGTATTCATATCAAATTTAAAATCGTGCTTTCCCTATCAATGTACGCATCTGATCATTAAATGTAAGAACATGTTTTGCTCTAGATGAAAGATCCTGAGCTTTATTTGAAAGATTGACTTTGTTCAAAAAAAAAGAAAACTCTTTGGCGAGATCGCTGTAATGATGATTTTTATTTAGAGAAAATAAAACTTTCACAGAGTTAGAATTTTCCCTTTTAAATATCTTTTTCTTTACAAACCACTTTAAAGCATTTTGTACAGATCGTAATGGTACGTTTGAGATACTTGAAATCTCTCTAAGTCCGAAAGGGGCACAGGAGGCAGCAACAGTCTGTAAGACTTTAATCTTAGCTTCTGAGGATATGTAAGAAGAAAAATCGTCCATCGATTAAGTGTATAATAATTTATACAGTTTTTCAAGAGATATTAGATAATATGATGTATTTATTGGCAATTTAATAATTAAGAATTGAAAATTATTTGACTATAGTCCCATATGAAATTGGGGATTTATATGGTTATAATCAAATATTAGCCGTTTGTGACTTATAAAAATACTTAGTGATTATTATAGGTTGCCATAATCTTATTTTAAACCATGATTCAGGCAAATACTAAATTTACAGTTCAGGATCTCTCTAGCAAACTAAATGCAAAGCTAAGTCTGTCGGCTGAAAGTGCAGATGATTTATTTGCCACAGAGATATCCTCATCAGCTTCTAAAAAACTATCACCACCTTGGGTTTACGTTGCCATAAAGGGAACTAAGATTGACGGCCATACCTTCGTTACAGAGGCTTTTGAAAATGGAGCAGCCTTTGCCATAGTCGAAGATGAGAACTCCTTAAATGGAGAGTTTCCTGGCATTATAGTCGATGATTCAAGGGTTGCTCTAAGCAAAGCAGCGTCGCTTTTTTATGGAGATCCATCAAAGGACCTTTTAACAATCGGGATTACCGGAACTAACGGCAAAACAACGATTAACTGGCTAACTTTTCATCTCTTAAATAAACTTGGAATTTCACTCTCAAGAATTGGAACCTTAGGACATGTTGTTGGAGATGATTCAGGAGATCTTGGATTAACTACACCTGATCCAATAAACATCCAAAAACTTTTAAAACTAACTAAGGATAACGGGCTTAAAGGATCAGTTCTTGAAGTCTCTTCTCATTCTTTAAGTCAACATAGAGTAAGCGATCTATCATTTGATATCGCTCTTTATACAAACTTAACCCGTGATCATTTAGATTATCACGATACATTTAATGATTATAAAGAAGCTAAATGGAAGCTTTTTGAGCTTTTACTAAAGAGTGAAAAAAAAGAGAGAGCCGCGATTATTAATATCGATTGTGAGCATGGTAGAGATTTTGCAAATCGTCTTAAGGGTAAATCTATTAATGTAATAACTTATGGACGATCCCCAGATGCTACAATTTGTACATTGGATTTATCTCAGGATTTTTCAAAGAGTACGATAACTTTTCGAATCAATAATCAAGAGTATAAAGTAGTTTCCCCATTTATCGGTGAGCATAACGCACATAATATCGCTTCAGTGATTGCAGTTACTCTCTTTCTCAAGATTGATCTTAAAGAAACAATTAAAGAGATCGCTCTTTTGCCATCAGTACCAGGGCGACTTCAAAGTGTTCCACTTTCAGATTCATTTGGAGTTTTTGTTGACTATGCACATACCCCTGATGCTTTAGAGAATGTGTTAAAAACTTTGAGGCCTTTAGTTAAAGGAAAATTAATTACTATATTTGGATGCGGTGGGGATCGTGATAAAGGAAAGCGTCCTTTAATGAGGCAGGTTGCTACCATGCTCTCTGATAAGGTCTTTGTTACCTCAGATAATCCTAGAACTGAGGATCCGCAATCAATTATTGCCGATATTTTAAATGGCTCAACCATAGATGAAACAAAACTGCTCACTTCACATCCTGATCGACGAGAGACAATTGCGATGGCTCTTAAATATATCTCACCAGGTGATATTCTCTTAATTGCTGGCAAGGGACATGAGGAGTATCAAATCATCGGCTCTACGAAATACCCGTTTAGCGATGCTGTTGAAGCTATGCAAGTCTGGAAAGAGAACATGTTTAAGGAAGAGGTCCCTTCTTAGGCTGGGTGCACTTAGCCCATCTGACTCAGCCCTTAATTATTGGGAGGCCTTTTTAGGGCTAGGTGCACTTAAAGCCCCAAAAAGGCCTCCCAATAATTAAAGGCTTCTCAAAAACGCTTGCGTTTAACCGGGAAGGATCAAGTTTGAGATGTAGGCCCCTTCGGAGGCTTTAAGTGCACCCAGCCTACGAAGGGGCCTACATCTCAAACTTGATTCGCCCCTTACAAAGATCCTCACTATGCGGTATTCATGTTTAATAAATATTTGATTACCGACCTAGGAGCTTTTCACAGTGCTTTACCACCTTTTATTTCCGTTACATACCGAATTTGGCTGGCTTAACGTTTTTCGATACATAACATTTCGCGCCATGCTCGCTTTTTTCATCTCATTTATCCTTGTTCTTGTACTTCAGCCGATATTTATTCGGTATCTGCAGCGGGCTGGTCATAAAGGTCAGCCGATCAGAGATGATGGCCCTAAATCTCATGGGACAAAGAAGGGCACTCCGACTATGGGAGGACTCGTTGTAATACTGTCAGTTGCAATTTCAACACTCCTTCTTTCAGATCTGACAAATCCATATGTGTGGCTATGTGTTGGGGTGATGATCGGTTTTGCTACGTTAGGATTTATCGATGATGCTCGAAAGGTATTCTTGCAAAATTCAAAAGGCGTATCAGGACCAATTAAGCTTTTTTGGCAAACCTTTATGGCTGTGGTGGCAGGGGCAATTCTTTTAAAGCTTGGGTTCTCTGATGTGATTCATGTTCCATTTCTTAAGAACGTTTCATTGGAGTTAGGATTTTTATTCATCCCTTTTATTATCTTAGTGATTGTTGGCACTTCAAATGCAGTAAATCTTACTGATGGCTTAGATGGTTTAGCAATCGGTCCAATTATGACCGTTGCAGTTACTTATGCGATTTTCTCATATCTTGGTGGAAGTGAAAATTTCGCTATTTACCTTGGTATTCCATATGTAAATGGCGTCGCGGAATTAACGATTTTTCTCTCCGCCATGTTTGCTGCTGGGTTAGGTTTCTTATGGTTTAATACGTTTCCAGCCCAGGTTTTTATGGGGGATATTGGAGCGCTTGCCTTGGGTGGCGTGTTGGGACTTGTTGCGATACTAGTAAAGCACGAACTAATCTTGATGGTTGCTGGTGGAATATTTGTAATGGAAGCAGTCTCAGTAATTATTCAGCGGTATTATTTTAAGCTGACCAAAAAACGGGTCTTTATGATGGCGCCAATTCACCATCATTTCGAATTAAAGGGATGGGCTGAGCCCAAAATTATTGTTCGATTTTGGATTATCTCAATTGTGCTAGCGATTATCTCATTAACTACGCTTAAGCTTAGATAGTTAGAAATTAGGTAGTTAGAAACAAAAAATGCCTATTATTTACTAAACATTCTAAGGATGTGATGACGATAGTAGATTGACAATTTCGGTTAGATAAGAATTTACTATGGGCAATCAACTCAAACGCTGGTCATTTCTAATACTCTTTATTTTAGTGATTTCCGTTGGCGTTCTCTGGGCGCTCCGCTACGGAGGAGGACTCGTCGGAGGTGCTGCTGGTTGGCTTGGGCTTAAGTCAGAGGAAAATGGAAATAGTGCGAAAGAATTACCAAAATTCTTAGAGCTTGATTGGGCAACGATCAATAGACTTTCTCAGCAAAGCACAGCTCTCAGCACAATAGAGGAGTTTCCAACTCTTGAATCAACCACAATAGTACGAAGCGATCGTTTCGATCACAAAAAATGTAAAATCGTTATCGATAATAAAGAAGAGCTCCGCTGCAGTGACATGAACATAAAGCAATTCAGGCTTGAGTTCGAAAATGGCCAGGGTGTCTTATCGATAATGCCTTTAGGAAACAACACCATCAATGTGGGTGGAACGTTGATTTTATCGCAACGCATTTACGCCATAGATCCTATACCATTACGGGAAAATGAAAAGCTGCGTTTTCTACTCTTACCCATGAATCATTTTGAGGAACTAACAAAACTCTTAGTTGAGACGGAGGCGAATCAATTAGAATATGACTCTGAAGACGATCCTGACAAAGCTAACGCCCCAGCCTCAGGTAGTACACAAAAAGATCAGAGCGAATCTTCAGCAAATAGTGGAATTGCTAGCAAATCGCAAGCATTAACTGCAGATGGAGTATGGCAAACAGTGGGTGAAATCCAGGTAGAAACTGACAGGGAGTTTTTTACAAATTTCTCTATAGCAGGACAGAATCAACGACAAAATATCGCTACAGTAACTCAACGCTTGGGATATATTTTTTCTGCTGTGAATATGATTTACGATAGGGAAGTGCGCCTTGCCTTTCGCATAGCTGGACTTTACCTCTATCCCACATCTGAGGATCCGTGGACAAAATCAGACAAGAAAACTGCCTTAAGTGAGTTTCGACGAAAATGGCCAATCTTGCCCGGACGTCCTGCCAACGCAACCTTTGTGCATCTCATTGGGGCCAAATTTGGAGGCGGCTACGCTATGATCTCCTCACGCATCTGTAGAAGGGTGCTATATGGCGTTAGTGGTATTGGCTACGAAGGTGACAAAGCTGTTGACGAACTTTTGCCAGCAGCCACTGCAAACAAGGGTATTAGAGCAGCTTTTATCCTGGCACATGAATTAGGACATAATTTTAATAGTAAGCACACATTTGATTACGATCCACCAATTGATTGCTGCAGCCTTGAGGGCCGAAGTTATGATCGATGCACCCAAGAGGTATATGGCGATGAGCAAGGCAATATAGATGTCGAGGCTCTAGAGGCCGCAGAGAACTTTGCTCCAATTATGAGCTATTGTCCCGGCAGAGCGGCTTATTTCTCAGATCGAGAACGAAATACCATTAGACAGCAAAGAGAACGTGGGATAGATAGAGGCTGTCTCGAAGATCTAAGAAACGCTGAGCCAGTAATAGATCAGGTTCGTCACCCCGAGACTGTCTCGGGCCGTGGAACATTCAGAGTTACAGCCAGCGCCAATGATCCAGACGGCGATGAAGTCTACTATGTACTAGAAGGCAAAAGAAGAACGAATGTGCGATTGATATCTCTAAATGGTGTCTTTGATGTTCCCAATCCGCCACCATCATTTCAACCATACGATTATCGTGTCTCAGTTTATGATAAGTCAGGAATTAATGTTGGTAGAACTATCGAAGTTTACTCATTACCAAACGTGAATATTTATATAAGAGGAATAGGTCCGAATGTAGGAAACAGGGCCGAGCAAGGAGTGCCTGCTCGTTTTGAAGCTTGGACCGTTACGGATGCTGATCTTACCCGTGAAAGAGCTCAGAGGATGATAATCGAATTTGGTGATGGCCTAGGTCCTTACACCGAACCTATGAGAGGAAACAACGAGTCATATGAAACCAGCCACCGCTATATGGACGCTGGTAATTTCACAATCAGTGCCTATCTTGAGCATCCTTATGGTAGAAACTACACCGTTCAGATTCCTGTTGAAGTGCGTGAGCTTGAGGAACCAACCATAAGAGAGTTTACCCTGAACGGACATAGAGTCGTAGGTGCTCCGATCCAGGTGCAGGGCAGTTTTTCAGTTCAGCAAAATGGAGCTGCCATCAGCACCGAGGCATTGAAAGCGCTTGATATGAGATACATCATAGATTTTGGAGATGGCACTCGCATAGTAGAACCACTTGATGTGGCACGTGGAGTTTTCCAAGTTCCATTTTCTAGACTTTATCACTATAGACGCCCTGGTAACTTTACTGCCACCTTAACTTGCCAACACCGCTTTGGAGCATGTGCACGATCAACAACTCGTCCTATGACAATTATTGATCAGACAGTACTGATCGATGGTGTTTCCATTCCTAGAAACATTCAAGCTGGCAATCAAGCGCGTATGCTAATATCCTTCTCTAATCCGTCTAACGATCCACTTAAGTTCAAGTTTGTCTGGGGTGATGGAACTAAAATTAAAACAGTGAATGTTCCACCAGATTCGGAGGTGCGTAGACGTGGTATCGAGTTAAATCATGTTTATCCTAGAAATGGATCATTTCAACTGAGGATTGAAGTAGAGCTCAATAGCCAAGTTGTAACTACATACAATACTAATGTTCAGGTTGGCCCAGTTCAGAAAAACCGTGCGGTAAGAGCCCTTAAGCAAAAGAACAAGTAGCTCTCATCGCTTTTTGCCACTTATTTTCGTAAGACCAACTTTGCTCACTATAGGTAAGCAGGGTTACATAGTTTAGACATTCCACTTGTAACCTAGTTAATTCATTGAATAAGGAGATCCGGTCGGGATCTTGCACTGTCTATTATTATCTATGACTTTTCTACTTGGCCATCTTTTAGCCATGTTTACGTACTTGCATCCTGGTGTCGCAGTGACGCCTTGGCAGAATATTGATCTTTTAGGGGGAAAATGCCGAACCACAATCGTTTCTGGTTACGCAAAACATAAAGGAAAAAAACACAAAAAGAAAAAGAAAAAAAAGAAGAAAAATAATCCATCACCACCTTCTGGCGATCTGCCAAGCTTAGGAATAGGCGCAAGCTTAAATGGCCAAATCCCTTTTCCCACTGACAATTGGTGGAATACTGACATCTCAGGTTCTGAAGTAGATCCAAATTCTGCAACTCTCATTAATTCAATTGGACTGAACAAAAATATTCATCCAGATTTTGGAACATTTTGGGACGGAGGCCCAATCGGTATTCCTTACGTTGTTGTATCAGGAACAGAAACAAAAAGTAATGTTACTTTTGACTACGATGATGAAAGCGATCATGTAGGTTATCCGATTCCAACTAATGCTCCCATTGAGGGTGGTGAAGACTCAGATGGGGATCGACATATCTTAGTTATAGATCGAGATAATTGGGTTTTGTATGAATTATTTTATGTCTTTAAACTTGGTCCAACATCGTGGAGCGCTGGCTCAGGTGCCATTTTTGATCTGAATTCTAATGAACTAAGACCTAAGGGTTGGACCTCTGCCGATGCGGCGGGTTTACCTATTTTCCCTGGCTTAGTTAGGTATGATGAAGTGGTAGAGAGGGGAGAGATAAACCATGCTCTAAGATTTACAGCACAGAAAACACGGAAAGCTTATGTAACGCCAGCTAGACATTGGGCGAGCTCTCTTACTGGCTCCCAGTATCCTCCAATGGGAATGCGAGTGCGACTTAAGGCTGATGTTGATATTTCAGGATATTCTACAAATGTTCAGGTAATACTAAGAGCACTTAAAAAATACGGTATGATGCTAGCTGACAATGGCAGTGATTGGTTTATATCCGGAACTCATGATGAACGTTGGGATGATGAAGAGCTATCACAGATCAAAGAGCTTCATGGAAGAGATTTTGAAGTGGTTAAGATGATTGACTTAACTTTACCGTAACACCATTAGAATGTCCGCCTTGGCAATGGAGGTATTTCGACTTTTTCATAACTAGTGCCTCTTCCAATTTTTACACCATTAATCTCTATCTGATAGGAGCCACCATTTAGGGTAAGTGGAGTAGGTTGCTGATTATCATCAAAACCACCAATATAGTCATCAAAACTTACGAGCTTACCTAACTACATCCTGTTTCTTATGTAGAATTAGGTGAGAAAATATTAATTGCACCATAGAGATTATTTTCTTGCATTTTACAGATTTAATGTTATACAGCACTCACGCTTTTGCTGTTCTTGGGGTATGGGTAACTAAGTGGCGATGTTTTTATAAGTGAGATGGGGGGTCCGCTTATCAGTTTTTTTCTGTTCATCTTCTTGGGCGTTTTCAATTCCGGATAGATGCGTTTCCTACGCTGAAACATACAGTGTATGTTTTAATCAGACACCATCTGTCTATATTTTAGACTAAATTTAGCCTAATCTTATTAAAACCCTGATACTAATTCGAACTGTATTCGTCTACGAAGAGCTAGTTTTATTCAGCTATCAAATCCACCTAATAATTTCTTAGAACGTAAAAGTACCTTGTAATTTATTCCTTAAACGGAGAAAGAAATGAAAAGAGTACTATCTATGTTAAGTCTGCTTATGTTGGTTCCAATGGTGTTTATTGCCGATCTGAATAGTGCAAACGCTATTTCATGTCAGCAACAATTTCAGAACATTGAAATGCGAGTTGTGACTGCCTCTGATAATTTTACTAACACAATAGCATTGAGATATGTTCTAAAACCGGAGACAATTGCACTTTTCCCAGCATCACAGAATCCTGGAGATATATATATTACATTCGATCCAAAAGTAGTTAAGGACCAAGCCATTGCTAAAGCTCAGTTTGATGGTGGGGTTGTCGACTCAACTATGAACGTTTCACCACCTGAGAAAAAATGTGACTTTAACCCGGCGCAAAGTTTCCCGGCTGACCCGTGGTTTATTGATCGATTAGCAGGTGTTCAATTTCAGATGATTGATGGATTTGCGTTGATGGATCAGAGCCAAAGAGATCTTTGGACAGATGCATTAACTACAGTTGGAACTAACTATCAAACTACAACTGGATCTCTACTCTTAGATATTGGAAGAGGAATGTTGAAGCTTCTTGCCAACTTTGGAATTATTTCAGAGGTTCAAGCACAGGTTTCGACAATGACTTTTTCTGGTTTTCTTGACTCTGTTGGAGAAGGAGCAAAAAATGGCGCTATGACAGGAGCTGGTGCAGGTTGCGCAGTAGGTATTGCATGCACTGCACCATCTGGACCAGGTATTATACTTGGTGGAGTTGCTGGCACTGGCATAGGAGCTGTTGCTGGTAGTGCCGTAGGAGCAAGTATTGGTGGGGCATGGTACGTCGTTAAGAATACTGCTATTTCAGGATGGAACAAAGCAAAAAAACTAGGGAAGTGGCTTCGCGAGTTGTAGTAGAATTGCATTGAGAGCACAATTCTTTGAAAAACCGAGACTTGGTGTTTGCCAAGTCTCGGTAGCTAGGCTCATCCTAGCTAGGCACTTTTATAGGGACGAAAAGACGTTACATAATTTGACTAGCCAGACCGCACCCGGTAGAATTACTACATCTTTGCCGGTATGGGATTATTGGTAATCCCTTGGGGGATGTCGGTCAAGTTCTGTCTCTTCAGCTACAATTAGGTATCAAATGAAAGGTGATTTTACTCATCATAATAATACTGCCCGAACTGAAGATGAACTGGGTGGCTCTGCTGCTCATCCATCTGCGAGGCCGGAGAGATCCTCACTCTCTGATATCCTTACCCAAGCATTTTTTATTACGGCTGGACTTCTCGGTTCGAGTGCACAAGCTAGTACGGTAACAAGTTCCTTACCTAACCATGAGTTTCATACTCTTGATGATGAAACGGGCCCAAGACCGGAAGTTGATAAGATTTCTCCCTATTTGCGAGAATCAATTTCTAGTTACCAATCACACCTTGCAAGGTTACATGCCTTAAAGATACCAGTTACAATTAAGGATCAAGTGAGTGTTGGAAAGCTTTCCATACCTGCTTTAGGACATACTTCGACTGAAGAATGGGTCAAAAATATTCCGACTCGATCTGTTAACTTGAGTTTTGGTAGAGGAGTGGATCCTATTCATCTCTTACCACCTGATGCGTTTTATTTACTTCAAGTAGCCTCTCCATTTTATCCTTCACTCGATGGAGTTTCACTGACAGTGGATCGATATCTTATTGCTTACGAGCCAGTATTTGATAGAGGTACGAAAAAAGAGACTGGAACTCTTGTGCTGATTGATGCCTTAAGACCAAATCATGATATTCTATTTTCAAAGGAGGTGACTGCTGGTGAGCTCTCATCTAAAACTCTTTGGAATGGAATTCGGGATCGAATTACTCAAAACGCTTTAGATAATCCATCTTCATTAAGTTTACTTGATGGCTTATCAAGATCGACATCCATTAATAATGATACTACTCCTGCCATCAATTCTGCTCCTTTAGGTGTCTGCTCAAAGGATGCTGTTGCTAATATAAATACATGGCTCAAGGCCAATAATGGAGTTCTTAGTTTTCATCTTTTCCCAAATAGCGTTGAAGTTCTTAACATGGCTGTTCCGCCAATTGAGCCAAATAGAGACTTTGTTGTTGCGGATCTTCGTACGATTGGAAAAACAGGAATTGCTCTAGATGGACTTGTCCGCGGAATTCAGGTTAACATTTTAGTTGATATGAAGTCGGGGGATCCAGAGCTTAGAGAGGAGATTGGTCATTACTTAGCTGGAGGCAATAAGAAACTATATCCACCTGAATTAGATTCTTACGGCAATACTATTCGAATAGGATACACACTTGGTGCTGATGGTTCAGGTATTAAATCTTTCGTTGTAACTGTCCCTGGTTGGGGATTAACACCTGGTAATGGCGATATATTTACAGAGTTAAAGTTAGATCTTCGTGCTCCAAAGTCTCGTTTGCTAAATAATACGGATAATAATGGCCCTGAGTTACCTCCTTGGAACGGTCCTGATTTAACTGGATCAATCGCTCTTCAATCTGCACATCTGCTCGGTCCAATTGGCTCCACTAATGTCACATTATTAACATCACAGCATGTTGAGCCATTTGTTCAGACAAAAACTTCACAGATCGAAGAGATTGCTTACGGAGTGAGAGTTGTAACTTCATTGTTTGGTGATACAAAACCACAATATTTATATGTAGCCAATGCCAGTGATGAAAATAGTGTTGTGCTTCCTGGTAGTAGTGACACCGTAATTGCAAATAAAGGCCTACTTGGAGCTCAGTACAAACTTTCACAACTTGGAAGCCATGAGGCATTGCATCTACAGGTAAATAATTCAAAACTTCATGGTGATGAAAGATTACAAAGATTTTTTGTGGATCTGATTGATCGTATTGATGGTTCAGGCCATGATTTTCTTTCTCGAATCGGAGAGGGTCGATGGTATTATCAAGGGACTCATGGTCACAATGCTAAAATTGATCAGATGCTTGGTATTAATGCCGGCGGAGAAGCTCTTATTAGCACTATGAATTCTGTGTTAATCGGATATTTGGCTAACGATCAGTTTCCTGAAAATGCCACCGATATTCAAACTGCTTCTGCTGTAGATATTTTTAAGAAAAGGGCTAACAAAGAGTCTGAAAGTTTTCGGCGAGATCTTAAAGCGGCACTTAGTTCAATTCACACAGCAATGATTGACCAGAATTCAATTTATCCGTGTGAAGGTTACATCAATTTACTCTCTGGTTGTATTAATATTCTCTAAAATTAGAGACCTTGAAAGCCCCAAGATATCTTGAGGCTTTCAAGGACTCTGGTACCAAGGGAGGTTTTCATGGTCGAGGTAATCAACTTCATCCTCCTCATGTGGATGGTGGCGGTGTTTTTGACAGGCGTAGTTCAGTTCGTACAGGGGAGAAGGTCTTCCCTGCTGACTTACGTCATGATGTTTGTTGGACTCGGTGGGCTACTCGCACTTTCTAAGTGGATAAGCCCTGAGTCAGAGGTGCGGTGGGCACAGGCAGTGATGTTTGGAACATTGATCTCCTTCATCATTTGGTTTGTCTCGCGCAAGCATCAGGCATCAGTGTGAGGCAGGTCTCAAAAAACATGGGGTCGATAATGTGTTAACTCACCATTGTCGGCCCCATAGGAGACCCTGCCATTACCATTGAACCATAGCGGTTACACATACAGGTTTATTTTTGGTACCAGGTTCTCAAAATTTATTTGAGCTTAAGATAGGCTTTGAATATGATTCTATCTAGCTAGAATTTATCAAAATTTGCCTAAGAGTTAAATACCGTATAAATTCTGGGTCGAAACTTGGTGTCCTAAAGTTTATTATTCTAGAGACCTCTAAATTTACTCATGATTGAGCCAAAGCCAACAAATTTGACTACTCATAATGGAGGATCTGAGCCTTCAGATCAGGTTCTAAAGACCGATCCATTCTCATCTCTTTCAGGTGCTGAGATCCCACTTGATACCCTTGTTTTTAATACAACTAATATAGGTAAGCTAAGAGAGATTGCGGAATGTCTAGGGCAAAAGAGTGTTAAAAGTACGAAGTTAGAAGTTGATGAGATTCAGCTTAGTGATGCAGATCTAGATCTGATGAGGCATGGCAAATACGAAGAGGCTATGCATAGAATAATCACTGATAAAGCTATCAAAGCATTTCATGCAAATGGATGTAGTCCTGTAGTTGTTGAGGATACTGCATTGTTTCTTCATGGACTTGATGGATTACCCGGTCCACTTATTAAGATGTACTACACGGATGGACTTTTAAAGAGTTTATGTAGTGATGCTGTTGATTCTGGAAACATGAAAGCAACAGCGATAACGATTATCGCTTATTATAATGGTAAAGATGTCCAAATACGCTCCGGTATAACTGAAGGGATGGTCCCAAATAAACCATCAATTGGGAAAAATGGTTTTGGTTGGGATAAGATCTTTATACCTTCTCCAAGAGAACAAAAAAAAGTATTAGGTACTAGTTTGGCTAAAACTAATGCCGATCTGACACCTGAAGAAAAAGCACTCTTTTCAATGAGAGTAAGGGCATTAGGTGCGTTAAAGGATCTCCCTTTTAGAGCTGCACCAGCTCCTAGATCAGTTGAGATAGACAGGGAACTTGAGGCTGATTTTAAAGTCAGCATGAAAAAGAGAATTCCTGAAGAAGACGTTACTAAAATGGGGAGATCCCTTTATAAAGGAATAGTGGATCGCTATGAGAGAATTCGTGAAGGATTAGATCTTAAGAGTAGAGGTAACGAGGAACTTTATACTCGGCTAATTCTTGAGGGGGAATTAGCTGATCCTATTTCACTTGAGGTCTGTGTAAAACAAGGAAAATTAAATAGCGAAGGGGAGAAGCTTTCTCCTGAAATAATGCAGCGTGCCTTGGCTGAGCGTCATTATGATCTTATCGGACTTACTCACCCAGTTAGGCTTGAATCATTTATCGCTATGCAAAAACGAGGATTTGTATCCTTAGCAGTAAAAGAGGTCCCCTGTATGGAGACATTAATTTTAGATGGAACGGCTGTTACCTATCATGACTTTTCCCTTAAACCTAAAGAGCCAGATCCTGGATTACCAATTGATGAAAAAACATTAACTGTGCATGCCTCAGGATTATGGCTTTATTCAACCAATAGACGGGTTGGACCACTTACTCACGGAAGTTCTATGCCAACAGCGATCGGTTCCTGGTGTGCAGAAACATTGGCCGTTACTGGCGCGATGTCTTTTATCCCAACCGATGCAGTATGGAATAATGTTGATGCTCAAATTGTAGCATTAAAAAGAGCCCATCAACTTTTAGAGAATGAACCTGCAATTTTAGAGCATCCACATAGAGATTATGTTTTATCAAATGGCCAAATTGTAAAGGATTTCTTAATTCAAAGAGGGAGGGAGTGTCTAGGTGTTACTCTTAAGCCTGATCCTTTAAAAGCAGTCTTAGCTGCGAGAAAACTAATTGATGAGGGAGTTTCAGTTTTTAGAGTTTATGATGCCGGATCAACTTTGTTACTAGAGGAAACTGTAAAAGCTTTACGAAAGGAATTTGGTGAGCGCATTGAAATTATTGCAGGTCAGGTAACTGGGCCGGAACAGGCATTAAGGCTAGAGAGGTGTGGAGCTAATGCCGTTGTTGTTGGAATTGGGGACGGTGAGATGTGTCAGACTTCAATCAGAGCTGATATCTCAGGAAATAACCCAATCATAGCTTATCAAATAGCAAAAGATCCACGTATCTCAATTCCAGTACTTTGTGATGGTGGAGTCGGGGATAAGACAGGAGTACTTTTAGGACTAGGAGCTGCAGGACGGATGAGGTCCGGAGGTCTTAGTGGTGGCAGAATTGAGATGCCTTCACTTTTATATTACAGAACTCCTGATGGAGTTCTAGCAAAACCGTACGTTGGCGAAGCTGCCCCAGGCACAAAACTTTCCGGTGGAAATGTCGACTATTTAGGTAGACCCTATAATGTTGAGGGTGTCGATGGTGTAAAGAAAATGGACAAGATTGCACTTAGTGTTGCCACCGGCATTTACGAAGAGAATCAAGCCCTAGCAAAAGCAGCCCGATTTCAAAGGGTAGAATCATTAGAACTTATTCAACATATGAATCCTTCCACCTTAGGACGGATGAGTCCGAGTGCTCGATTCTCAGCTTATGATCATCATAATGGATCGTAATATAGTATCGTAATATAGTGTCGTAATATAGTTACGAACCTTAAACATTAAACCTAAAATGCACCACATCTCCGTCTTGTACGGTGTACTCTTTCCCTTCAACGCGGAGTTTGCCGCGCTCTTTAACCTTCACTTCAGATCCAGCACTAACGTAATCCTCATAGGAGATTACCTCAGCCCGGATAAATCCTTTTTCAAAATCTGAATGAATTACGCCAGCAGCTTGGGGAGCTTTTGTGCCCCGCTTGATTGTCCAAGCACGGGTCTCTTTAGGACCAGAGGTAAAATAGGTGACTAATCCTAGTAGCTCGTGTCCCGCAAGAGCCATACGATCTAGTCCAGCGAGATCCATTTTTAGCTCCTCAAGATATAGCTTTCGATCTTCTGCAGATAAGTCAGCAAGCTCTGCCTCTACTTTGCCAGAAATTACCACCATGTTGGTATTATTATCTTTGGCATATTTAGCAACTTTATCTACAGCTCGTGGTCCATTTGGATCGGCAGGGATTGATAGTTCATTCTCATCAACGTTAGCAACATACATCGTTGGTTTTGCAGTTAGGAGTTGATCAAAACTTGTTTGAGCTTCAGTTAATCCTTCCCTTATAGTAAATAATCGGGCCGGTTTTCCCTCATTTAAATGTTTTTCAAGAGCTTTGATACATTCTAAATTTGCTACCGCATCTTTCTCCCCAGTTTTAGATGCTTTTTCTAGCTTTGTGATCTGTTTTGAAAGGGATTCAACATCAGATAGCATTAACTCTGTTTCGATAATCTCTATATCTCTTACCGGATCAACAGTACCACTTACATGGACAACATTTTCATCCTCAAAACAACGAACTACATGGGCCAGCGCATCAACACTTCTGATATGGCCTAAAAATTGATTTCCAAGACCTTCACCTTGGGAGGCACCTTTAATTAGACCAGCAATATCTACAAAGGTTACTTGAGTGGCGATTGTTTTTACGGATTTATTGATCTCGCATAATTTATCAAGACGAAGATCCCGAATTGGCACAGCACCAGTGTTTGGTTCAATAGTACAGAATGGAAAATTTTCGGCTGCTGCCTTTGCAGATGTTAGTGCATTAAAGATTGTTGATTTGCCTACGTTAGGTAGACCAACAATGCCACATGTAAAACTCATTACTTCTCCGTATTAAATATCAGCATTAAATATCAGCATTAATTCTCTATAATTCTCTTTTAGGTAAGCCAAGACAGCGCGGGATGATAGCATCATTTTTAAGAGTGATAAAATGACCAAAGGGTTATATTTATGTATAACTCCATATGCTTGTCGGGAAATGGACCTCATAGTACTATTGCTCAGGTTTTATGGCCGTTCCTTTAGAATTTAAAATTTATATCCAGATATTCTTAGTGAAACTAGTTAGTTATAAATCCTTTTTCTTATTGTTCATCTCTGTCTTTGTCTCCATGCCCTCCGGCCACTTGTTTGAGCGAGCCTTTGCTGACACTGGACTTAAATTGAACAATCTTTATCAACTTTATCAAAAATCATTATCTGTAAGTGAGAGATTAAAAAGAGCGGAGGCTGATATTGAGATTGCTGATGCTCGATACCGCCAAGCTATTAGTGAAGTATATCCTGAAGTTCAGATGAGATTTGATCAGCGGATCCGTGACAACGCAAATTTCGGTCGTCTTGCAGGCACAAGTATTGATCCAACAGATAACACAACCAGTCGTGGGACTTCCCGTGTTCCTGGTAGAACTCAAGCTGATGGAATTATCACATTAAATCAACCGATCTTTAGAGGCTTTAGAGATTTTCTTTTATCAGATGCTGCCAAAGAGGAGAGTAGAGGACTAGAATTAACATATGAAAGGCAAAAGGATCTTCTCTTTTTAGATGTTGCAGAGCTATTTTTTCAGATTCGTCTCTTTGAACAATTGCGTGAGATACTGAGCTCAACTGAAAAAACACTAAAAGATCGAATCGATGAGCTTGCCTCTTTTGTCAAGTTAGGAAAGTCGCGAGAGAGTGAAATTTTAGCCTCAGAATCTGAACTTGCTGATAATGTTGCCCTGGTAGCTCGAACTGAAGGGTTCTTGTCTGCTAGCAAAGAAGCCCTCTCTTTTTTAGTTGCGATACCTGCCTCAGAACTAGCTATTTCAGAGGAGCCAGTTGATGCTCGAGCTGTTATGGATCTTAAATGGTACTTGGAAAAAGGAAAGACAAGACCTGACATCTTAGCTGCTGAAGCATTTACCAATGCTCAAGGAAAAGTTGCTACTGCAACTGGTCGTGAACTTTGGCCTAGTGCATCTTTCGAAGGCAACACATATCCATATGAAGATCCTGATCGCACGCGGGAGTGGGATGTCTTATTTCGTGTTACCGTTCCATTGTTTGATGGGGGACGAGTAAACGCTAAAAAGTCAGAAGCCCTTTTAGAACAGAGAAAACGTGATTTAACAGCGAAGGAATTAAGCCGGCTTACTGAGCGAGATGTAAGAACAGCTTATAAGAATCTAAACTCATCTATCAAAGAGGCTGCCGCTATAAAAAAACTTACTGAAGCCACACGAAAAAATCTCTCCTCACAACGAAGAGACTATGGTCTCGGTGTAGTTACGAATATTGATGTTCTTCAATCGATCCGTGCCGTTCAAGATGCTGAGCGAAGATTAGTTGATAGCAAAATTGCTACTGAACTAAATAGAGTACGGCTTGATATAGCTGCTGGGAGTTTAAACCAATGACCCTCTCAGATATATCAATTCGTCGCCCAGTATTTGCTTGGATGTTGATGCTCGGGCTCATTGTGTTTGGGATCATAAGCTTTATGCGATTAGGCATCAGCCAGATGCCAGATGTCGATTTTCCAGTCCTTTCTGTTCAGGTAACTTGGGAGGGTGCAGCTCCAGAAGTCGTTGAATCTGAAATAGTTGACCGATTAGAGCAGGCAGTTGTTTCAGTCGAGGGTCTTCGAGAAATCTCTTCCTCCATTCGGCAGGGTCGTGCCACTATTTCAATGGAATTTGATATTAATCGAAATGTTGATGCTGCTCTTCAAGAGGTTCAATCAGCTATTAGCCAAGTGCGATTACCACTTGATGTAGATCCTCCTACAATAAGAAAAACTAATCCTGATGATCAGCCGATAATGTGGGTTGGTATCTCATCCACTGAAAGATCTCTTAGAGAGTTAATAAATTACGTAGATTTAAATGTAAAAGATCAATTTCAAATTTTATCTGGAGTAGGTGAGGTAATTCTTGGAGGGTTTACAGAACGTAATCTTAGAGTCTGGGTTGATAACAAAAAACTTAAACAACATGAGCTTACTATTTTAGACGTTCGCGATGCTTTACAACGTGGGCATTTAGAATTTGCAGCTGGTGTTATTGAGAATACTACTCAAGAGTTAAATCTAAGAGTAATGGGGGAGGGAGTTTCAGCCGAAGAAGTGGGTGAAATCCTTATTACATCTCGCGGTGGAAGGCCAATTTTCGTAAGTAATCTGCGGATTAAAGATGTCGCAATGGTAGAGGATGGCCTTGCCGATGTGCGTCGATTATCTAGGATCAATGGAATACCTGGGATAGGTCTAGGGATTAAAAAGCAACGCGGATCGAATGCAGTTGCCGTTGGTGAGAGTGTTAAAAAGCGGATCTTAGAACTTACAAAAACATTGCCAACTGATATGTCGATCGGGATCAATTTTGATTCGACAGTTTTTATTAAAGAATCAGTTGAGGAAACTGAGTTTACATTATTTTTATCAGCGATCGTTACCGGACTTGTTTGTTGGTTATTTTTAGGATCCTTAACTCCAACCTTTAATATTCTTTTATCAATCCCAACATCAATTATTGGAGCATTCACTGTTATCTACTTTATGGGATTTACCTTAAATCTTTTTACGATTTTGGGGTTAGCTTTAGCAGTTGGTATAGTTGTTGATGATGCAATTATGGTTTTAGAAAATATCTATCGCCATAAAGAGATGGGTAAAGATAGAGTCAGAGCATCATTAGATGGGGCACGGGAGATAACTTTTGCTGCATTAGCATCAACTATAGCTGTAATCGCAATATTTTTACCGGTTGCCTTTATGAAAGGTATTATCGGTCGATTTTTCTTTGAATTTGGAGTCACTATCTCTGCTGCTGTGGCTCTATCACTCCTTGAAGCGATAACTTTGACCCCGATGCGTTGCTCGCAAATCATGTCTGAAGATGAAAAGAAGGGTCGTTTTTCACCTTACCTTGATTCCCTGTTTCAGCGTTTAGCCCTACTGTATAAACACTCTCTAGGAATCTGTCTCGCAAACAGATGGATAGTACTTATTGCAGCTACACTTACTTTTGCAGGCTCACTACTTTTATTGCCTGGTTTAAGAAAAGAATTTATTCCAGCGCAAGATCAGAGCATGTTTATTACCCGAATTGAAGCACCGATTGGATCTTCATTAAACTTTACCTCTGAAGCAATGAAAGAGGTTGAGAAATATATGATGTCACGCTCTGAAGTACGCCGAGTTTTTGCCGCCGTAGGTGGATTTGGAGGAGGGGAGGTAAATACTGGAATTGTATTTACAACATTAGTTCCAGCAAATGAGCGAAGATTATCACAAATTGAGGTTATGAATGAGGTAAGAGAGGAGCTTAAGAAAACCCCAAATATAAAAGCTTATTTGCAAGATCTCTCAACTCGTGGATTTACCTCTCAGCGGGGATTCCCCATTGAATTTAATATTCGTGGACCAAGTTGGCAGGTATTAGAAGAAAAAAGTAATGAGATTGTTAAAAGACTTGAAAGTGAGAATTTGGGAGCAGATATCACAACTGATTACCGTATCGGTCAACCTGAGGTTAGGGTTTATCCTCTAAGGGAAAAAGCGGCTGAGCGCGGCATCTCTGTTCAAGCAATCAGTGAATCTGTTGCTGTAGCTATGGGCGGTATTCGTCAAGGAAAATTTACACAAGGAGGGCGACGGTACGATACTCGAATTCGTTTAGGAGCAGAGGATCGAACTAATCCAGATGATATTTTGTCACTTGATGTTCGTAATGTGCATGGAGAGCTTGTTCCTATCTCTGATGTTATTAAGATGGAAACTGTACCAACTTTACAAACAATTACCAGAAAAGATAGAGAGAGGTCTGTTTCAATTAGTGCTAACGTGGCACCCGGACAATCTCAATCTGATGTGCTTAATAAAGCTGAAGAGATAGCCAGAAGTATATTACCTGAAGGGTACCGCGTTTTTCTTGGAGGTGGAGCCCAAACATTTAAAGAATCATTTGAGAGTTTAAGTTTTGTATTATGGCTCGGAGTTGTTATCGCCTATATGGTGTTAGCTTCTCAATTTAATAGTTTTTTACATCCAATTACAGTCCTTCTCTCTTTGCCTTTTAGTATCACTGGAGCTCTATTAGCTCTTTATCTAACTAATCAATCAATAAATCTATATAGCCTTATCGGATTAATTTTACTTATGGGAATTGTAAAGAAAAATGCAATTTTACTTGTTGAATTTACAAATCATAAAAGGTTCGATGAGGGAATGGCCGTAAATGAAGCACTCCTTGAAGCCGGTCCAGTAAGACTAAGACCAATTTTAATGACCTCATTTGCAACCCTTGCTGCTGCGCTGCCTCCTGCATTAGCTTTTGGTCCAGGTGCAGAGTCCAGAATTCCGATGTCGATTACAGTAATCGGTGGAGTTCTCCTTTCAACATTTTTTACACTTTTTGTTGTACCGTGTGCTTATAGTTTAATGGCGCGGCTAGAAAGGAATAGAGGCAAAAGGAATAGAGGCAGAGAAATAAAAGCATAGACTGACAACTGGTGTCTTAAGCCCTTAATTTTCCAAAGTCGGGATCTTCGGCTAGTGTTAAATCATAAGAAGATTGTAAATTAATCCAAAGCTCTGCATCAGTACCTAACGCACGAGCGAGTTTCTTTGCCATTGCAGCGGATATCCCTCTTTTCCCTTTGCATATAAGATTAATAACACCAGCCTCAACTCCTATGTGCTTTGCGAGTTTGCTCTGAGGAATCTCCCTGTCAGTGAGGATATCATGTAGATATTCCCCAGGGTGTATCGTGTTTGGAAGCATAGTTAATCTCCGCTAATGATAATCTACAATCTCAACGTCATAAATCTGACCTTCAGAAAATCGAAAACAGATACGGTATTGGTCATTAATCCTAATACTCATCTGTCCTTTTCGACTGCCTTTTAAAAACTCAAATCTCAATCCAGGCCAAGCGCGTAAGCTGTCCAGGGTTTTAATATTATCTAAGAAGACAAGTTTTTATAAGCAGCAAAATGAAGCTCTCGTGGCAAGAGTTTCAGTGTACGCTTACTTTTCTTGCCATTGGCGATCTCTTCTGTAATAGCATTTTTAAATTTCTTGATCGCCATTATTATAATTATACAGTATAGCTATATATAGGGCAAGAGAAAAGATTGAGTTATTACGCTACTTACTTTCCTAAACAAAGATAGGTTGAGAAAAAGATGCCCTGCTCCAGTGAGATAAAGACTTTACTTCTATGTAGAAGTAAACATTTATTTTAAGAATAAATTTATCTCTCTATTTAGGTAAGGACTTTTGAAATTTACTATAATATGAGTTGACGATTAGATTCTAGTGACAACCTGTTCAGTGGTGCAGATTTATTGGAGGGCCCAACTCCGACTTGAACGGAGGATCTACAAATAAGTCCGCTATAAAAGCATTCCTTTCGAGAATTGCTCTAAGATCATGCCTAACATGATCGAGCGCATACCGGCTTCAATAGACTCAGGATACTTTTAAGACAATGCCCCAAGATTATTCTAGTGGGTGAGGAAGCAAAATTTTTTAGGAAATACTATTAGGAAAATTTTTATGGACAGCAAAAGGAAAATTGATAAAGATGCCGTCGTGGCGATTGATAGCTCACATAATCAAGCTGCTCCCGAAAATATCCATCATTCCAGTGCGAGCATGATTGATAAGGAAGTAGAGAAGGCAAGGGTAGACATGGAGAAGCTAAACGTTTTAGTAACGCAAGATGCGATCGATGCTCCCATTTAATCGACTGCCATAAGATTATCGCACAAAGGGAGATCTATGAATTTAAATACACCATCCGTTCTTACAATTAACGGAGGTTCCTCGAGTATTAAGTTTGCATTATTTGAATCAGAGAAGTCTTTAGAGCGGATTCTGAAAGGTAGGATTGAAAGGATTGGTCTTCCACAAGCTGTCTTCACCGTAAAGGGGCTAAACAAGGAGGATAACTACTCACGGTCTGTAGCAATACCAGACCACAAAAGTGCTGTGGCTTTGCTGATGGATTGGATTGATGAACGAATCGAGCCGGGCGCCATAACTGCAGTGGGGCATCGTATCGTGCACGGTGGCCCAAAGTACTGGGTGCCACAACAAATAACGCCCGAAATGATTGAAGAGTTACAACGGTTCACACCATTTGATCCGGAGCATTTGCCGGATGAAATCCTATTAATCGAGGCCTTTCTTACGCGGTTTCCGAAACTAACGCAGATAGCTTGCTTTGACACGGCATTTCATCACGACATGCCGCGTGTAGCGAAGTTGCTTCCAATTCCGCGACGCTACGAAGCTATGGGAGTTCAACGCTATGGTTTCCACGGCTTGTCTTATTCATATTTGATGCAGGAACTTGAGAGTGTTGCAGGGGAGAAAGCAGCGAGAGGACGGGTTAT
>CAZFXN010000038.1:433-1637 GCA_964523015.1 uncultured Bdellovibrionales bacterium | reverse complement strand
GGTTATTCTTGCTCATCTGGGGAGCGGAGCCAGCATGGCAGCAGTTCTTGACGGACGCGGCATTGATACCACGATGGCGTTTACGCCGGCCGCCGGTTTGGTAATGAGTACTCGTACTGGCGACCTGGATCCTGGATTGGTGTCTTTTTTGGCGCGAAGCGAAAAGATGTCGGCTTCGCAGTTTGATCGAGTAGTGAACCAAGAGTCGGGACTGCTTGGTGTATCTGAGACGAGCTCCGACATGCAAGAGTTACTCGCGCACGAAACCCAAGATGTGCGCGCCGCTGAAGCGGTGGCGCTTTTTTGTTATCAGGCCAAGAAATGGATCGGTGCATATACTGCTGTGCTCGGCGGACTCGACACATTGATCTTTAGTGGTGGCATTGGCGAAAATGCGCCGCCGATTCGTGAACGCATTTGCGAAGGGCTCGGTGTCTTTGGCATTGAGCTGAATGATTTGAGAAACTCTGAGGGTATGGAAGTGATCTCCACGGAGACTAGCCGAGTAACAGTTCGGGTTATTCAAACGGATGAAGAGCTGATGATTGCACGTTCGGTAGGCCACATTCTTAGGCTCGGCGCGACCATACAGGGAGTTCAATGATGAATACACAATCACAACATAAATTTCTAGCAACTCCCTCATCCAGCACCTCATCCAGCACCTCCTCCAGCACAAAAAGCGAAGAGCGGCCAAAAGGCAAAGTTATTTACACCTGTCCGATGCATCCAGAGATCGAGCAGGATCATCCTGGCGATTGTCCTAAGTGCGGCATGGCGTTGGAGCCGAAAACACCGACGGCAGCCCCTAGCGAGGAGGAGAACACTGAGCTCAAAGACATGACGCGGCGGTTCTGGATCGGCGGTGCACTTGCGCTACCTGTCTTTTTTCTTGCAATGGCCCACTTGATACCTGCGCTAGGCCACGAAAGTTGGGTGATGGGCACGACGTCGCGCTGGATCCAAGCGGGACTTTCGACACCCGTAGTGCTGTGGGCCGGTTGGCCGTTCTTTCAGCGTGGCTGGCGATCGATTGTGACATGGAACTTGAATATGTTCACACTCATCGCCATCGGTGTCGGCACGGCGTTTGTTTACAGTGTGGTGGCGCTACTTGCGCCGGGCATTTTTCCACCTGCAATGCGTCCACACGGCGTGGTGGATATTTACTTTGAAGCGGCCGCCGTTATTGTCGTGCTGGTCC
>CAZFXN010000038.1:0-423 GCA_964523015.1 uncultured Bdellovibrionales bacterium | reverse complement strand
TCATCACGCTGGTGCTGTTGGGACAGGTGCTTGAACTCCGTGCTCGCAGCCGCACTGGCAGCGCCATCAAGGCATTGCTTAATCTAGCACCGCCTACAGCGCGACAAGTAACAGCGGGCGGTGACAATGTAGTTCCACTCGACCAAGTAAAAGTCGGCGATCAGTTACGGGTCGTTCCGGGCGATAAGGTACCGGTAGATGGGGTAGTGGTCGAGGGGCATTCCAGCGTTGAGGAATCCATGATAACGGGTGAATCGTTACCGGTGGAAAAGAATATCGGCGACAAGGTGACTGGCGGCACAGTGAACGGCACCGGTAGCTTCATCATGCGTGCAGAAAAGATAGGGAGCGACACGTTGCTCGCTCAGATTGTAAATCTTGTTGCGGATGGCATGCAGAGAAGCCAAAAAGTCAGGTCTAATT
>CAZFXN010000037.1:0-30672 GCA_964523015.1 uncultured Bdellovibrionales bacterium | reverse complement strand
TTAACAATAAGGCCGATTTGACGTCACTACGCGCCGCAAATCGCCTGAGGCGTTAGCTTTTACCGAACTATTACCATGGCTTCTCGGGGGAGTTAAAGAATGAACACCCAAAAAATTCCGTTCTTTGGTGCACGAAAGTTTGCGGCGCAGCTTCTATGAGATCTTGAGTTGACCATTCAGCAGAGAGATCAAGCGCATGCTCAGCTCAGAGAGCTTGGTGGGCTCACTATCCTTGAGCTTAATGAGCGCAAGAATAAGATTGAGTCTGAGGTCAGAGATAGCCATGAGCGCCTAAGCTCCCTCAATCAGCAATTAGCAACTGTAGCGCAACAAATCGTAGCGACTGAGGACGCGGTAATCCTTCAAGAAGCTGGCGTCTATTCTTACTCGCACCCACTATCGGATGCGGTTGCATACCAATCTCAGCTGTTAGCACTGCAAGACCAGATCAAGTCCATGAATCGTAAGGACGGAGGCGCCGTTCTCGCTGCAACTTCTTGGACAGTCAATGGCTCAGAATCTGAAGGTCGCGCAATGGTGCGTGACTTCTCAAAGCTATTATTGCGCGCCTTCAACGCTGAAGCGGATAACCTTGTACGAAGCCTTAAACCGTACAAAATGCAGAGTGCTATTGATCGCCTTACAAAGGTGTCAGATACGATAGCCAAGCTCGGGAAGACAATGCACATCCGTATCTCACCGGCGTATTTCAAGCTGCGAGTCCAAGAACTCCAGCTATCCGCTGACTTCCTGCAGAAGCAGGCTGAAGAGAAAGAACAAGAGAGAGCTGAACGCGAGCGCCTGAAAGAAGAACGCAAGGCCCAGCAAGAACTTGAGCGAGAGAAGGTCCGGCTAGATAAGGAGAGGCAGCATTACTTGAACGCTCTCAGTGCGCTGCAAGCCAAAGGCGATACAGAAGGCGCTCAACGCATCTCTGAGCAACTAGCCGACGTAGAAAGAGCCATTCAAGACGTGGACTATCGAGCAGCGAACATTCGGGCTGGGTATGTGTACGTAATTTCAAATATTGGATCTTTTGGAGAGTCGCTAGTGAAGGTTGGAATGACCAGGCGCTTAGATCCAATGGATCGCATCCGAGAACTTAGTGATGCCTCCGTCCCCTTCAACTTTGATGTGCACGCACTGTTCTTCTCAAATGACGCTGTTGGCATTGAAACAGCGATGCATACGCGCCTTGCGCCTCAACGATGCAACCTGATTAATCTCCGACGTGAATTCTTCCATGCAACTCCAGCTGTCGCCAAGGGACACCTTGCGGAACTAGCTGGGGAGTTACTTTCGTTTCAAGATTTGGCGGAAGCAATGGAGTACCGGCAAACTCTTGACCGCCGCAAGCAACTTCTCGGTGCCACAGAAGGCGTTATGCCACATACCACCTAAGCAGCAATTTTCTCAATAGATTTGATATTCGGCGATTTTACTTGGCTGATCTCCCAATTGTTTTGAAGGCTCAACCAAAACTGCGGGCTAGCTCCCAGAGCTTGCGATAGCTTCATCGCCATTTCAGCACTGATGCCTCGTTTGCCTCGACAGATCTCATTGACCGTCTTAGGTAAAACCCCAATGTGCTCCGCGAGAACAGCCTGGCTAATATTGAGCTCGTTCAGCTCATCCTGAAGAACCATGCCAGGATGAACAGGGGTAAAATGAATTTTATTTTTGGCCATGTTAACTCTCCAATAATTTAATGGTAATCAACAATTTCAACATCGTAAGCATCTTGTCCTTGCCATCGAAAACATATTCGATACTGGTCATTGATTCTCATGCTAAACTGTCCTTTTCTACTCCCAACGAGTGCTTCAAGCCTGTTACCCCGCAATCCTCGTAAATCATTCAACGAAGTAGCAGCTCCTACCCTTGCAAGCTTCACTTGCGCAATGGAATGTAGTTCCTTTGGCAGTAACCTCAGGTTTTGTTTGGCAATTCGTCCGTAGTTAACATCCTCGGTCGCTTTATTTTTGAAGTTTTTAATTGCCATCCCTAATTACAACTATACCACATAGTGGTACTAATAACAAGCTTTTCTTTGCGTGCCTAGTTATGGCATAATAAGTAAATGGTTCTGATGACTTACGTCCCAGAACATTTAAGCCGTTAAACCGCCTCTCGATCCGAATCAAAAGTGATCTTTAACCCTGCAGCTTTTAGAATCTGATTCAATGTTGAAAGTCGCGGATTCCCTCTCTTTGAAAGCGCGTGATATACAGCTTGTCGAGACAATCCAGACTTTTTTGAAAATTTACTAATGTTAGCTTTGCGAGCTTCAAGAACATTTTTCACCGCAATCAGAAAAGCCTCCTGTGACTCACTCTCAAGAACATCCGCTAAATATCCGGCAGCATAATCTGGATCTTTAAGACGCTTCAATAGACCAATTTTATACTCTTTACTTTTCATTTGCAGTATTCCTCCATAATTCCTTGGCTTTGATTATGTCACGTTTTTGAGAACCCTTATCACCGCCACCAATTAGAACAACAAGTTCTTTTCCCTTGAGTCCGTAGTAAACTCGCAATCCCGGACCTTTTGGAATTCTAAGTTCAAACACTCCATCCCCAACAGGCTTGTGGTCCCCAAAGTTACCAACAGCCAACCTTGTAAGACGAGCATCTACTGCTCTCTGCCACAGATGATCGAGCCGATCATACCAACTCTCAAATGGTACTTTTCCATTCGCTAGCTGAAGCATTATAATGCGACGCTCCTTGACTTACATAATAGTATTGTAAAATATATTTGACAGTCTTGCAATACAAAAGATGTCTTTGTTTTAGTAGCCTAACAAATGAACCCAAAAGATTTCGCGGAGTTAAAGTAATTATTGAGTCGAATCTAAATTGGTGCGAAACTTTTGATTCGTACCGTTCTATTGCAAAATTCCATTCGTTAGATCGCTTCTGATTTTATATGCTCGTTCAGCGTCATTTAGAATTGCCAAATCTATTTCTTGTAAAAGCATACATTCCTTATTTGTGGAGACTCGTTTTATACAGCCTTGAAATGGAAGTGTAATTTGTGTTTGGCCAATTAATGGATCAGGATCTTGCCCCGGATAGTGAAAGAATCCGGCAGCATTAACAAAAATAAATGCTACTCCATTTTCCACTGCTCTGGCAGTACAAAGAGAGTTAACAGTCATTTTTTCTGATTTCTTGTTCCATTTGAGACCGATTCCTGCATCGCGAGTAATCCAATAGCTCGGGCAAAAAACTAATTTTACACCTCTGTGAGTAAGCCTTCTAAAGAACTCTGGAAACATCAAATCCCAACAGATAGAAAGGCCCACACGTCCAAATTTTGAATTGAAAACACATACTGAGTTTCCTGGAGTTAAATAAGCGCGTTCCGGTTTCCATAGGTTGACCTTGCAATATCTTCCTTTAATGCCTCCTTTATGATCAATATAATAGGAAACATTTTGCCATCCATAGATACCCCCCTCAATCCAACTACCACTAACAATGTCGATGGAAAACTTTCTAGCCAGAGACTGAAACTCTTTGCGGAATTGGTTATCAAAATCGACTAACCCATTATTATGCTTACCAACCGGTCCAGTCAAAAAATCCTCGGGAAAAATTACTATATCAGCATTCTGATTAGCAGCTTTCTCAACATATCGTCTAGCTTTCTCAAGATTGGAGGCGACTTCTCCTGCGAGCACGGCCATTTGTATCAACGCTAATTTTACTTTCATCGGAAGTCATCTCACTTGTTGTAAATATCTAGTTGATGACTCTAGTTTTTATATTTTTATATACAAGTTTTCTAAGTAACATATTTGGTTCGCTTTATTGTTGATTCCGTAAGCGGTCAAAATTTAACGTCCTATTTTGAAAGACATGGGTGATGTAAGGATCTGATTCTTTAAAAAAGAAGGAGTCAGATGGAAGATGAGTTAAGCAGGCGGCCTATCCGAAACCGCAGCCGTTTGGAGTGGCAAAGATTCGTAGATGAGTACGATAGTAGTGAAATCTATAGATCGAGGAGTGCCTACTGTCGAAAAGTAGGGATAAGCACGTCATGTTTTTGCAAATGGCATAAGTTGCTAAGTAAGAAGAGCCCTAATTTTATTAAAGTACCCGTTGAGAATAGATATCAACCTAAACATTTCTGGGTGAAGTTGTTTGGTGTCAAGTTAATAAGGCTAGAATTAGATGTTTGATTTTAGGAGTCACGAGATTTTAGCCTACAACCACCCAGTAGATATGCGTAAATCGTTTAGTGGATTACTTGGGGAGGTGAGGAGCGAAATTAAGCTGAATCCACTATCAAAGATAGTGTTTGAACCTCCCCGAAATCCTGGACACATTAGCTAGTAAAATATTAGATAGTGAAATGTGTTAAGGAGAAGATCAGTTTTAGATCTCTGTCATTTAAGCTATAAGCTTCCAATGTATTCTCTAAGACCATACCAACAAGAAGCCGTCGATGCTACGCTAACACATTTTAGGAAATCACGAACTCCTGCTGTCATAGTGCTGCCTACTGGCGCAGGCAAAAGTTTAATTATTGCAGAATTAGCAAAGATTGCTCGTGGACGAGTGCTGGTGTTAGCTCATGTAAAAGAGCTTGTAGAGCAAAATCATGCGAAATTTATATCTTATGAATTAGAGGCAGGAATTTATTCTGCCGGACTCAACCAAAAAGATAGTAGTGATAAAGTTATCTTTGGAAGTATTCAATCAGTGGCTCGTGCTTCCCGCGATTTTTTTAAGGATTTTTCTTTATTAGTTATTGATGAATGTCACCGAGTTTCTACTGAGGATGACACTCAGTATGCTCAGGTAATTCAAAAAATCCGTAGCAATAATCCTCAACTTTGCATCCTTGGTCTTACTGCTACCCCCTATCGGTTAGATAGTGGTTGGATCTATCAGTATAATAGCCAAGGATTTATCTGCTCTCATGAGCCAAGATTATTTGGTAGATGCATCTATGACCTCTCACTACGTCAGATGATTGAGAATGGTTATTTGACCCAACCTGTACAGATTGATGCGCCAGTAGCTAGTTACGATTTTTCCACTCTGAAACTCCAATCAGGGAAGCAAACTTTCGAGCTAAAAGAGATAGAGGCAATTTTAAAAGATCAATCACGAATCACTCCAGTAATCATTCAAAATATCGTTGAATTATCTAAGGATCGTAAAGGAGTAATTATATTCACTGCCTCAGTGCGTCATGCTGCTGAAATTTTAAATTATCTGCCTGAGGGGAATGCCGCCCTTGTTGTTGGAGATACCCCAAGTGATGAAAGAGACGCTGTAGTTGCAAAGTTCAAAGCTCAAAAGATTAAATTTCTGGTCAATGTTTCAGTCCTTACTACCGGTTTTGACGCACCACATGTAGATCTGATTGCAATCTTACGCCCAACCGAATCAGTAAGTCTGTACCAACAGATCGTTGGACGAGGCCTTCGCCTCTATGAGGGAAAAACAGATTGCCTAGTATTAGATTATACTGGGGTTCCCCATGATATTTTTAGTCCAGTAATTCATGAAAGAAAGCCAACGGAAGAGGCAGTTACAGTTAAAATCCCCTGCCCTAGCTGTGAGCACGATAATAATTTTTGGGGGATAATTAGTGAGCAGGGAATTTTAATTGAGCACTTTGGCAACACCTGTCAGGCAGCAACAGAAGATCCTACTACAGGAGAATTAGTACCGTGTGGATTTCGGTACAGATCTAAAAACTGTGAACGGTGTGGCACAGAGAACAATCTTGACGCTAGTCGATGTACTAACTGCTCTACTATCTTTCTTGATGATGAGGCTAAACTGAAACAAGCATTAATGTTTAAAGATACCCATGTCATGCGCCCAGATAGTATAACCTTTGAAAAAAAGGTCGACAAAAAGGGATTAGAGCGGCTAGAAATTCGCTATTATGATCTTAATGCTCAATCTCTGAGTGAAGTATATTTTTTTGAATCTCCAAATGATGCCAAAGTTTTTCACTATAATTTTTGCCGGATGCATAATCGCCTCCCTGAGAAACGGCTCGATATTCAGAGTATTAATGAGGCCTTAGAGCATAAAGAGGCCTTTCGCTTGCCTTTATTTATCATTGCCCGAAAACAGGAGCGGTACTGGAAGATTAGAGAAAAAGTCTTTTTGTAGCCCCCCCCCATTGCCTAAGATCCTAATCTATGAGATCATCAAAGGATACTAAGGGTCTAGATTCTGTATGTTTCCTTCCAAGTAAGCGGACAGTCTGCAAGTCCCCCGAGTTTTTAGGTCATAGATCTTTACCTAGCATTAGTATTTAAGAAAAAACTCGGCAGTAATAAATTAACAAAAGATCAAAACATTAATGAAGTCTGTGGGCAGAATTTATCTAGCTCCATAGATCTCGTATTTATTTAGGAATACCATGAGTATTGAAGCTACCTTTGAATCGTTTAACTTAGATCCACGCATTCAAGCGATTATTAAAGAAGAGGGTTTTGAGATCCCTACCCCAATTCAAGTGCAAGCCATTCCGGTTATCCTTGAAGGGAAAGATATATTCGGATTGGCCCAAACCGGCACAGGAAAAACAGCCGCATTTGTTCTTCCAATTATTCAAAAACTAGTTCAGACAAAGTCAAAAAATGTACGTGCACTTATTATTGCTCCAACACGAGAATTAGCTCAGCAAATTTCTGAGACATTTGAAATTTTTGGTCGACCACTCGGTCTTAGAGGCATAACTGCATACGGTGGAGCGAGTACATATAGACAGGTACAAGCGCTGCGCCAAGGTGTAGATATCGTAGTTGGTTGTCCAGGTCGAATTTTAGATCACATCGACAGCCGAAATATAAATCTTAGTAATTTAGAATTTCTAGTTTTAGATGAAGCCGATCAGATGTTTGATATGGGCTTTATCCCAACTATTAAGAGAATTATTCAAAAGTTGCCAAAAGAGAGGCAGTCTCTCCTTTTCTCTGCAACAATGCCGCAAGACATTCGCCACTTGGCTAATGATATTATGACTAATCCAGTCAATATACAGGTTGGCAAACTAGCTCCTACAGTTTCAGTCACCCAAGCCCTTTATCCGGTTGCTGGACATTTAAAAACTGCTCTTTTGTTAAAGCTTTTAGAAAAGACTGATACTGATTCTGTGCTTATATTTGTAAGAACAAAAGCTCGAGCCAGAAAACTTCATCAACAACTTGATAAAGAGAATTACAATGTAACCTCACTGCAAGGAAACCTTTCTCCTGGACAGAGAAAGAATGCAATGGGTGGATTCCGTGATGGAAAGTATCAAATAATGGTAGCGACGGATATTGCTGCTCGTGGAATTGATATCTCAAGTATCTCACATGTTATTAACTACGATATGCCTGATACAGTAGAGGCCTACACTCACCGTATAGGACGAACTGGAAGAGCTGCAAAGACTGGTGATGCTTTTACATTAATGACCAGAGAGGATGCCTCTATGGTTATTGATATAGAAAGACGGCTTAAGACAACTATCGAGCGTCGTACTATTGAAGGATTTGAGTATAAGCAAGCTGTGTCAGCTAGTGATTTCTTAGAGAATCATACACGAGCATCACGTGGCAGATCTCAAGGCAGATCTCAAGGTGGCGGCTTTGGGGGCGGCGGCGGATACGGCGGACGCAGTGGTGGCCGCTCTTCTGGCGGACGCGGCGGAGATAGTCGTGGCCAAGGTGGTTTCTCAAGAGGCGGCGGTGGTCGTGGACGCGGTAGCAGCGGTCGCGGAGCTTCTGGAAGCTCAGGCAATCAACAGTCATCAGGTTGGTAGTCTAAGAAGGCACATAGCGTTACGGTAACTCCGTAGCGCGTGCTTCAATATTTAAAGAGCCTATCTTCTCTTTTAAAGACTCATATAGATCATCTGAGTTGGCAAAGCCAAGTATCCCTGGGGTTGCAATCTCTTGATCAACCTCATTTCTGATCTCTCTTAGCTCCTTTCTTAATCCTCTGAATGGATCGTTGAATCTAGAAACATTAATCCCTGAAAGGATTCTATCTTTTTGAAAAAGATTATCTAACTGATCTAAAAGTGTTTTGACCTGCTGAAGCGAAGGGCGTTTTGAAATAGTAGGATCTAACATCCAATCTGATTTAGCATCCGCCTCGTTACTACCAACAATTGAAGGTATAGAAAGACACCGACTTATAGCTTGAGCAACTTCATTAGCGGCGACGTATTTTGAAACTATATACAACTTTACATGAGCTTCATGTGTACCTTTAGTAGATTTATTAGTTATTGCTTCAACAAGATTATCAAAATACCGTCTCATCTTTTCTGCAAACTGTCGGTATGGAGCCTCCATTTTACTAGGGTCAGGTGGTGTAAGGTCAAGCGGACGAAGGAGATCTTGAATTCGATTCTCCCGATTTAAATCTCTAGTAGAGCTATAAAATGGAGGTTGTTTATGAATGTTCTGCGGGGCAAGTTTTCCTTCAGCAGCCTTTTCTAATCTTACTCTATAAGCTTTAAATTCAGAGTTGCGACTAGAGAGCATCTGGCATGTAGTTGTATAGTCCCGATGTATGTATTGACCTTTATCACCTATCTCTTTAAGTCTCGCTGCAAATCTTAGGATAGTTGCCGATAACTGTGAAATTGCAGCCGAATCATTTGGTCGATCTCTAGAATCTCGAAAGGAGACCGCACTTGATAAAAATTCACGTGCCTCTTTTTTGTTATGATCTAATGAGTGCTCAACTATCTCTATAGCCTTTGTCATTAAAGTCTTTGCATTACTGCGCGCTTCCTTCTTCTCTGTCTCTCCTATTCCTTTTCTTAGAGTAGCATCAAGCAAGTTTCTACAGTTCCTTAATCCAGGCAATATCTCTGTAATCTGTTCCGATTCTGCCGGGTATCCAAGCTTAATTGCCACGCATCTTCTATGCACGCTGTGTAAATCAGGGTAAAATGATACACCCAAAAGTCTAACATTAGCTTCAAAGCTTTTTTTATCTGAGGGAGTCCCGCCTCCGTTTTTCCCTCCACTCTGCCTTTCTGAAAATACTAAGAACCGACCATGTAAACCAGCATCTGGATTGGAGATCTCTTCAGGATAAAGAGCTCTGACTCTTTGATCCGGAGCCTCAATCATTCTAATCCTGCCCTGATTCCTTTCAAACTCAATACTTGAATCTAAAACAAGCTTTAAAGATAGCACTGTTGATAACTGAGAAGCTCTTTCTAAACGGACACCTGGTTTCCTTTTTAAATCAGAAAAATCACAGATCTTTAAAGTTTCTAGTAATGCTTCCGGAATTCTACTTGGCGACATGGGGACTGAAAGAGCCAGAGCTTTATGTCTTGAGTGAGGGGTCTGAAATGCAGGGTCTCTTGGATCTTTTGGTAAACATGCTAACGGGATTGTAAAATCATCTGGTTCACAAAATGCTGCGACAACTCTTTGTCTAAAACAGGTCGAGTAATGTTCCCAATTTTTAATTTTTGTCTTATCAGAATCGCCTGGAACTCTTCCATAGATATTTTGCCATAAAGCTTCAGGCCCCTTACCTTTAACAGCCCAATTACAGGCCTCTACCTGGGCATCAAAGGTGGCTGGATTATCAAGTCTCAGTTGAATTTTTGCTAGATCTCGGCGAGCTATCTCAGTATCGCCAATATCACCAAGATCTAAACATGGTTCATGAGATGAATGTTGACCACCATCAGCTCCGCTTGACTGATTCCTAGAATTATCTGTTCCTATTGACAAAACTACCTCCCAAAAACTACGAGGGGTAAGTTTTAATCAATCTATCTACTTAGTCAATTAATCGGGCCTAATTATGGTAAACAAGTGCGGTATGATCTAGATAGCTTATTTTATCAGCTCTCATATTACCGCCGCCGCCCATGCTAACGCCTGTTTTATAGAATGATTGTGACATGCCAACTTGCCGACCTTGTTTAAACTCAGCAATCTCAAAGAGCTCCCCAGAATCATAATATTTTTTTTGTACACCGTGTCTTAGACCACTTTTATAAGGTATTTGAAGTTCTACTTTGCCATTAGTGTAGTAAATTGTAACAAAACCCTCTTTTTTATTGTCTTTATATTCTGCTACAGCTTTAAGTCCACCTTTTGAATTATAGTGAGATGATGGTCCATCTAACTTATTTGCTTTGTAAGATTCTTTTTTAGATATCTGACCATTTTCTAAGAAAGTTAAAACCTCTCCATTGAGTAATCCGTTTTTATAAACTGCCTGCTTTTTATCTTTTCCATTTGGATACCATTCCATCCAAGGGCCATCACGAAGACCATTTGTGTAGTTGGCATCTACTAAAAGTAGGTTTGCTTCATTATGAATCTTACACCTACCAACCCGACTATTATTAGAGAACGTACATTTTTCAAGAAGATGGTTCTTAGTACTATATGCTGAAATCTCCCCATCCAAGTTCCCTTGATTAAACACTAACTCAAGCCATTTTTTTCGATCTTTATAAGTTGTTAATTTTCCGTGAAGGACTCCATTAACATACGTTCCTTCCTCTTTTAAAAATTTTCCTGCTCCTTGACCAAGATAAAGAGATGGATCATCATAACGGACATACGATCCATCAAGAATTCCAGCTGACATATTGGCTTCAAACATCTTAGCACCTGATTCAAAATACCCCTCTATTGGTCCATCTAAGATGCCGTGTTTGTAGTTAACTTTTAAATATGGTCCAACTCCTCTAGCTTCAGGATAGAAAAAGTATTCCCCTGTTACATATCTTGCACTATCAAAGCTACTTACATCTAAATTGGCTGGATATAGCTTTTTATTTCCTGCTTCTCTAATTCCGTATACAAATTCATTCGTAGTAACGTTCTGAGATAGCAATGGTCGTAAATTCTGTGCCTCTGCTGTTAATCCATTTATGGCATAAGACAATTGAGTCTTGTTTAGGTTATCTTCAACTTTTTCAACTGTTCCATTAATCGAGTAAGTAATTCTTTTTTGTTCTATTCCATTATCAACAGAGAAGTGTGCAGTGCTTTTTAGTCCGCCAGTGTGATAATACAAATTTTCGATTGAAATACCGTCAGCGCTTACACTTTTCTCGATCTCTACTGCCGAGAGGTAGATATCATATCTCTGCTCTGGATCTGATTCGGCAAAAACAGTTATCGAATGAGCAAACGATAGCGCCAACAGCACTACTGATAAATGAAACTTCATTGATGGACTCCACAAACTCAAACAACCTACACTCTTATATAAAGTATCGAATATCGAACTAGTTTTCTTTATGAGAGGTGGCAATAAGATAATTTAAAAGTGCAAACTACGAATTATTCTTACTGTTTTGAGTCATTAATGGGCTTCTTCTGCAGTAGGAGCTTCACTAATTCCCAATTTATCCATCTTATACTTAAGAATACGACGGCTAATGCCTAAGAGTTCAGCTGCTCGAGTTTGAACAAAGTTTGTCCGTTTGAGTGCTTTTAGAATGATCTCTGTCTCAAACTTTTTCTCAGCTTCTTCAAATGCTATTTTGCCACTAGCAGCTTCCGCTGAAATGTTTGGTAATTGATTCTTTCTCAGAATTTTTTCAGGTAGATCTCCTTCCCCTACTTCCTCTGATGGACAGAGTGCCATTAGGCTTTCGACCATATTTTCTAGCTCTCTAACGTTTCCAGGCCATCCATACTCTACTAGCCGATTTAGACACTCCGTTGTAAACGACAGTTTTCTGCCACCATACTGATCTTTCAGCTTATCTACAAAGCTACCAACTAACGCCGGAATATCTTCAAATCGATCTCTTAATGCTGGTAATTTTAGGCCAATCACATTAATTCGGTAGTACAGATCCTCTCTAAAAGTCTTTTCTTTAATCGCCTCTTCAAGATGACGGTTCGTTGCAGCAATAATTCTAACATCAACTCGATTCGGCTTTGAGGAACCAACTCTATAAAATTCCTGCTCTTGAAGAAATCTAAGGATCTTTACCTGAACTTGGAGACTTAGCTCCCCTATTTCATCAAGGAAAAGAGTTCCTCCATTAGCCAGCTCAAAGTGACCAATTCGCTTCTCAATCGCGTGGGTAAAAGCGCCCTTTTCATGTCCAAAAAGTTCAGATTCGATTAAAGACTCAGGAATAGCTGAGCAATTAATAGGCACAAATGGGCCATTTTTTCTGTTACTCTCTGTATGTATAAGTCTAGCAACTAACTCTTTCCCCGTTCCAGATTCACCAGTGACTAGTACTGTAGTATCTCGTTCAGCAACCTGTTTAATTTTGGTAAATAACTCATTCATAGCAGCAGACTTTCCAACCATCGGACCAAAGTCATGTATAACGCTTGGTACTACAGCCTTAGGAGATGGAACTTCAATTGTTTCCACACTACTTTCACTCTTATCTGCCTTAGTTGTGAAGTTAGAAACTGAGTGTGCTATAATTGTTTTTAGTTCATCTATATCAAAAGGTTTACCTAAGTAATCAACTGCACCGTATTTCATCGCCTGAACAGCCGTACGCACAGTGTTTGTTCCAGTAAGAATTATAATAGGCAGATTAGGGTTGATCTCTTTAATACTTCTTAGTGCTTCAATCCCATCAATCTTTGGTAAGATTAGATCTAATAGGACTAGATCAGGTTTTTCCTGCTCAACCTGAGCAAGTGCTTGCTCTCCATCCTCTGCAGTAAAAATATCATATGAATTTTTAAGAAGAAGCGTAAGAGAATCTCGAATTCCAGCTTCATCATCAACGATTAGAATTTTTCTTCGCTGCTCCAGCATACTCTCACCACTAAACTAAAACCTTTAACCCACAAAAACTACTCGCTTATACTAAGATGCAAAATTGCACATAAAAGAACGATGATTATCTAAGTTATTTATTGAATAATATCGACAGGATATGAATGAGACTTAATTGAAATGTTCAAAAATGTCTTCTCTATGAAAAGCCTATGTAAGCAGCTTCTTAGCCTTCTTTATGGCCTGAACTAACATCTCAAAGTCAGAGATATCACTATAAATCGCGATACTTGCTCTAGCTGTGCCATGTATGCCTAAGGCCTTCATAGCTGGCATTGCGCAATGATGACCAGAACGGATCTGGACATTAAAACTATCAGCGATAGTGCTTAGATCATGAGGATGAACCCCACCTATGTTAAACGAAATTATGGAGCTTTGCGCAGCTAAACTATTATCAGAGCCACTGTTATCAGGACCGTATACTGTAACGCCATCCTCTTTTCTAAGTAGCTCGATAGCTGAAGTAAATACTTTTTTCTCATGAGCTTCAATCGCTTCAAAACCGATCTCTTCGACAAAATCAATTGCCGTAGCTAATCCAATAATCTCAGCGATCGGTGGAGTACCAGCTTCAAATCGTCGTGGCACCTCTGCCCAGGTGGTCTCTTCAACAGTGACTTTTTCAATCATGTCACCACCACCTAAAAATGGTCCCATAGTTTCAAGTAAGGATACTCTACCGTAAAGCACTCCAACTCCTGTTGGTCCATAGAGTTTATGTCCAGTAAATACAAGGAAATCAGGATCTAGTTTTTTTAGATTGATTTTACTATGAACAATCTTTTGGGAGGCATCGACTAAAACCTTTGTTCCCTGCTCTTTAGCTATATTCATAACGATATCAAGTGGTATCAATGTGCCAAAGGCGTTTGACTGAGCTGTAATGGCAAGTAATTTTGGCTTGAATTTAGCAATCTTAGATTTCAAATCTTCTAAATTAATTGTTGCGTCTTGATTAATTTCAACAAATTGCAGGTTGATTTTTTTCCGTTTTGCTAAAAGCTGCCACGGCACGATATTGCTATGATGCTCAAGTAAAGTAAGGAGAACTGTATCTCCTTCATTTAAAAGCTCTCCGTAAGAGTGAGCAACAAGGTTAATCGCTTCTGTCGCATTTTTTGTAAAGATAATCGACCGCTCTGAATCAGCTCCAATAAAATTGGCAACTCGCAACCGGGCATTTTCATAAAGCTCTGTCGCATGCGAAGAGAGTAAATACGCACCCCGATGAATATTCGCATGCTCATGGGTTAAGTAGGTAGCGACTCGATCGGCCACCTCCTTCGGCTTTTGACTACTTGCCGCACTATCTAAAAAACAGAGCTGCCTCTGACTCTGAGAGAATATTGGAAACTCACTTCTAATTCCTAGACCTAAGGTTTTTGTAGACATCAAAGTTTCAATCATCCTAACTAATTACCACTATATAGTGATGGCTATAAGTAGTCATAAACACTAAAGAAAACTGAGTATAGTATTTAACAGGATTTTGATCAAATTTAGATGTTAAACCCAGATTGGAGCACAATTAACTTACTGCCAACTTACAACTGGGTAGATGAGAGTTCAGTTGTGCCTCTTCCACTCATTTCTCCCGCTACTAACTATCTATAATAACTATCTATAATGAGCTTGAAAACATATTCTTCATAATGTATTTTTTTCTTGACTCGCTCATCACCGGTCTGATACATTTTGCCCTCCTGGAGGGGGCCGTCTTGCATACGACTGCCCTCCTTTTTGTTTTCTGGTATTTTTGATTCTCTTGTTTTCAGTCATTAGATTCGGTTTTCTTCCTGTTTTTACCTTGGTTTGGTGTTTCGGTTTTTTATATAGATACGGCACCCAGATGCGCCAGGTATTGCATAAATCACAAGTGTTGTTTTTAAAATTGAAAGATTACTTCGATGGATTTTTACGCTCTTGCGATAGGACATTTTCACTGTTGTGCAGTTATTGTTTGATTCATGTTGTTTGATTTAGTTGTGCTCTTTTATCTGTAGTTAACTTTCGTGGTCTTTCTGATTCTTTGTTGTGCTGATTTTTTTACTTTGGGATTAATAAACTATGAAGCTCTGGTCCAATTCATCTGTCGCAGGAAGTGGTAGTCTTGTTCCTGAAAAACGTCTTTTAGCTGCAGTATTACAACGTGCAGTTGCTGATTATGTTGGAGGAGAACTCGAACTTAAGACTGAGGCTCGTGCCTGGCTTATGACAGATGAAGTATCTGATGCCCCACTTACATTTCAATTTATCTGTGAAGCACTTGATCTTGATTGCAGCTCTCTTCGTAAAGCGATTGAGGCACAAGCACAAACTGCGTATATGGCATCCCAGGTTGCGGTCTAATACCAGCAGCTAACCATCTATAATCATTATATTTTAAAAAACCCCATTATTTTGGGGTTTTTTATTACTGTTGAATGACCTTTCTAACGATAATCTATACATGCACAAATGGTCTGTTGCACGATTGAAGGTCCACGCTTAAACTGGATCTATAAGTAACAACTCGACATCTGACGTGCTTCCTGGATTGTAAAAAGTACATATCTAGGGGATTGGTGTCTTTTAATTTTTGGAGTGGTAATGCATCCATCAAGCAAAAGAGGAAATAACCCAGAGCTATGGAATAAACTCCTTGATATCCTTGATGACAAACTCCAACTTGGTCTTCTTGACCACCTAAAGAGAATCGCCTCATATCACTTTGAAGATTCCACTCTTACCGTTCAACCTGAAAATGCAAAAGACCTTGAATACCTATCAAGAGCAGCGGTGAAACAGCAACTCGAGGTTTATACGGGCGAGGCTGGTAATTTTACCAAGGTTGTTATAAAAAACCCTGAAAAGTAGTACTTTTTACCTTTTTTATAAACTTCAGCATAAATGACTCAAAAAAAATGCATTCAGTGTGGCTCTCCAATTGATAGGTCGGTCAAAAGTTTCCCTTTCTGCTCCGAGCGATGCAAGCTTCTTGATCTAGGAGCATGGGCAGATGAAAATTATCGGGTTCCTTCAGCTCAGCAAAGTAGCGAAGAGGTAGAGATGGGGGCCGAGATGGATGAAGAGCTTGATTCTTTCACTAATAAAAAGGTGCCACTCTCAGAATAATACATCTTTTCTGAAAGTGACACCGAGTTAGAACAATGTAGCGTAACAAGAGACTAAACTAAAAATTTCTCCTAACTTTTCTCCATTCATAAGAGTGAGAATTGACTGCATTAATAAGACCACATCTTAAGTAGTCAGGATTCACCCCCAGACACTCACAGACATTTTCAAAAGAAAAAACATAATCAGTACGACGGTCCTGAACCCACCTTAGTGCTTCGATGTTCTGCTGTTTCTCATCATCACTCGGTGAAGAGGCGTAAGTTATAAATGCTTGAATACCATCAAATAAGATAGCACTCATAAGGGCTCTCTCCCCTCCAGCAGCAACTCCTTTTTCAATTTTATTATCTAATGTTGAGAGGAAATGAAGTGCTGAATCACCTTTTCTAAGACCAATCATGTTATTAATACCAGTCATATTGCCTCCCTATATTATTTACTAAAGCCCTAACCACAGAGATATGATGTGAAAGATAGAGAAAAGGTGTCAAAATAATGACTCCCAAATAACTAAACGCAACCCCTTGAGATAGCTAAGAGCTTATGGAGGCGTTAATAGCTTAGTTATTCGAGCTGATTCCATAAATAGCGAAGTAGTCAGTAAGATAGCCCCTGCTAAAGGCCAGACAGGACTAAAGGATCCGCTGATAAATAAGCCAATTATAAGGATGGCTACAGTTCCAACTATTAACCGTCTCTCAATCGATAGATTTTTAATCCTACGACCAAGTTTTCCTAATAGGCTAATCATGGTTGAATCATAGGAAAAAAGAACTATGTCCCCCTCTCCAAGCTCCTGCTTAAGGTGATCAAAATATGTAACAGTCAATGAATTTGTTAATTTACTCTTAGATATCGAAGCATGATCGGTAATAAAAAGTGATAATCCAATAGAATCTGCCTTTGTAGTCATTCCTTTATTATCAAGGCTGCCAAATATATCTCCTAAATCAAAACCTAGATTTTTACCAAGGTTATCTGCTAGCGCCTGACTATCTTGACTCATTAGAATTGTACGGATTCCTAATCCTTGAACTGACTTAAGAAGCTTTTCTTTAAATGCCTGGGTACTCTCTACCAACGGCAAACGAGCAATGACCTCCTCTCCTACCGCGACGTAAAGGACTCTATTTCCATGAGCTATCGCTTCTGTAGATTGAAGGTATACACCCCGGTCAATCAGAAAATCTTCAAATCCTATTGTTAACTCAGCCCCAGAGATATTTCCGCATAGTCCCATTCCAGGATATTCTAAAAAGTGTGCTACTTCGATCAACTTAGGAGTAACTTTCTCCTTATTTAGAAGGTATCTTGATAAATCACGGAACACTCCATGATCAGCTTTTAAAGATAAGGCTAGTAATATAGAACCTAGCTCTTTACGATCAACTCTAGCATCCATAACAAAAAAGCCAGAAACAGCATTGTCATTAGCTAAAGAGCTTGGATCTGCTGCAAAGGCCACGGTTTTTAAAGAGCTCAGCCTCTTTGTGAACTCAACTGATCGAAATAATATTCCACGAGCAAATGACGCTGCCACAAAAACTCTTTCACGAAGATTTTGAAAAGTAAGTGGTATGGTTAAAAGCGATAGAGTTAATACACTTGCAATAACTAAGGATATCTCAAACAAGGATTGCTCAAACATGTAGGCTGCCTGACCTGCAATTATTGAGAGAAAGATTAGACTAAGATTAATTAAAGACGTGTAATAATCTATCCGCACCTCTGCTCTCAGATCCGCAGTTAGACTCTGTTCGAGGATCGGATCAAGAGAACTGGCTAAAGATTCTGTTATAGGCAATCCTACTTTAATCTCAAGATTCCCCAATACAATTTTAGAGCCAGTAAAAACATCATCTCCCTTAGTTCGTAGTCGATCATTTAGTAAAGCAGAGAGGCGTCTCTCTTTTACTAAGGCAGTCCCATCAACAATAACTCCATCAGTTGGAACAACCTCTCCAGCCGAAACCTGAATGATATCACCCGCACGTAAAGAAGTTGGAGGCACTGAAAGAGCTACCTGACGAGGGAAAAGCTCTCCCTGTCCGACAATAGATCCTCCAGTAACAGAACTAGTGACAGGAGCAGAGAAGCTATTTTCAGGCTTTATTATTCTTGCTTCTGAGATCTGGTCAACAACCTTAAAATCACCATATTTCTTGATCTTATTAAGGGTTCGATCGCGTAGAACTAAAAACAGAGAAACCAAAAAAGAAAATAGAATGAAAGATTCTACAAGCGATGTCTCAACTAGGGAAAAGGTATGATCAAAGGCCTGAAATAATGTGTAACCACCAAGTAGTAAAGTCGCCAAGAATAAATTGAGTTGATATGGAATCCTAAGAGTTCTAACTCCAGCAAATGCTTCAGATCCGAGCTGTCCACAAAGAGCTACGATGAAAAAAGCAGTTAAGGATGCATTTACATATCCATATGCAGCCCCTGAGATCTCATCCACCTCGGTGAAATATCCTTGATTTGCAAAGATCTTAAATAGGATAAGGTTAACTAAAGCGAATGCAGAGATCCAAAAGGTGACTAGTCTTGTTTTGCTAACTAGAGATCGATACCTGGTAGATATTTCGGTATTTTCTCCGACACTCTCCTCAATAAGCTCAAATGGACGCGCGTCTCCCAGTGTGGATTTACCACCACTCAAATTCTCTTTTGATGAACTATCTTGAACTACTTGTGATGAAACCATAAACACCTCTCTTACGGCCACTATCCGCTAACTACATGGAAGAGAGAGGTCAAAAGAAACTACTTAGCTTCTTTTTTATATTTCTTCTTCAGCCTACTAAGCTTTTTTTCCTCAAACAACACATGCTTACGGGCGACCGGATCATATTTCTTAACGCTAAGCTTACCCTTACCTCTTTTTTTGTGATAGGTATAAAAGTATCCGGTTTGTTCAGTAGAAACTAACTGCACGGCTTCAACATTGGACTTTGCCATCTTACTTACTCCGCATATCTGAAAATCTTAAAAACCTACTAGTCAATCGAGACGGAACTATGCCGAATTTACTCAATTAACACAAGGACGAGCTCAATAATGAAGTGCTCGCTCTGCTTTCTCTAAAGCTAACGTCTTATTTGTGACTTAAGATATTGAAATAACTAATTTTTGCTGTCATTTTGGTCGCTGACTGGTGGTTCTTCGATTGTACTAACCAACGAAGCGGTCTGAAGTGTAATTTCAAATGTGGATCCACTGCCAAGCTCTGAGTTACACTCAATACTTCCTCCCCAAGATTGGATGGTTTCAAGTGCACTTGCCAACCCAAGTCCAGTACCTCCGAAAGTTTTCTTTCTAGTTCTACCTTTTTTAGTAGTAAAGAATGGATTGAAGATCATCTTTTTAATATCTGGGCTCATGCCTACACCATTATCAACTACTCTGATTTTAATAACTGGATCAGTAGGACCACGCTCAAGCTCTGCTCTTACTTCAACTATTCCAGTATCTGACATCGCATCAATCGAATTTAAAATTAAATTCAGTAAGACATGATGAAAGCCACTATCGTCACATAATGCAAGCAGAGGCTCAGGTGGTGTAAACACTTTGATATCATGGTTCTTAGCCTCCTGCAGACCTGATGCCATTCTCACAACATCATGAATTAGTGGGCAGATATCTACCAGCCTTCGAGTATTTCTAGCTTGGCGAACTTTAGACATGTGTAACAACTCAGTACATAGAGATGTCCCTTTTGTCACAGCTTCCCGCATTGATACTAAGAGTTGACTCTGTGTTTCAGGTGAAATTTTTCCACGCTCCATAAGAGAAGTAGCAGAGAGAATCCCGGTAAGAATATTGTTCATATTATGAGCAATACTTCCGGCAAATTTAACAAGCATGGTCATTTTTCCAAGCTCGTGAATATTAAATTGCATATCTGAACGGGAATCTTGTGAATCAACAAATACACAAACATGACTCTCTGAAGAAGCTTCATCTTCAACTGAACAGAGACGAATTTTTACAAGCTTATGCTCGCCGTCAGACCAACTAAGCTCTGATTCAAAACCCCTTCTTAAATTAACCTCTCCTTTTCCTACTAATTCTAAAAACTCTAAGGCAATATCTCTGCCCTCTTCATTTAGATAAAAGAAAGGATTTGATTCTTTTAAAAATCTATCTCGATTTACCCCTACTAAACTACACATTGAAGCGTTTACTTCCAATGTGCCACCTTTAGCATTTAATAACTGAAATCCCTCACTGATTGAATGAAGAATTGTTTTACGAACATCCTTACTTTGAGATACCGCATTTTGAAGCCGCCTAATCGCTTTTTTTACAGAAAGAATATCTTCGATAAATGTATTAAATTCCCCATCATGTATAGAGAGATGATCTGATGCCATCCGATAGAGTGCTCGTCTAATTGGGCGTCGAACCAATAAATAGAGAAATAGATATACAAAGACTCCAACTAAACTGGCAGTTCCAAAAGCTATAAATAAAAGTTTTTTTGAGGAGTTTATACTTAGAGCACTAAGTGCGATATTTTGGTTAAATGGAGTAACTATCCAAAGTACAGCTATTGCTTCGTTCGCTTGCGATACTATAGAGATAGGCCGAGTAAGGGCTTCGCCAAATTGAAGCATCGAATCGATCTTTACTGCCTTTAAAGAATCAGCAAATAATGGTGGGGTAAAAGTATACTTTCTATTACTTGGATACTCAACTTGAGATGGAGTTACTAATACAAAATCTCCACCAACCAGATCTCCATACCAGTTAAGGATAGAACCATCGATTTTCCGGCCAATTAATATCACTCCTTTTACATTACTCTGATCATAGATCTGAGTAATTGGGGCTGCCGAGACTGCATAGATGGCACCACGAGATATCACGAATGATGATTTCACTTCACCAGTTAGCGAAGCAATAATCATTGGATTCTTAGCTATAATTTCTGGTTTATCAAATCCATCTAATAGTTGATGACTGAGTTCAATATCTTTGCCAGTATAAATCAGGATTGAATCAACCTTACGGTACCTACCTTTCTGACTTAATAGCGGAGTAAGATTTGCTTTAATCCAATTCTCATTACTCTTATCTGAAATATAGCTGGCAAGTTCATCTGATAATGCGAGAGACTTTGCTAAAGTTTCGACTTCTGAGATCTCAACCCTTAATAGCTTATTTGCTTTTTCAACCCGATCCTTTAGATCGTAATGCTGTACCTGGACGTTATGATCTCTCTCTTTGTTCCTAAACCAAAAAAGATACCCTGTAACAAATAAAAAAGTCAGCACAAAGGCGACGCAGGCACCAATAAGACAGATTGATGGTCGTGGCATCCCCTTTACAATCATAGCGTTGCTATGTGAGCCTTCACTGTTTTGCACAAATAGTTTTTCCGGAGTAAATATTCCTTAATTAAATCGGCTAGTTCTGCTATGTTTCTAAAGGTAATTCTTAAATGATAGTAAACAGCCCATTTCCATATAAAATATCAAGCAGTATTAGTGTGTTATGAACTTTATAGATGAACTAAATTGGCGTGGATTAATCGATAACGGAAACGATATCGAAGAAACGAAAAAGTTAAGTAGTGGTTCCTTTTATTGTGGCTTTGATCCGACAGCCCCAAGTTTGCAGATAGGCAACCTGGTCCCACTTATGGCGATGGTCCACATCGCTAGGGCTGGTCTTAAACCGATCGTTGTACTCGGTGGTGCAACTGGTGCAATTGGGGATCCCTCTGGAAGGAATGCCGAGAGAAATTTATTAGATGCTGAACAAGTAAATGAAAATGTTGCAAAGCAAAAAGAGCAATTTATAAATCTCTTTGGGAAACTTGGGATTGCTCCCACCATTGTAAATAACAACGATTGGTTGGACTCAATGACATTAATTGATTTTCTAAGAGATGTTGGAAAACATTTTACCGTCAATTACATGCTTCAAAAAGAGAGTGTAAAGACTAGAGTTAATGGTGATGGATTATCATTCACTGAGTTTTCTTATATGCTACTGCAGGCCTACGATTTCTTGCATCTCTTTACAAAGCACGATTGCAAACTTCATGTTGGAGGCTCAGATCAGTGGGGCAATATTACAGCAGGCCTTGAATTGATTCGAAGAAAAGGAATAGAGGGTGCGCATGCTTTAACTTTTCCTCTAATAACTAATTCTCAAGGGAAGAAATTAGGGAAAAGTGAATCTGGCACTTTGTGGATAGATCCCAAATTAACTTCCCCATTTAAATTTCATCAGTATTGGCTCAATGTTGAAGATACCGATGCTGTGCGGTTCTTAAAATTACTAACACTTTTAGATCAGAAAAAGATAGATGAGCTCAGTGCTTCAGTAAAAAGTGCTCCTGAAAAAAGAGAGGCTCAAAAGGCTCTAGCTGATGCTATGTGTACATTTATACATGGAGAAAGCGCTACTACTATGGCGATTCAAAGTGCCAGTGTGCTTTTTGGTGGTTCGATGCAGGGGCTATCTCCAGAGCAATTAGGGGATATTTTTAGTGAGGTACCTTCAACTACACTTTCATCAGATAAACTCTCTGCCCTTTCCTGTTTAGATCTCTTTGTAGAAACAAAACTTTTAAAATCTAAAGGAGAAGCAAAAAGACTCCTTCAAAGTGGTGGTATTTATCTAAATAATGAGCGGGTCACGGATCCAGAGCTAAAGATATCCGATTCTCATTTATTGGGTGGGAAAAGTGGCAAAATTTTAGTACTTCGCTCCGGCAAAAAAAACTACCATTTAATTAAAATTGCATGAAAGAGATCCTCTACACCGCTGAGCTTCGTGGAAAATTAGCATTATCTCAGATGGGGGAATGGTTTCATGAAGGTAAAAAATTTGAGCGAAAAACATTAAGCGATCTTTTCCATCGATCAATTGTCTGGGATCCTAAGCTACACTCTTACTTTATAGAGATCGGCCCACAACGAGCAACTTTTGATTGTGAGGACACGGCTTACTTTGTTATCGATCTTGATGAGTCAGTCACCCCATGGCAGGTTGTTCTGGCTGGAGAAACAAGTGGTGGTGCAAATGAGGAATTAGATCCAAAAAGTATCACTGTCGGTGATCAAGGTCAGTTTTATTGTTCCGTTCGAGATGGTCATAGGGCACGATTTACTAAGGGAATTCATCAAAGACTTTTAAATTATGTTATTGATGAAAATACAATGAGAATTTCTGGCCAAGTTATAAGTATAACCAACATTAGGTCCTAAAATTATGCCTTTAAATCCAGGTGATAAAGTTATTGTTTTGGCGTTAAATAAGCATGGGGTGGTTCAATCATGCGATACTAAAGGTATTTACACTATTTTGATCGGAAGTTTCTCAACTAAATGTAAAGAGAGCGATCTTCGATTTGTCAGTGTCAAAGGACCAGAGAATGAGAAAGGCAAGGTCACCATTACTGCACATAAAGAGAATCCAAAAAAACTAGCTACAATCGATCTACACGGGCTTACTGTAGCTCAAGCACTACCACTAGTAGAGAGCGGTTTAGATAAGGCTATTATAGCTGGTCTTGATAGAATAGAGATTGTCCATGGAATTGGAACTGGAAAGATTAAAGAGGCTGTTCATAAATTGCTCTCTTCCGTTTCGGCAGTTAAAAACTTTACCCCACATCTAATGAATCCTGGTGTAACTATTGTTTATCTAGATGGTGCTAATGTTCCTTAAAGAGAAATCAAAGATACTAATTTGGCCATCTCTGTTCGGGATCTTGATCTTTGCTATTGCTTATCTATTTTTCAACTGGGGTTCAGTTTTTACGATCTGTGATGAAACAGGAGATCTCGCTGCCAACGCAATACAAATTGAAAGAGCTAAATATTTTGGGGAGTTTCTTGGCCCATATGGTAGATTTGGGTTTAATCACCCTGGGCCAATTTTATTTTATATTTACGCTTTTGGAGATCTGCTTTTTGGTTGGCTGCTTCCCTCAAAATATGGCGTATATAATTTCACCCAACTTCTTTTAAATCTTTTTTTTATCTCCTATGCCTCCATAATTGTAAGTAAGCATCTACGCCTACCGATCGCAGGGATTATTCTGCTTGGCTGCCTACTTTTTACGTTTAAATCATTAGAGCCATCCATTTTTCATTTTACTTGGGGACCCGCTGCATTACTCGCACCTATACTTTTTTTCCTAGTTAGTAGTGCAGCATTATTTCAAAGGGATCGCTCCGTTTTACCTGCTCATTTATTTTCAGTCCTGATAGCCACCCAAACTCATCTTGGTACACTGACACTAGTTGTTCCTATAGAAACTATAGTAATCTTCTTTTTGTTCTATAAAGATAAAGAGCTAACAACAAGTAAACGATTAAACCTAATACTTCCCTTTACTATCTTTGCTCTTTGTTATCTACCGCCAGTAATAGAGGCAATAATTAATTGGCCTGATGGCAACATCAATAAAATTATAACTTTTTTTGCTAAAAATAAGGGGGTTTACTCTCTTAACGAAGCTTATCTCTTTATTCATACTTTTTTTGAGCGGGCATTACAGATTTCACTGAGATCGCTTTTATGGCCAGTGCCATTGATTCTTGCTTGTTTATCATTCTCTCCATGGCCCAGAAATTCATTTTTTAAGACATTAGCGATCCTAATAACCTCCGCTTTTATTCTAACTATCTTTGCTGCCTCTAGAGTGGTTGGAGAACTTTTTAGTCATGTACTTTGGTATGAAACTACTATTGTCGCTCTATTTATTTTTCTCTGCTTAATCTGGATAGTCTTAATTCTAAGTGAGATTATTTATGTAAAGAGATTTTTTGAGATGACTAGTTTAATGCTCATCTTAATAACAGCAGTACCGCTATATTTTACTTATACCTTTTACAGATTTGCCCCTTCCACTCTCTGTGATGGTTCTATCTCAGAGATTATTGCTGCGATTGAACCCAAAAAAGGTACTCTATATGACATACAAATTAGACGTCAAAGTCAGTGGTATATTGGTGCAGGCCTAGTCCTCCGGCTACTAAGGGAGGATATTGATGTTTGTGTACCCAAACGATGGATCGGTATTTTTGGACACGATCTAATTTGCAATGAAAAATCTGACCAGGATAATTTTAAAAGTCGAACTAAAGTCAGCCTATTTAGTGCAAAAAAATATGATGGCCCGCTTAACCAAAAACATGTGGTAGTTGGGACTTCATTGGTCTTTGTAGAATCGTTGTAGTGTCTTTGTAGAGACTTTGGAGAGACTTAACGTCTTTGTAACAACTCCAAGCAATACGCCTTTCAAATAACAGGAAACTTTCTAAAGAAACCTCCGAATTAATTGGTGAGAGGACACCGTTTGAGCCAACGATATATCAAACTGTCCATAAATATAGATTATACTTAACCAGGAGTTTAAAATGTCGAGTGTTACACAGATTCAATCTAATGAATTATCCCGAATTGATCGTTCAGAGACTATTGTCCCTTTAAAAATGCCTTTGCAGGGAAACAGAATGTTACGATTAACTCAAGAGCAACAAATCCCAACTGAGATCATAGATAATTTAAAACCATCACAAGTCTTGATTGATCAACTAGATGAGATTGCTCCAAATCCAGAGCAGATAGTAAATAGAATGTTTAATGCTGTTTTTGGTAAATTATCACAACTTGTGGATCGATTAACTAACATGATTAATACTCTTGGGGAGACAGGATGTCCTAATCATAAACCAGGCGATATAAATATTGACTCTCCCCTACTACAACAACCGAATAGGGTAATAAATTATCTAACTGGTTTACTTGGAACAGTAAAAGAAAATTTCGCTGATATTATTAAAACTGGCAACTCCGGAGCTTCTGTTTCGTCGATGCTTCGTAAAGGATTTAGCTCCTTTAAAGATTTTGCCAAGCCAGCTTTAGATATTTTTGGGGGAAAACTTGCGTCCCCGTTTAGGTCTATGGCAAACATTTTTAAGACTGGATGGAATTATATAAAAGGACTTGTTTAGTTCTACCAAGCTAGAAATACCGGGGGAGCTTGATTTGTACAACCAACGCTCACTCGGTATTCCAGCTGATATCACCGATCAAATGATAGCGCCTTTAGGGGCTTTAAGTGCATTCAGACTCTAAAGGAGCTATCATTTGATCGGTCCAATAACCGTCTGTTTTTAAGTTTCTACCCCTCATAACTTGACACACAGTGATGGTAAGTATAGGAATACTGTGCATTTTGAGGAGGGCCGTTAGCTCAGCCGGTAGAGCATCTGGCTTTTAACCAGAGGGTCGAAGGTTCAAATCCTTCACGGCTCACCATCCCTACTGTGCACACCGCTTTCTGTATGAAGAAAAAATCCCTAATTAAGATCCTTATTAGCATAGTCATGTTGCTAATTGTTTTTAGCTACGTGGATCTTAATGAGCTTAAGGAAACTTTACTAGGAATACCACCAAGTGTTGTTTTAGTAGTAATCCTCTTGTACGTCCTCGGCCAATTTATAAGCTCTTACAAGTGGTGGCTTATTGCCTCTACCAGTATTGACTGTACCTATAGATCCGCTTTGAGAGCTTACTTTATCGGGATGTATATGAACTGCTTTGGTCTCGGTACTGTTGGTGGAGATGTTGCTCGGGGAGTATTATTAGCAGGAGGCAAAGGGGTTAAGACCGAGGCACTCGCTTCGGTAATAGCTGATAGAGCTCATGGATTAGCGATTCTATCTTTAATCGGAATTCTCTCTGTCTTTGCACTAGAACATGATCGAATAGATTTTAGTTATAAACTACTTCTTATTATTAGTGCATTAGTTATCACTGCTGGTTGGTTTCTCGGGCCAAAAATACTTTTATATTTTACACCACAACAAAACCGATTTAGAAATAAAGTCGAACGGGTAGCCGCGCAGTTCCCTCAGAGTTTCAATAAGCTCATCGCTATTACTGTTCTCTCTATTATTTTTCATGTTGTTCAGATTATAGCTAATGGATATATGGCTCATTCTCTTGGGATGACTATCTCTTGGGCTAAAATTTTTGCTGTTATTCCATTTGTTAATATCCTTGGAACGCTTCCTATTAGTTGGCAAGGATTAGGAGTAAGAGAATCCTCCCTTCTTTTTTTCCTCTCAGGATACATTAGCTCTGAACAGGCGATTGCAATGGGTGCACTTTGGTTTTTAGCTGTAACAGTTTCTAGTGCCATCGGTGGCGTTGTTGCGGCTATGAGTGGAGATCTTGGAATCATTAATCGAATAAAGGCCGATTCCTCGCAGCCTGAATCATCATAGTTCTTATTAAATAAATTAACTAAGAATAATATTTCTATAGAGCTCTGGATTTTCAAGGCATTTGCCGGCACCCTCAACTACTGTAGCTGCTGGATTATCGGCAATGGTAACAGCGAGTTTAAGATCTTCACTTATTCTTTTATCAAGTCCTTTTAATAGTGAACCGCCACCAGCTAAAGCTATTCCGGAAGAGATAATATCACCAGCTAGTTCAGGTGGGGTACTCTCAAGTGCTTGTCTTATACCTGCGACAATTGTTGCAACTACTTCATTTAAAGTTTCCCGTATCTCCTTGGCTTCAACTATAACAGCAAAAGGAAAACCCGTAGTTAAGCTACGTCCCCGTACCTCCATTCTCTGATCATCGTATGAACCATGAGCTGTTCCAATTGTCATTTTTACGAGCTCGGCAGTTGGCTCACCTATTAAAAGTCTATGGTGACGTCTTAGATGGTTTATTATTGCATTATCAAAGGCTTCCCCGCCTACTCGTAGTGAAACTGAACACACAATATCGTTTAAACTTATGACGGCAACATCAGTGGTACCACCACCTATATCAACGACCATACTTGCTGTAGCTTCAGTTACAGGTAACTCACAACCAATTGCAGCAGCCATCGTTTCTTCAATAAGCTTTACGTCCCGTGCTCCAGCAGCAGCCAGAGACTCCTCAACGGCACGTCTCTCAACTTCAGTGACTCCAGAGGGAACTCCAACTATAACTTTTGGTTTCACCATCGCACCTATCTCTTTACTTGCGCGACCAAGAACATGTTGAAGAAGCATGCCGGCAATTTCAAAATCTGCAATGACACCAGTTCTGACCGGCCTAATAACATTGACTCCCTCTGGAGTCCGTCCAAGCATAGATTTAGCTTCGCGACCGAAAGCGACAGGAATTTTTTTGCCATCCTTTTCCTTAATCGCAACCATTGAAGGTTCATTAAGGATCACTCCTTTCCCTTGGCAATATACAAGGGTGCTTGAGGTACCAAGGTCCACTGCTAAATTCTTAGAAAATAGGTCGAATATCATTTACTGCCGCTTAAAAAGTCACAGAATATTATCAAGAGATGTTCAAAGAGATCTATCAGTTAGAAAGGAACAAATAAAGGCACTCTATCTTCAAACATTGTTCTATCTAAAGGTGCTATATAAAGATACAGAGTTCTTTTAAGAAGAAAAGAAAAGCTATAGCACCTTTGTATGTCTAAAAAGAACCTGGTACCTTTCTGAGCGAATTTCAATAAGTTTGATTTTTAAGAGGATTAGGATGAAAGGTGTTTTATCAATTGGTGTGATTGGAGCAGGTCAAATGGGCGCAGGGATTGCCCAGGTCAGTGCTCTATCAGGATACAAGACTCAGCTATGGGATATAAATCAAGATGCCCTACAAAAGGGAATTAAGGGGATATATGGCCATTTAGGAAAAATGGCTGAGAAAGAAAAGATCTCTCAGGCTCAGGCGGAAGCTGCCAAGGGATTACTTACTGGGAACCCATCAATCTCAGACCTCTCAAACTGTGACCTTGTTATTGAAGCAGCAACAGAGAATTTTGATATTAAATCTAAGATTTTTTTAGACCTAGATAAGACAATAAAACCGGAAGGTATCCTTGCAAGTAATACCTCTTCAATTTCAATTACTAAAATAGCCGCAACGACAAAGAGACCATCTCAGGTGATCGGCATGCACTTTATGAATCCAGTACCGTTAATGAAATTAGTGGAACTAATCCGTGGAATTCAAACTAGTGACGCTACATTTGATATAATTAAATCAGTTGTAGAAAAGATGGGGAAAACTGGAGTCGAGGCTAAAGATAGTCCCGGATTTACAGTTAACCGAGTGCTTATGCCAATGGTCAACGAGGCTATCTTTCTTTTACAGGAAGGCACAAAAGCAAAGGATATTGATGACGGTATGGTCTTAGGCACAAACCAGCCTATGGGGCCTTTAGCATTGGCCGATCTGATTGGGCTTGATACATGTTTATTTATCACTCAGGTACTACACAGAGAGCTAGGCGAAGATAAATACCGCCCCTGCCCTCTCTTAGTAAAATATGTTGAGGCCGGATGGTTGGGAAGAAAAACTAAACGTGGATTTTATACCTACGAGTAGTTTCCTTGCCTACTCTTTAACTGTTAAAATTCGCCGTATGAACCAGCTATTTATTCTGAGCTAACTTAATCAGATTAAGTGCAGATCCCGCTCTAAACCAACCAATCTGTTCTTCAGTCATAGTATGAAGCGCAGTAAATTTTTTCTCTTTACCGTCTGTACTCTTAACAATAACTGTATGCTTAGAACCCGGCTTAATATCGTTAAGTCCAGTTATAGACAATCTATCTGTCTCTCCAATCAGATCATAGTCAGCAGGATTTTCAAATTTTAGTGGAAGCACGCCTTGTTTTTTAAGGTTTGTTTCATGAATACGAGCAAAGCTTTTTACAATTACCGCTTTACATCCAAGAAACCTTGGCGACATAGCAGCATGCTCTCGTGACGATCCTTCCCCGTAGTTCTCATCACCAACAGCAACCCAGCCGATACCTTTTTTCTTATAATCTTTGGCAATCTCAGGGTAAGTAATGTTCTTTTCCCCTGTATCAACGTTCAATCCTTTACCTGATTCTGCAGTAAAGAAGTTAATTGCACTTAAAAACATATTGTCTGAGATATTCTCTAAGTGACCACGATATTTTAGCCACGGTCCAGCTTGAGAGATATGATCGGTTGTACATTTCCCTTTTGCTTTCATAAGGACTGGCAAGTCGGTAAAATCCTTACCATCCCAAGGAGTAAATGGCTCAAGTAATTGCAAGCGATCACTCTTTGGATCGATCAGAACTTCCACTTTACGTCGTTCTTCAATTTTCTCAATCGGAGCAATATAACCTGATAGTCCTTTAACGAATCCATTTTTAGGTAGCTCATCCCCCTTAGGTTCAGCGAACATAAACTTTTGACCTTTTGAATCAGTTAAAGAATCTGTTAATGGATTAAAGGAGAGTTTTCCAGAAAATGCGACAGCGGTAACAAGTTCAGGAGATCCAATAAATGCCATCGTTTCAGCGTTACCATCATTTCTCTTAGCAAAGTTACGGTTGTAACTGGTGACAATGGTGTTGGTTTCTCCTTTTTTAATGTCATCGCGTCGCCACTGACCGATGCACGGTCCACAAGCATTAGCTAAAACATTTCCTCCAACATCGGTAAGAGCTTTTAGCTGTCCATCCCGTTCGATCGTATTAAAGACCTGCTCTGAACCTGGAGTGATCATAAAAGATGTTTTTACTTTAAGACCACGATCTTGTGCTTCCTTAGCGATACTTGCAGCACGGCTGATATCCTCATAAGAGGAGTTAGTGCAGGAGCCAATCAAAGCTACACTGATATCATCAGGATACCCCTCTTTGGCAACTGCTGCTTTAATCTGATCAACTGTTCTATAAAGATCTGGGGTATGAGGTCCCACCCAACCAGGTTGAAGAGTATTTAA
>CAZFXN010000036.1:21894-30747 GCA_964523015.1 uncultured Bdellovibrionales bacterium | reverse complement strand
TTATCACGTACTTAATCTTACGCGAATTTATGTCTAATTTATGGGGTACCGATCAGCACCTGAGATAAAGGATAGCGCAGAGGCAGATACAGGAAAGATTATGTTTCCTATTCCAGTAAAAAAAGCATTGTCATCAGAGTAAGGTCCCTTTGCGTCCGCAGCATTAGCTGAGACATTTGGATGAGATTCGCCAGAAGGTCCATCAAAATCAATTACTCCGTCAAAGGTCGCGGCATTGGTTGTGGCATTATAAAGTGGGGTTATCTGTAAAAGTGTAGTTAGATCGGGGTTTTTTAATATCACTGAAGCAGACAGCTCTTCAACTATTGTTGCTGGCTTACTATCTAAACTTTCCCACCTGATGTTTCCAACAACTCCCGCGCTAAATTCAATTTCAACTGATATTAAAGTACCAAGAGCTGGATTAAATTTAGGAATGGTTAAAGTTTCACTCCAGTTAGTTAAGCTAAGTGGAACACTATCGTTATGAACAATCTGTTCTGCAAAACAGTTACTAGAAACGGATCCCAAAAAAACAACACAGAATCCAGCGCACAGAGCGCTGCTCAATAATTTCTTAAACATATATATTACTCCCCAAATACTAACGTTGCCTCATCTATGATATGAGAGGTTTTTCAAAATGTGTGCATAAATAATGCTCTTTTACTAGCCTACCTCAAAATAGGGTTTCTTTTCGAGTGTTTCGAAAAAATTAACCTAGAGATCGTTTGGCGGCCAAGGTACCCTGCAACGAAAGCGATAAAATGCGGCATTTAATCAACGATCCTAGCTTGTTGTAGCAAATTACTATTTTTAGTAGGCTAGCCGCTCATGAATAAAAGAAAAGTTCTAATTGCCTTAGTGGTTTTTTTAATTATTGACGCTTTAATATTATTAGCGGTCTTTAGGTATAACTTCTTTGGAGCATCAAAGCCCAAAGCAAAAAGGATAATCTTTGTCACAATTGACACCTTAAGAGCTGATCACCTAAGCCCATATGGATATCCAAGAGAGGTCTCTCCATTTATAAGCTCTTTAGCACAGAACGGCGCAGTCTTTCTTACGGCCTATACAGCTGCCCCACATACCGCACCATCTCACGCCACCATGTTTACTTCACTATTTCCGTTTCAGCATAAGCTATTAAGAAACCAAGAAACTTTAGATCCAGATATTTTTACCATTCAAAAATTTAACGATGCGATCGGTTTTCAATCTGCGGCGTTTCCTTCAGTAAAGTTTATGGAGGGGAAGGTTGGTTTTCCGTTTCTTGATGGAATAACAGATGGAAATGATAAGAACTTTAAAAAGTTTTGGTATCGAAATGCTACAAACGTTGTAGATAATGCTATAGCTTGGATTAAAACGATCGATTCTGATGCGCAGTTTTTTACTTGGCTACACTTTTATGATGTTCATGAGTGGTCAAATAAAAAAAACATACCCTCAAATTATTTTGAAAGAATAAAGAAACTTCCCCAAGATGAACATTTAGATTTTCTTATTAACAATCATAAGACCCCTGTTTCATTTTTTGGAACTAAAGAGAAAACATTAAGGGCGATCAATGGATATGATGCTCGAATAATGTATGTTGATGATGAGCTAAAAAGGCTTAGTGGTTTTCTTATTCAAAACAATCTTAATGAAGATATTTTATGGATTATCACCTCCGATCATGGAGAGGGGCTTGGAAACCATAACTACAAAGGGCACGGTCAATTTTTATACCAAGAGCAACTACACGTTCCACTAATATTTTACTCAAAAAACATAATAAAGCCCCAAAGGATCGAACAGCTCTCAAGAACTGTTGACCTATTTCCCACAATTGCCGATCTAGTGGGATCACCATTAGATACAAAGGCGCACAAACTTGAGGGAGTTTCATTGTTTCCACTTATCTCAGGTAATTCTGCCGCTAAATCCAACATTAAATTCTCTTTTGCTGAGCGTCGCCCGAAAGATATGATCTCTTTTCGTCGAGACTGGGAAGAGGGCGAGGTCTATTCCCTACATGACCTAGATAGAAAATATATTGAACACTCTAATGGGATCGATGAGTACTACGATCTTAAACTAGATCCTTTTGAGGAAAAAAATATCGAGGATCAAAATCCTGGTCCAATGAACGAAATAAAATCCACTCTCTCTGATTTATTTGATCCTTCAAAGAGAAACGTTGATACAAGCATAGAAGAAACACATACCTCTGAGGAGCTTGAAGAGCTAAAAAGTCTTGGGTATATGTAGAAAAATTCTCGAGCTATGCTTTGATATGTCTCGTTTTTAGTTTCTCTAAAATCAATCGGATGCATTCGTCAGGCGACAAAGCCGCGGTATCAAGAGTTAATTCAGCATCAAGCGGTGGCTCATAAGGAGCAGTAATTCCTGTAAACTCTTTTATCTCTCCAGCCCGGGCTTTTTTGTATAATCCATGTGGATCTCTCTTTTCACATTCTGAGAGTGGGGCACTTAGGTATAATTCAAAGAAATGTTCAGCTCCGACAATCTCCTTGGCTCTCTCTCTATCCTCTCTCATTGGGGATATTAAGGAGCAGATAACGCTTAGACCAGCATCATTGAACAGCTTTGCTACCTCAGCAGCACGTCGAATATTCTCTGTTCTATTCTCTTTTGAAAAACCTAAATCTTTATTTAAACCAAACCTAAGGTTATCACCATCAAGTCTATAAACAGGTCGCTGACTTTCAAAAAATCGGCTCTCAATACCTTTTGCTATGGTTGATTTTCCAGATCCTGAAAGACCGGTACACCAAATTGTCATGGCCTTGTGTCCAAAAGATTTTTCTCGAAGAGCGCGGTTGATTTTTCCCTCTTCTCTGTGAATATCCTGAGAGCGAATATCCTGAGAGCGAACGTTCTGGGAGCGGACGTTTTTTGAATGAATATCTTTAGATTTAGAGCCTGCTTCAACATCCTCAGGCATTCTGTCGATAATCATTCCAGCAGCAATAGTTAAAAAGTTCTCTGGATCAACCAAAACAAAATTACCGGTAAATCGATTCTTATTGTATGAATCAATAAAGAGGGGAGCTTTCGTTGTAATACTAACTCGGCCTATCTCGTTTAGTTTTAATGGCTCGCCTGGTTCCCGACTTAGAGAGTTAACATCAACTCGATACTTAATGTCGCCGATGTACCCTCTTGTTTCGCGAGAGGTATGCATAACAATATAAGACTTACTAAGGCTCATTGGCTCTTCGTTCATCCAAACGATCATCGCCTCAAATTCCTGCTTAACTTTCGGCATGTTGTTAGGGCGAACCAACATATCTCCTCGTGAGATATCTATTTCGTCTTCCAAAGATATCGTCACAGATTGCGGCGCGGAGGCACTTTCAAGTTGGCATTTTGAAGGATCAGAAGATAGATAATCAATCGACTTAACTATAGACTTTTTCATCGACGGAATAACTAAAACTTCCTCACCAACACGAACAGATCCTGATTTAATCTGGCCAGCATATCCTCGATAATTCTGATCGGGACGAACTACATACTGAACCGGAAAACGAAAATCAACTTGATTTGAGTCACTTGCAACATAAACGTTCTCTAGGTATTCCATTATAGTTTCACCGTGATACCAGGACATGGTGTCACTTCTCGCTACAATATTATCTCCCTTTAAGGCAGAGACAGGAATAAATCGAATCTCCCGAATCCCAAGCTTAGAAGCAAAGACTGTGTACTCTTGTCGAATCTTTTCATAGACCTCTTCCTCATAGGAAACTAGATCCATCTTATTTACTGCGACTAAAAGTCGAGGAACCCCTAAAAGCGAAGCGATAAAAGAGTGCCGTTTAGTTTGAGTAACAACTCCTTTTCTAGCATCTATCAAAATGATCGTAAGGTCAGCAGTGGATGCCCCAGTTGCCATATTTCTTGTGTACTGCTCGTGTCCAGGCGTATCGGCTAAAATAAAGCGGCGATGTGGAGTTGAAAAATATCGATAAGCAACATCAATCGTAATTCCTTGCTCTTGTTCCGCCTTAAGACCGTCAGTAAGATGAGAAAGATCTATTTCAATACCTTTGCTTACAGCTTTCTTTTCAAGAGCTGCAATATGATCTTCGTATACATTTTTTGAATCATGTAAAAGCCTACCGATTAGTGTTGATTTTCCATCGTCAACGCTACCAGCGGTTGAAAACCGTAACAGTGTACTTTTTTCATTCTCTATAAGAATAGCTCTAACTTCCGCGTCACTTACTTTTGGTACGATCTGAAGAGGGGCTGGCTTGGCTCTTTCAGGAACTATCTTTAGATTAGAGGAGGTTGTCATTAAAAATACCCCTCTCGTTTCTTTGTCTCCATTGAGCCGTCAGTGTCGTGATCTATAATTCTTGTCGCTCTCTCTGATGTTCTAGTAACCATCATTTCACCGATAATTCCTTCTAAGGTCGTAGCTTCTGATCGAACAGCCCCAGTGCATGGCATACAGCCAAGAGATCTAAATCGACACATGACCTCCTCAACGACCTCTCCTGCTAAAACTTTGGTAGATGCTTCAACAGGAATTAACTGATTACCACGAACAACTACCGATCTCTTTTTTGCAAAATAAAGCGGTACGACTGGAATTTCTTCAAGAAGGATATAGTGCCAAATATCAAGCTCTGTCCAATTAGAAAGTGGGAAAATTCTTATCGATTCTCCCTTTCTAATCTTGCCATTATACTGAGACCATAATTCTGGGCGTTGATTTTTAGGATCCCATTGACCAAACTTATCTCTAAATGAAAACACTCGCTCTTTAGCGCGAGATTTTTCCTCATCCCTTCGCGCTCCACCAATAGCGGCATCAAAATCATTTATTCTTAATCCATCAAGCAGCGCTTGGGTCTTTAAGTATCCGCAGCATCGTTGCGTTCCAAGATCGTAAGGATTTGCATTCTTTGAGATGGCTTCCTCGTTTCTATAGACTGTTAAGTTGGCACCAATCTCTTTGACATACCAATCACGAAACTCATACATCTCTTTAAATTTATATCCGGTATCAATATGCATTAATTGAAAAGGCATTTTACCAGGATAAAAAGCCTTCTGAGCAAGACGCAAAAGACAGGTCGAATCCTTTCCTACGGAGTAAAGGAGGACAGGTCGTTCAAACTGTGCAGCGACTTCACGAAAAATATAGATACTCTCAGCCTCAAGTTGCTCAAGGTGAGTTAACGCTCTACTAGGCAATGTCATAGGATGACTGTTTTATCTTTTTTGCAAAAATTAAACAACTTAGGGCACTGTTGACGAATCAAAAATTTATAATAGAAATACAATTGGTTAGACGAAGATTTAGTTGAAACATTTCGAAATATTATTTTTGGGATAACTATACCACCTTTTGCCTAATTTCTTTAATAACTTACTTGCTCTAGGGGAGAAACATTTAGGTTAAGCAAGGCACTGCCTCTCTATGACAGATCATCAAGAACGTAATCCGTCTATAAAAGATCCCGGATCTAAGGATCCCTCGCATAAACCATCTACAGCGCCGTTGGCCGGAATATGCTTACCTGACCCATTTTCTATTGCTCGATATGAGCACGTTCATGACTTACTACTAGATCAGATAAAAGCAAAAATTGGAATCGACAACGAGGAGCTTATTGCTAGTCTTAGCGAATCTATAGAAGTACCGATTGAAGCAGCGAGAAATGCATTAGCAACTTTTCACATGCTTGGTGACACAATTTATCATGAAGATCATTCCCCTTTTCAGTACACTCAAGAAAGCGCGGAGGAAATACGAGCTACTAGCGTTTTAGAGGCACAAAATGAAATTGAAAGAGCAAAGGGAGACTCGCGAATCTCAGAGCATTACAGTGCAACTCTGCCGTGCTTAGATCTTAGAGAATTTGAAATCGACGGCTTTGTTGCAACAAATTATGCGAATCGAAACCCCAAAGATGCAGTTGCCTACGAAAGAGAGAGTAACTTTATCATAGGAACTGTTTGTGATGGCGTGAGCAGGGCTAACAATTCAGAATTTGGTGCCAAGATTATATCGTCCCTTATGACTGGTAAGATCGCTGAGCTACTTAGAGGTGACTTTCAGTCGGTGGTAGATCCTAATAGTACCGACTCCGTGCTAACAAAAGAATTTTTAGGTAGAGTCCATGCCGAGCTAAACATCGCTTTTTTAAAGTACACTGTGCGATTAGGTTTAAACCCTGAAGATTCAGCTCTTAATGTGTTTTCAACAACTCTTAGTGTTTTGATAGTGACCCCTAGAGAAACCGTAATTTTAGCGATCGGTGATGGCAACTACACTTTAAACAATAGACATGCTGAGATAAAAGACCTTATTCATAGAGATAAAAAAGGAAAGAACATCCCTGAGATATTTGGTAGAACCTATGTCTCTTTACAAGCAAAACTAGGATTTGAAGAGGATGGCAAAGCTCTTAGAATCGTTGGTGTTTGGAACACAAACGAAATTAAAAGAGTTGGTATTTTTACTGATGGAATTAGATTTTGCAGCGATTTTATAGATAGCCAAGGACTTGCTTACTACAGAGCACTATCTAATGAGATAGGTGAGATTGTACGAGGGTGTCGCCCTAACATAACAAAAGAGGATCTGCTCCTTGTTAAATCAGCAATCCTAAAACACCCCACTATGGACGAAGTATGGGACCAAACCCCTGCTGATATTACACACAAAATAGAAAGCGGAGGCGACGCACTGCTTATGAGAAATCTTCCAAAAATGATCTCTGCTAGTTGGGGGCCGTTTTTAGATGATACTTCAGGTATCCGCATTTATCGCAACCTGCCTTTATAAAGATTGATTCCAACCACCACCTTTGATATAAGAGCTGCTGGGCGTTCAGCGAATTTGATTATTTTAAGAAGCCTTAACCCAAACGAATGGTGGTGGTATGCAGTTAAAAACATGTAGTTTCTTGTCTTTTGTTCTGATAGCAATTTTATTTTCATCTACTGAGGCCATTGCTGTTCCAAAACTTAGTAAAAGCACAGAGGCACTTCTAACAGCAAAGAAAGCACTAAAATTAGCAAAGAAAAATAAGAATGACTTAGCCTTTCAAAAAGGTCAGATCTCTTCACTGTCAGATCAGCAAGGCTCTTTTGGAAGCATCATAGTCAACAATAATATTCCTGTTCTTCAAGGGCCACAAGGACCAGTTGGACCTCAAGGACCACAGGGGCCCGCAGGGCAAAGTGGTTCAAACGGCGCTAACGGATCAAGCGGAAGCTCTGGATCTACGTCTGACAAGATGATCTTTGAGGTCTATAATCCTAACACCACCTCCTGGACCTGCGTAGATGTTTATCTAGAAGATGAATGTGGTGACATAGATGGATGTCGCATAAGAGTTAATATGCAACACGAAACGAATAAGTCTGACCAGGTAAAAAACATGGAGGCGGTTGTTTATATAGAGAATTCAGCACTCTCAAATAATAATGGAGAGGGCCTTTCTGGTCATCTTCGTGCATTCGATGGTGAAAAAACTTGGGTATCTGGAACCACTAAGAAATATGGCATCTGGTCACCATACGGCTGGATCTCAATGCTAAATTATCGACACAAAAATTGTGGAACGGAAAGTCAGGGCTATACTGGAATTAATAGGTACAAATTTACCTTTATGGTTCCACCATATATAAGGGCCACCGTAATTGTAACAGACTAAAAAGTCGCTAATTAAGTCACTAATTAGTGTATATCTAGCTAGTTAGTTAAGAATCTATAAAAATATCTCGCCCCTAATATAATAGAGGCTTATCTCTCCATACCTTCATCTAACTTTCTTAGAGTATTTTATTTACGACACACGTTGCAGTCGTAACTACTTAGAGAGAGCTACAGGCAAATGGCGCGGCCAATTATAATTATACATAAAGGTGTAAACGAAGCGGTACTTTACTCCCTAATGCAGGCCTTTCACTCAAACTCCTGGTCAGAGATTTATTGGATTACAGATGATGAAAGAACACTTGCCCCAGGCGCTACAAAAATTCCACTAAAAGATTATATGGCCTCCGCTGATCGGTTTGCTAAAATCTATAAGCACTGCAGCAGCAAGCCACCTGAGTTCGAGCTTTTCTGCTTTCAACGTTGGTTTATCCTTGCCGAATTCATGACAAAAAACGACATCCCCTCATGCCTTCACTTAGACTCGGATGTTCTTCTTTACTCAGAAGCTGAGGCAATCAGTGCAGAGATGCAAAGCTTTGAAATGGTAGTTTCTGATAACGGAAGTCCACACTGTGCCGTAATCAACTCCATTGAGGCAGTTAAAACAATTTGCGATCAAACAACTTCCATATTTACAGAACAGGAACAGAACGAAACTTTTCGATTGGTAGAAAAGTATAACCAAAAGGGGCTAATGAATCTCTGCGACATGGTTGTAATTAATGAGCTATGTCAAACGAGGAGAGACCGCTTTGCAATTGCTAGCGCGCTTAACCTTGATATTGTCTTTGACCACAACATCCAATGTGATGATGGCTTTGTCATGAGAGGAGAAAGGAAAAAAATTACATGGAAAAAGGGGAAGCCATACGGCCAAACACAAAAAGAGGGCAACTTTATTAGACTTCACTGTCTTCATTTTCAAGGTGGAAGCAAATCAGTCATGGCAGACTATTATCACCAAACAAGAGGGTAAATGATCATACAAAAAACTACCTTAAAGCCATTTGCAACTGTTGTCATTGAGCATTCGGGAGAGCTCTTAAGTGAAGTGCTGCGCTCGTTAAATAAACAGAGCATTCCACGCGAGCGATTTGAAATTGTGCTCCTTGGAAAATTCTCTGAAAATGATAGGGCCTTAATTGATCAAGCTTCGAATC
>CAZFXN010000036.1:0-21884 GCA_964523015.1 uncultured Bdellovibrionales bacterium | reverse complement strand
CAATTAAGTCAGTTTCACTTAAGGCAGGGAATTTAAGCTCTGTGATCACCTCCATTCTTAACCTGGCCCAAGGAGAAATTCTTATCTTCGTTGACACAAGATCTATTCCATCACCAACATTGGTCGAGGCTCATTCAAACTATCATCTTCGCAATCACCGATCTCTTCTTTGTCTAAAAGGCAAAAAAACCTGGAAAAATGAAATGCCTCTAACCATCTTTCAAGACTCGCTACAATACTCCCACCACAAATCAGAATTTTCAATATTTGAAGAGGGCACAATTCTTCCTTTTGAGGTAATAGGAAGGTCAAATACTAGTATAAAAAGAAAAATGCTAGCTCATGCAACTAGACCTCAGGGAAATTATGAAACTAGTTGGGGAGAAAATCTAGAATTCTCTTATGTGCTTTGGCTCACTGGGGCAAGATTTTCTTATACTCACGAAGCAACTACGAACTTTATCAATGTTCCATTAATTGACGATCTCTTAGAGCATGAAGAGAAAAAAGGAAGAGACCTTGCCAGGTTCCTTCTTATTTATCCAGATGCAACACTTCACCTAACAGAAAGACTAGTTCTAGATGAAAAAACATTATTGACCTGGGCGAAAAACCTAAAGCCAATAATTGAGAAAAGAGAGTTGTTAATGCAGGGAATATATGGTGCTTCAAAGCTATTGTTGTCAGAAATTGCATCTTCAGAACTTCATGAGAAAACTGTGTCCAGCAATTATGCTTTAGAATCAATCTTGCAACTTGTAAGAGAACTTTCTTTTATTCAGTTTGCTCGCACTACGATTGCGTTTAGAGCTCGGGACTGGGCGATTACTCATTAGAGAAAAATTTTATTAGAAAGGAATTCCAGCTGTTATTTCTATAATAGCTAAAACCGTACCCATTAGCGCAAAAACAATCTTTATCATAACCACCTCCTAATATCGATCTTACTACTGATCTGACTTACAGTAATTGCCCCTTTAAGGGGCTCCCAAGCAAAGCTTGGGTGGGATGGCGATAAAAACAGTTGTCATAAACAAAAATGTAAAGGCGGTAGGCTTTTCAAGAAAGTTTTACAACAAACTATATTTACTGAACCCGCATATTTCTGTGTCGATCTTTATGACAACTGTTTAGATGTATAGGATCGGAATATAGGAGCCAAAACTAAAATCACAACGTTTGATCCTCTAAACTATCAATAGTATTAAATTTTTATTGTCCGTGATTAATTTATGTAAAATATGCACAGCGAGCCATTATAATTGTAGTGGTTTTCATTATGCAGGGCATCTGCTATAAACACCCGACAAAAAACAACGGAGAGATGGCCGAGTGGTTTAAGGCGCACGCTTGGAAAGCGTGTGTAGGTTAATAGCCTACCGGGGGTTCGAATCCCTCTCTCTCCGCCAACCTCTCTCTCCGCCAAGATTTTAGTAAGACCGACATCTCACGAAATGGAAAGACCCTAATGACTCAATCCCAAAATAAATTCTCAAATATTAAAGCAGTAATCTTTGACATGGATGGACTGATTATTGATAGCGAACCAATATATAAGATGGCTTGGCGACGCGCGTGTAATGAACATGGGTTTGAGCTTAGTGACGAGGACCATACAAACCTAAAAGGTCGTGGCAGAAAATCAGCACTAATTGAAGTTCAAAAGCATGCCGCTCGCCTTAGCGTACCTCTTGATTTAGGTGTTTTCGTGCCTACTCTTAACAAATACGAGGCTCTCTATTTTGGAAGCGAGCCGGTTCAGTCAAAAATAGGATTGCTTGAGCTTCTTGATTTTCTAGATCAGCGAAAAATTCCTTGTGCTGTTGCCACCTCTGCTAGTAAAAAGACAGCCCTTCATCATTTAACCAGTCTTAATATTGTTGAGCGGTTTCAGGCGATCGTTGGTGGCGATGAGGTGCAAAGAGGAAAGCCAGCACCAGATATTTTTCTTGAGGCAGGATTGCGCCTTGGCATAGAGCCTGAGTTCTGCTTAGTACTTGAAGACTCTGAACACGGCATTGAAGGAGCCAAAACTGCTGGAATGCGTGCAATTAGAATTCCTGATGGGATAACAAAAGAGGAGATACCTTACTCTAAAGCAGATCTTATGATTGACTCTCTTAACGAGGTGATCGCACTGCTTAGATAGAGATCGTCGCTCCCCCTAGCGTTCTCCACTTGCTTTGTCCCATTGCATTTCCGTTACGTTGCTCCATATGCCGCCACCAAAAAAACAAAAAGATATGCCACACCAAAACGTACGGCTAAAGAGGAGAGCTTGTTTACATTTTTAGTTTTGTTAAAGACAGAATCCCAAATTTCTATGCAAAAGAGAGATGAATAGATAGCATATACCGGAATAACAGGGATTCGATATCTTTCAAGAACAATAAAGAGCGCGAGAAAAAGAACAAAGCTGGCAAACAAGAAAAATATCTCTTTTGAGTTTTTTAAGTTTTCACCATTCAACATTCCACTAAGGGCAAGCACTGAAAGGATGGGTATCGGAATAAAGATTGGCCAGGAAAGAATATTACTATTCAGGCCATTTATCTTAATAGATACGTTCGTAGAGATCGGCAGATATGTTGTAAAAAACGAGAGTAGCACTCCTAGTTTTAAATTGATCCAACTTAATGGCTGGGCGCAGATAAGATCAAATAGCTGACTAGGGGAGTACCCACTATTGGCACTAGAGCCCATATTTAGCCTCTCTACATAATCAAAAATCGTAGTTGAAGGGAGATTGGCATAAATAAAAGCATTAGATCCAGCAACTGAGCTTACAAACTGTCCGGCAAGAGAGTAATTCCAGGCCATAAAGGGTAACTGAATTAGAAAAGTACCTAGGACAAGAAAGGTCAGTTCCAAAAATCTACGTGAGCCCTTTTTAAATAAAACAAAAGCAACCGGTGCTACAAGCAGCAAACAGTTTCCACGACAAAGCGTCATTAAACCAATAACTAATCCCATTCTAAATGAGAGCGTTTTTGCGATTGGTGCTTTCTCAGTTATCTGATCCAATAAAAGTAAAAATAGAAATGATAACCACGGATCGGGGAGGGGATATGCCCCATAAAAGACAAGATCTTGTGAGAGGCACAAAAAAAGGGCGCTTAAAATTCCAACGCGCGCGTTAAATGTCCTCCTTGCAATAAGCCCAACTAGAAAGATAGAAAGTGCTCCGACTGAGCTCTGGATAAAAATAGTAGGTATTGGATATGATCCAAATAAGATTTTTATTACAGGCAAAATGACAAGATATAGAAATGGCTGGTGATAAATAGGCTCAATAAACTGACCATTAATAAACTGATCAGAAAAGATCATATACTGGGCCATGTCTGTGTAACTTTCAGGATTGGTTACTGCAGGATCGTGTAGATAAAGATCAAGTCCAACAATCAGGCGAAAAAGAAACCCAACCGTAGCTATTAGTATAAGCTTTCTCTTATACCTAACTAGATCTGCGTCTGTATCATTCATATTTTAAAACACTTGGGTTGGTGGAACCCCTTCAAGGACATCATGAATAACCGATCTTAATGCGGTCCTAAGCCCATTTGAGGCACGACAACTTTTGTTTTTAGCCCGCCTTGATGCGCCATCAGTGGGGGTAACAACAAAAACCCCATCAACACGATGAAGTACCTCAATAGTATAATCGAAGGTAAATTTCTGAGATCTGTAGCGAAAAAATTCAACTGTTTCTACTCCCACCCTTGCCCCCTCTATCCCCCATGGGCCGGGCTTAAATAACGGATCGACGACTTCAGATGCCACCATCTCGGCCAAAAGCTTTGGAGCATCCTTAAATTCCCTTTCAAGAAAACCAATATCTATACCGGTCTCTCTAAATGTTTTGTTTTGAAGGATCCACTTATGAAATGGCACAGTAGATTTAAGACCCTCTACTTTATAGATCTTAAGCGCTCTTATCGATCGATCGATCGCCTCATCCCTAGTTGCCCCTTTAATAATAAGCTTACTTAGCATTGCATCATAATAAGGCGTCACCTCATCCCCTGATTCAAATCCGTAGTCCTCACGCACAAAGGATTCCTGAAAGCGTCGTATCTCAGTAACTTTTCCAATGACCGGAGAAAAATTTCTCTCAGGATCTTCAGCATAGATGCGAAATTCAATTGCGTGACCAGTAAATTTAATATCTTTCTGCTTAGGAACCTTTCCACCCATTGCAACCTCAAATTGCAGCGCCACAAGATCTGTACCTGTAACCTCTTCAGTAATTGGGTGCTCGACTTGAATTCTGGTGTTCATCTCTAGGAAATAATAGCTCTCGCCAGATACTAAAAATTCCGCAGTGCCCGCATTAACATACCCTACACTTTTAGCAGCTTTTACTGCGGCATCATGAATGGACTCCCGGAGCTTGTCTGACATAAACGGGGCAGGGGCTTCCTCTATTAGTTTTTGATGTCGCCTTTGAGTAGAGCAATCGCGTGTCCCAAAATGAACAACGTCCCCATGTGCATCGCCAAAAATTTGAACTTCGACGTGGCGCGGCATTAGTATGTATTTTTCAATATAGACATCTTCACTTGCGAAGTTTTTTTTGGCCTCGGCTCGTGCTCTCGGTAAAGTATCCTCCATCTCTTTGGCAGAGTTCACAACCCTCATACCCCGACCACCGCCTCCGGCAACAGCTTTAACGATCACAGGAAAGCCGATCTGCTTTGCTTCTTTGATTATCTCCTCATCAGAAAGTCCACCAACGCAACCTGGGGTTGTCGGCACTCCATTCTCAGTTACGGCTTTTCGAGCCAAGGTTTTGCTTCCTAAAACTTTAATCGCTTCAGGAGTTGGCCCAATAAAGATCATCCCTTCTTTAATAACCCGTGCGGCAAAATCAGCATTCTCAGATAAAAATCCGTAACCAGGATGTACAGCATCACATCCAGAATCTTTAGCAGCCTTTATTATTTTCTCTATATTCAAATAAGAATCCTGTGGCGCAGAGCCCCCAATTAGGACTAGCTCTGTAGCGTTCCGGGCAAACATAGATGTCTTGTCAGCATCCGAAGCAATGCAGACACTTTTAATTCCTAACTTTTGGGCAGCTCGCTGTATTCGTAAAGCAATCTCACCCCTATTTGCTATTAAAACTTTCTTTATCTCTCTTCTTTTCATAATTGTAATTATAGAGTTAATATCCTTTAAATAGATCCCTCTGCGTGTCCCAATTTACGGACTTTACTGCAGGGGATACAATAATGCGAAAGTCGTTGGAAAATCAAAATGAATGATAAAAATCACCAGCATGTAGTTATATTAGGTTCTGGGCCGGCTGGACTCACTGCTGCTATATATGCAGCCAGGGCGAACTTAACGCCGCTATTAATACACGGCCCTCAGCCTGGCGGTCAATTGACAACGACGACTGATGTAGAGAACTTTCCTGGATTTGAGCATGGTATTATGGGACCTGATTTAATGCAGGTGATGGAAAAACAAGCGGTCCGATTCGGCACACAGGTAAAAGCTGACACAATAACAAAAGCTGACATATCTAAAAGGCCTTTTATCTTAACCGGTCAATCAGAAACTTACTCCTGTGATGTTCTTATTATCGCTACTGGGGCCTCGGCAAAATATCTAAATATCCCTGGCGAAAAAGAATTGATGGGATACGGGGTGTCAACTTGCGCAACCTGTGATGGGGCATTTTTCAAAGAGAAAAACATCGTCGTTGTAGGTGGTGGAGATTCAGCATGTGAAGAGGCGACTTTTTTAACAAAGTTCGCCAAAAAGGTATACTTAATGCATCGACGGGATGAGATGCGAGCCTCAAAGATTATGCAAGACAGGGTTACGAAAAATCCAAAGATTGAATTTGTATTTAATAAGATCCCTACCGAGATACATGGCACAAAAAAGGATGGTGTCAGTCATGTTACTATTAAAGATACGAAAACCGATGAGACCTCTGAGTTTAAGTGTGATGCCGTATTTTTGGGAATTGGCCACACGCCAAACAGTGCCCTCTTTAAAGGTCAAATTGACATGGATCAAAATGGCTACATAAAAACAAAGCCCAACTCAACCTATACTAACGTTGAGGGGGTTTTTGCCTGTGGAGATATTCAAGATCACGTCTTTCGCCAAGCTGTTACTGCTGCTGGAAGTGGTTGTATGGCGGCGATTGAAGCTGAGCGCTGGCTTGAGGGTGGGCATTAGGCAAGAGAGAAAACATTACGCAGCTACTGTTTCATAAGAGAAGTCGAGCTTGCCTTGATTTTGTTTAGCATGTTCAATTGTTAAACCCACAACCTGTCCATCTTTATCAAGCTCAAGCATGACATTGTCATTTAGCTCTTCAGGTATCAGAAAACTTGAACAGTGCCGTAATGCTTTTAACCTTTTAGAGATCCTTAAATGAAAAAATCCGGCATTCCCCTGTTCCAATAAGCCTCCCCTGCCGCACTAGCACCCATAGTATAGTCACCTACACCATAAGCTCAGTGCGACAGGGGATGAGGCAGGGAGCGAATCCGTCTCTCAGCTCCTTGAGCTACTTGACCAAAAGCTGAGGAGGGAAGAATCGAGAGGTCGCAGTCGACAGCACTCGATTCATGTGAAGCGGAGTGGCTCTTTGGATATGAATTCTCAAAGCAGCGATCTCTTCATCGATCTCAACGTTGACTCCGGAGGGATCCCTATTCCACCAGAGATGGCTCTTTGGATCGGTTCGCTTGGAGAAGCGCTTGTCCTTTCTGACATCCGGCTGACAGAGTCGCCAGAGGACGAACTCTGAGTCGGTACGGAATTTCTTCCGGCTCGCCCAGAACTCCCGGTGTGCGATTAGCTCGCTGATCGGGTACTGAATCAGAAGCTCTCCAGTGCGAGTTTCAGGAAGCCCGATCTTAGAGATCGCCTTCTGAACGACCCACTGGAAATCGAGAATCTCACAGGGCTGCGTACCTTCGAGACGAAGGACTCCCTCCCTTTTCGAATAGCCAATCTGAACCTCCGCAAAGGTAGTGGTCCAGCGCCAAGGCTCAGAAAGCATGGCGCCTTTACCAACTCTTCTGGTTGCCCACTTAAAGGCAGGATCGCTTTCACAGGGAAACGAACATCTTAGGATCCTCATTGATGTTTCCTTTCTCTCCAAAGAATTAGACTTTGGAAAAGACTCGGACACTTTGGACGGGTTGATACACGATGGAGAGATGCTGAAAAAACCTGTTTAAGGCATTACGGCATCTGTTCCTCTGATCTCCCTAAGTTTACAATTCAGATAGAAAAAGGTCAGATCAGAGAAGCAGGTGCCTACACAATATGAAATTTTAAATTACCGTAAAAAGATCAAAGGAAACCTAGACTATAACAGCGTATTAGAAAATATTCAAAAAAACAAAAAAGATAGAAACAGAGAGGCCAAGCAAGGTGTTAGCTTGCCTGGCCTTTCTTACAACTAGCTTGGCTTTTTAATTAGTCAGGCTAATGTCAGATCGTTATTAAACTTTTCGCTAAACTTTGCCCTGTAGGAAGTAAGCAATAACGAATGCCAAGATCCCAAGAGCCTCAATAAATACGAGACCTAGAATCATTGGGGTATTAAGCTTGCCTGCAGCGGAAGGGTTTCTGCCAATAGCATCAAGAGCAGCACTTACAACTTTTCCTTGAGCAGTTGCAGCACCAGCGGCACCCAAACCAACAGCAATACCTGCACCAATTGCTAGCCAATCTTGTCCACCGGCTGAGGCAGCGCCTTCAGCAAAGGCAACATCAAGTCCACAAAGGACTGATAGTACTATAAGACCAAGAAGCGTTCCGCATTTTTTCATGTTTTCATTCATATTATCACCCTATTCCCTTACAGGTTGTTAAATCAATATAACTAAATCAATATCGTTAAATCACTAAATTACAATGCTGCAAACTTAGTGCTGTTCTCCCTCATGCTGTGTAGCAAGAAGGATATAAACCATTGTTAAAGTTGCAAACACAAACGCTTGCATAAAACAGACAAAGGTACCGAGTCCGTAAAATATTATTGGTACGATTACCTTCGTTAGCTGAATTGATGTATCAAGCACAATGTGATCTGCTGTTATGTTCCAATAGAGCCTCAAGTTGAGGGTTAAGATCCTCATGAGTGTACTTGCTATCTCTAAACAGAAGATAAACGGAGCTAACCACCACACCGGACCCATGAAATGTTTAAAGTATCCCATCGCTCCATGCGCACGGATTCCATACCAATTGAAGCAGAAAAAAACAACTAAGGCGATTCCTACGTTAACCCAAACAGAGGTAGTAATTGCAGCAAAGCCAGGGATAAGGCCCAAAAGATTTGAGAAGAGAAGAAAAACAAAAACGGACCCCGTAAAGGGAATATAATGACGGTTCTCCTTGCCAAGAATAGAGTCATGATACTTTGTGAAGTTCTCAACCAAGATATCAAAAAAACGGTATAAGAATCCACCGCCGCCAGGCACAATGCTCATCTCTATATCATCTTCGGTTCTTAAGAGTCTCGTTGCTTTCTTTGCTGCCAATAAGAGGACAAGGGAAACCAAGACTGCCAAGAACAGCTTCTCAGTATCTGCAAAGTGCGCGGTGTTGCTATGAATCCTGGCTGGAATATCCTTAAACCAGGTAAAATGCCCTTCCATCAAGTATCCAAAAATATAAAAATCGACGGCCTTTTAATGACAGAAAAATGATGAATTGTAAAGAGTTAGGTCTCTATTGGCGGTTGTTATTACTGTGAGTTCTTAGGGAACTGCGAAAGAGCAAAGATAAGTGCCCCCGGAATAAAACAAAAAAGCCCAACTAGTAAGCTTATCAAGAAAGGGCCTGTTCGATCTCCATTATATATAGTTACCAAAATCAAAAGCAGAGCGAGAAGCTTTGCTAAAATAAGTAATACGGGGGAAATTCTGTCTCCGCTCTCGGTGATACCCTTAGTAAACAAAAGATAACTCCTTAATGTAACAAGGGACAGTAGAGATCCTAAAAATATAAATTTAGGAGAGCCAATACTCATCACATACGATCCCATTACAAGTGCTGAACCACACAGCAATGTCCAGCGCTCCAGTAAGTAAATTCCAAATTTTTTTGTTTCTATATCTATCATTATTTTAGCTACGACTTTTAATCACTTAGAAGAGTACTCTTCTAAGTGAAAAAATAAAATGGTCTTTTGTTTTCCCTGTTAATCTTAACTTTGCTGATGTTTCGTTAACAGAAACATTTTGCATTAATTATTTAATTTAGAAAAAGTGAGCTAACCATCAGTTGGTGCTGATGATTTTGTCTTTTTATTTTTGTATTACAACACTTCAAAAGATCAATTTCGTACTAAATTGATCACTCTTACTTTAGGTGATTTATACTTAGAAAAAAACCAATTCAAAAAAGGGCCGTCTTTCTTGATGTTAGTAATGAAAAATATTTTGTTGTGAAAAATTCTTGTCAGACAATTTTCATTTCAGTAGGGTTCGTCTCCGCTGCTTAAGATCAAAAAATTTGTTCAAGATGGTGTTCTTAATATTTCGAAAAGCAAACAACTCATATTAGGTTAACGGATACACGAAGAAGTGCAATACGAAGAGAATTTTACTCAAGATTACCCTATTGTCGAACCAAACAGAGCTGGTTCCTCTGGGGACTCTTCTCTAACTGATCTTTGGCGTGTTGTTTTATCGGCCCTAAAAGAAGAGGTTGATTCCCAGCTCTTCGATGCCTATATTAGGCCCCTAGCTCCCGTTTCAATTGACTATGATAAAAACGAGCTGACCATAGCTGCTCCATCAAAATTCGTCATTGATAAGGCCGAGAGATCTTATAATCATAAAATCAACAGTGTTGTTAAAGATCAGCTAAGCGTCTCCTCTTTTAATATTGTATATTTCGTAGATCCTTCGAAGTGTGCGATTGCTGAGCCCTCGTCTACAGTGCCAACTATAAAACCAGCCACAACGCCGGTCGCAAAACATGCCGTTATAAAAAAGCTGAGCGCGGGTCCGTCTGTCTCTCAATCAAATAAAACCTCAAACCAAAATGGACATTCTTCGGTTCAGAACGGAAATGGTCGAGTTACATCAGTCGATCAAACAAGTTTTCCTAACAACTTAAACTCTAGATATACATTCTCGAATTTTATTGTTGGAAACAGTAATCAGTTTTGTAATGCGGCTGCCCGTCAGGTTTCAGATGGTCCTGGTCAAACATACAATCCGCTGTTTATCTACGGCGGCGTTGGTCTTGGCAAAACTCATCTTTTGCATGCCATTGGAAACGCAGCACTTGAGCGCAATCCTGAAACTAAGATCGTTTATATGTCATCAGAGTCGTTTACAAATGAACTTATCCAGGGCCTTAGAACTGGAAAGATGGATGATTTCAAAAAACGACTTAGAGAGTGTGATATCCTTTTAATAGATGACATTCAGTTTATCTCGGGCAAAGAGAGAACCCAGGAAGAGTTTTTTCATACATTTAATACTCTTTATAGTGCTAAGCGTCAGATTGTTATTACCTCTGATTCTACCCCTCAGGAAATCGATGGGCTAAAAGAGCGATTACAAACCAGATTCTCTTGGGGCCTTCTTGCCGATCTACAAGCTCCTGACTTTGAAACAAGGGTTGCCATCCTTAATAGAAAAGCTGCGATTGATTCTTTTGTTCTTCCGATGGAAGTCGCTCACTATATTGCTGAAAACATATCTACAAACGTTAGGGAGCTTGAGGGTGCGCTAACTAGGCTCTCTGCTGTTTGTTCATTGCAGGGGGTTGGTGTTTCAAGGGCCTTAGCTGAGTCGGTATTAAAGCCGATGATGAAATCAAAGCCGGCTAACATAACGGTTGATGACATCAAGAGAGTTGTCTCTACCCATTTTGGACTTAAGATAAGTGATCTTAGCTCAAAAAAGCGTTCTCGTAGTTTTTCATTTCCAAGACACATTGCCATGTACCTCTGTAGAAAACACACTACCTGTTCATATCCAGATATTGGGGATCAGTTTGGTGGTCGTGATCATTCGAGTGTTATTCATGCTGCAAATGTCGTTGGTAAGAAATTGAAAACAGAGGCTGAAGTGCGGGCTATTATGGATAGGGTTCAGGAGCTTCTTGTACACGGTTAATTAGAATCCTACTATACTCAGCCATAGCTTGGTTTTAACAGTTTTGTTTTTTTGTTTATAAGTTACCTATAGCCATAGTTTTACTTATAAATTTCCGGTAAAAACTGTTTGTAATTTGTGGTTTGTGCGGTGTATATTCTCTCAGTTCTAGGATCTAGACCTGAGGTTGTTGGAAGCTTAGGTTTTTAGACACAGCTTAAAGACTAGTTACACCGAGCGTTTCTCTTTTGTTTCTAGGTTGTTCAGTTAGTTTTAAACAGAAAACGTTTCGCTTACTACTACTACTGATCTTTATATATATATTTTAATAATAAGAAGTATAAACCATAAGAAGTATTAAATATGGAATTAACAATATCGAAATCAGAATTAAATAAGGCTCTCTCTTTTGTTCAATCAATTGTTCAAAAAAGAACTACGATGCCGATCCTTTCAAATGCTCTTCTAAGCGCGAAAGATGGCGGGCTTACCATTGCCGCTACAGATTTAGAGATCACAGCAACGGCGAACGCCAAGGCAACAATTTTAAAGGCTGGTACAACGACAGTAAACGCAAAAATTCTCTATGATGTTGTTAAGGAACTTCCTGATAACGACATCTCTCTAAAGATAGTTGATGGTGAACGACTAGAAGTTGTCTGTGGTAAATCAAAGACAAGAATTATTGGAGCAAGCGCTGAAGAATACCCAAGCCTACCAGGTCAGTCACTAGTTCCTAAGAGTAAGATTCCCTCAAAACAGCTTTCAGAGATGATAGCTAAAACCATTTACTCAGTATCAATGGATGAGACACGGTTTAATTTAAACGGTGTTAATTTTGAGGTAGTTGATGTTGATAATCAAAAGCTTCTAAGAATGGTAGCTACTGATGGACATAGATTAGCAATGATTACTCGTCCAGCCGGTGCACTTTCATTTAAAGGATCTGTTCTTGTTCCAAGAAAGGGTTTGTTGGAAGTAAGAAAACTTTTAGAAGAATATCAATCTGATGAAGTTGGTCTTAGTTTTGAAGATGGCTTCTTGGTGATTGAGGGCGACTCAGTAAAGATATCAATGAGATTAATTGATGGAGAATTTCCAGACTACCGACAAGTTATGCCAAAACAGAAAGGAACTAAGGTAGCGATAAACTCTGCTGAGATGGCCAATGCCTTAAAACGCGTATCGCTAATGGTTACAGATAAAGCAAAAGGAACACGGTTAGATTTTAGTAACGGCACACTCCGTATCTCAAGTCAGTCTCCAGAGTTGGGCGATGCAACTGAAGAGTTAGCAATAGAATACAAAGGAGATCCTCTGACAGTTGGATTTAATGCTAGATATATGATTGATATATTAACCGCAGTTAGTGAATCTCAAAGATTTGTATTTGAGCTTCATGGTGAATTAGGGCCAGGTAAAATATATCCAGAAAATGATGAGTCTTGTGTAGCGATCGTTATGCCGATGCGACTAAATTAGGCTAAATTAGGCTTAAATTGTTATTATCAGAGCTTAAGCTTTATAATTTTCGAAACCTAAAAGATCAAACCGTTTCATTTTCAGACGGGATAAATCTAATTATCGGTAAAAATGGCCAAGGTAAGACTAACGTTTTAGAGGCCATTAATCTTATCAGCACGGCACGGTCTTTTCGCTCAAATAAGATCTCTGACTTGGTTTTTTGGGGAAAACACGAATCCTCGGTGTTTGGATCTGTAATTTTAAAAGATCAAACAAAAATTAATCTTGGAATAGCTTTAGAGAGAAAATTAAAAAGGGCGTTTATAAATGATGCTCAGGCTAAATCAGCAGATGAGTTTATAGGTAAATTAGTTTGCGTAACTTTTACCCCTTCTGATTTAGAGCTTGTCAGAGGCGGGCCAAGTGAAAGACGTAGGTTTTTAGACAAATCCCTAGCCTTTTTAGATGCTAAGTTTATAAGAACACTCTCGTCATATAACGCTGCTCTAAAATCAAAGAATCAGATATTAAGAAACGCTCACGGCCGCCTTGATGAAAACATAAAAGACCAGCTCTATTCCTGGGGTAAGGTTATGGCTAAACACGGAGCTGAAATACTAAAAGCTCGAAAATCATTTATTGAACGGATCTCTCAACGCTCTGAGATTTTATATAAAGACTTTGCTCCCAAAGAAGAACTTTTAGGACTAGCTCTTAAAAGTGCCCGAACTAAGATAGAGCCATCAGAATTTTTATTATTTGAAGAGATGTCTGAGGCCATGGAGAGAGAGGTTGCACAGGGACAATCGTTGATTGGGCCACACAGAGACGATCTAATAATTACATTATCAGGATCTGATTCCCGCGCTTTTGCTTCTCAAGGGCAAACAAGAAGTATAGTTTTAGCACTTAAATTAGCTCTTATTGAAGAGATTCAAGCAATCAGAAAAGAATCCCCGGTAATCTTACTTGATGATGTTGATTCAGAACTTGATCAAGGTCGCCGCGAGGCATTTTTTAAATCAATTCTGTCACACGGTAGACAGGTAATTATAACCGCTACAAACGCAAAAGAGATCCCGTTACCAAAAAGTGAGATTAAAGAGATGATTATGGAGTCGGGGAAAATTTCACTCCCATAACCCGTTGAACTCGCTTCATAAAAACAGTAAAAACTAAGCTAGATTATCGCACTACTTTTCTTTACCTATGGTCAAAAAAAATCTATAATATCGCGGTTTTAAGGAGTTTTAGTGGAAAGCCAAGAAGTGAATCAAATAGCAGAAAAGGTCAAAGCAGGAACCCAATACGATAGTTCTCAAATCAAGGTTCTAGAGGGCCTTGATGCGGTTAGAAAACGCCCTGGAATGTACATAGGTGACACCTATGAGCGTGGCTACCACCATCTTGTCTACGAAGTAATTGATAACTCTGTTGACGAAGCGCTTGCAGGATACTGCACTCAGGTTGATGTTTTCCTAAACGAAGATGGCTCGGTTACGATCAATGATAATGGTCGAGGCATTCCGGTAGATATTCATCCATCTGAAGGAGTTAGCAGCGTTGAAGTTGTAATGACCATACTTCATGCTGGTGGCAAATTTGATAAAGATGCTTATAAAGTTTCCGGCGGTCTTCATGGTGTTGGCGTATCGGTTGTAAATGCACTTTCAGAAATTCTAAAAGTCGAAGTTCAAAAAAACGGAAAGCTCTATTTTATGGAGTTCCATCGAGGCGTTCCGGTTGAACCTCTTAAAGAGATCGGTAAAGCCGAAGGAACAGGGACAAAGGTAACTTTTTATCCAGACCATACAATTTTCAAAGAAGCTAAAGGGTATAACTTTGAGACGATTACTCATCGTTGTCGTGAGTTGGCGTTTTTAAATAAGGGCCTGCGCTTTATAGTTAAAGATCTTCGTGTTGGAAAAGAGAAGAACCAGGAATTTTTCTATGAAGGTGGTATTAAGAGCTACGTTGAGCACATAAACAAAAGCAAAAACCCTCTTTTTAAAGATGTAATTTATTTTTCAAACGAAGCCGACAATGTTCAGCTTGAAGTCGCGATGCAGTATAACGAAGGGTATCAAGAGAACATTTATACCTATGCTAATAATATTAATACCCACGAGGGCGGCACTCATCTAGCCGGATTTAAATCAGCTCTTACTCGGTGTGTTAATACATATGTCAATAAATCCGGGCTTTCTAAGGGGATCGGCGAAGGAATTCAGGGAGATGATACTAGAGAGGGTCTAACAGCAGTTATTTCAGTGAAGATCCCTGAGCCTCAATTTGAGGGACAAACAAAAACAAAACTTGGCAACAGCGAAGTTAAAGGTTTGGTGGAGCAACTCCTTGGAGAAAAGCTCGCCCGTTATCTTGAAGAGAACCCATCAATAGCTAAGATCGTTGTTAACAAAGCGAGTGAAGCTGCTAGAGCGCGAGAGGCTGCTCGTAAAGCACGAGAGCTAGTTCGTCGTAAGGGCGCACTTGATTCATCAAATTTGCCGGGCAAACTAGCGGATTGCCAAAATGAAAACCCAGAAGAATGTGAGCTCTATATAGTTGAGGGAGATTCGGCCGGCGGATCGGCTAAGCAGGGTCGCGATAAAAAGAATCAAGCGATCTTGCCTCTAAAAGGAAAAATTCTAAACGTTGAAAAGGCCCGCTTTGATACGATGCTCGCTTTTGAAGAGATTCGTACAATCATTACCGCTCTTGGTACCGGCATTGGACGAGATGACTTTAATCTTACAAAGTTGCGTTACCATAAAGTTGTAATCATGACCGATGCTGACGTTGACGGAAGTCACATTAGAACTCTACTGCTTACATTTTTCTACCGCCAAATGTTTGATATGATCGCTGCCGGACATTTATACATTGCTCAGCCCCCTCTTTATAAAGTTAAAAAAGGGAAATCTGAACAGTACGTAAAGGATGATTCTTTTTTAAGAGATATAGTCCAAAGTGGCGGCGTCAAAGATATCTGCGTGACCTCTTCAGATAAAAAGGTCTTAAAAGAGGAGGCGCTTCGCCCAATAGTTGCTGAATTAAATAAGCTAGACTTAGCCCTTGATGATTTTAGAGGGGTTGTCGATCCGCGCTTTGCTCTAGAGCTAGCAAGACTAGGAGTTGATGATATCTCATCATTTAGCGATGAGAAGAAGGTGAAAGAGATAACAGTAGCACTTGAAACTGCTCTTTCGGAGATTTTAATTGACGGCTCTAAGGTTGAACTACAGGGTCAGAACGGATCAGACGGCATTAGTTTAATAACTCGAAAAGATGGAGTTACAAAAGAGAGCGTTGCCGATGTTTCATTCTTAGCAACTCAGGAATATAGAAATCTAAGAAAGATGATGGTGGTGGCAGAAGGTTTAGGAAAAGGACCGTTTGTTGTCTCTGAAATCGAATCTAAAAAAGAACTAGCCACATTTAATAATGCCGAGGATGCCGTAAAGCTGATTCTCGATCGCGGAAATAAAGGCCTCTCCATTCAGAGATACAAAGGTCTTGGTGAGATGAACCCGGAACAGCTCTGGGAGACTACGATGGATCCTAAAAACAGAACCTTCCTACAAGTTCGCGTAGAAGATGCTATTGATGCCGACGAAGTGTTCACCGTCCTTATGGGAGACGAAGTCGAGCCGCGTAGAAAGTTTATTGAAGAGAACGCACTAAATATCCGGAATTTGGATATTTAGGATGGCGGGGACTCTCGAAGCTGAACTCTAAGCCACAGAAGCATAATAATAAACAGGTACCTTTTTAGGCTGGGTGCACTTAAAGCCTCAAAAGGTACCTGTTTATTATTATGCTTTAAGTTCCTTATTTTTCATTAGCCAAGAGATCCTCAATCTCATGATCGTCAATCATGCGAGTAGTGGCATCAGGATATTTTTCCGCAAACTTGAGCAACCCCTTTCCGTCTCGTTCCCGACCTGATTTTACTTCATATGCAACAATTGATTCGTTTATGACATGTACAAAGTCAACCTCGTATCGACCATCTGACCAGTAGTACAGATCCCCAGGTTGACGCGCCAAGTAGGCCCCAAAGGCTGCTTCAACAAGTCTGCCGCGCCAGGCAGGATCTAAGGTGCTTGTATTAATAGGAGCCAACGCCGACACCAGTGCTAAATCTAAAGGTAAAATTTTTGGACTAGAGGTTTTTAAACTGACAGTTCCTTTTGAAAACTTATGCAGCTGTTTTAAAAGAAATCCCCCCTCAAGTAGGTTTAGATAATCCTTTATCGTATTTGTATTTCCTTTTTCTTGAAGCTGACCAAGTAATTTGTTGTAAGAAACTACTTGAGCTGGATAGCGAAGAGCGATTTCAAATGTTTGACGAAATAGTGCTGGCTTATTAATCCTTGAATACCCTAATAAGTCACGACCTAGCACCGGTTCAATAATAGAATCTCGAACAAAAGATTGCCACCGTGCAGGATCTGCCCGCAATTCCAAAGCCGCAGGATAACCACCAAACTTAAGATATGATTCAAAATCTAAATCAAATGCCTCTTTACACTCTCCAAAAGACCAGTGATTAGCTTTTAACAATTCATATCTTCCGGCCAAGCTCTCGCCTAAGCCTCTTTGAATTGAGAGACTTGCTGAGCCAAGCAATACAATCCGCATCTTTCTTTGAGAGCGAATTTTATCAAATAGAGATTTTATTACTTCGCTCCATCCTGGAACTTTGTGTACTTCATCGATGATTAGAAGAACGTCATCACCCAACGAGGCGCCCAACGAAATAGCGTCATTCCAATTGGCAGTTAGCCATGAATGATCTGGTGGAGAGGGCAGGTCTGCCGAGATCATTTTCTTTAGTCCCGACCACTCATTGAAAATTCTCGTAACCGCAGTTGTCTTACCAACCTGTCGCGGACCTATTAAAACTTGGATAAAATTTAGCTTTTCGCCCAATCTCTTAGCTAAAATCGACTCAAAAGATCTTGTATATTCAGTAGGTTGCTTAACCATTGCTATAATTATAGCTACATCTCGCAAATTTGCAAGCTGTATCTATAACATTTACCACGAAGTCTCTGAGACTTTCAGATGGGCTTTGATTTACTAAATTGAGTTTAATTAGATACCTACAGACCTCCCTTTCTCCACGCTCATAAGGCTCGGCATGGGGCGGTACCTACCTCTACGTCTCCTACCTCTACGTCTCTGAGACTTTCACATGCCCGCATGGGGCGGTACCTACCTCTACGTCTCTGAGACTTTCACATGCCTAAATGAAAAGCCTACCTGGTAAAAGCCCACGTAGGCCGATCTAATCCTCCCGATAATGCACAACAACCGTTCTTGAATGAGGGGCATGTCTATGCTCCCAAAGGTACACACCCTGCCACCTGCCGAGCATAAGTTCGCCGTTACATACTGGAATTGATAGAGTGGTGGCAGTTAAGGCTGCCTTTATGTGTGCCGGCATATCATCAGGTCCCTCAAGGGTGTGCTCAAAGAGAGGATCGTTTTCTTTTACAAGACGATTTAGCCAATTTTCTAGATCTCTACGTGCTGTCGGGTCGGCATTTTCTTGAATGATAAGACTTGCTGAAGTGTGCTGAATAATCAGAGAACAGAGACCATTATCGGCCCCAAACTTCTTAAGAGCTAACGCGATTGAGTCTGTTATCTCAACCAATCCCTGGCCGCTAGTTCTAAAATTAAGAGAGGTAATCATTGACGGCATGGTAGATCTATAAATCAAAATCGGCCAGAATTAGCCAAAATAGTATTGGATCTAGGAGAAAAGTGTATCGTAACATAGTGCTTTATCACCTTTGGCGCATTCCCGTACACCGTTTCCCCTAGGCTAAAACCATATTTGATAGTACAATTGCCTGCAGATGGCGCGTCGAGTCCCCACCGAGGGTAGCATCAGCAACCAGTCATCCATTTGAACCGCTCTTTTAGTGACCTCAAACCCCACCAATTCTAAGCTAAGTGTGTCCCCGAAATACTTTCTGAATATCGCGGAGCCAGATCTAACTTAGATACATGGGGCGATAAAATAAAAAATGATAGCGAATCATAATGGATCTTTAGACGACGTTTCCTGGGCGACCATCGCCGGCATTCATTCGTCAACCGACCTCGCTACTCAAATGCCTCTCTGGGTTGAGCGTTTAGTAAGTGACGTAGCGGATTGCACTAACGACCCAGTCCTTCTTGCGCGCGGATTCCACCCAATATCATATCTAGGAGCAGGTAACGGAGCCGATGTTTTTTTAGCCTGGAGCGATCAACACGAACATCTGGTAGCGATTAAGGAGGCGACCTCTAGTAGTATCTCCAGAAACAGGCATCAAGATGTCGTAGAGAATAAAATTCACTGGGAGTATGATGCTTTAAGAGAAATCCATTCAGCTAGTGGCGATATAGCCCATGCCCCTTACAAAAGAAACATAATCACACCCTATGAGCTAGTGCTTGGTGACGAAAAGGTTTTCTTGGTGATGAGCCCCGTCATCTCATTAGAAAACGTATTGAGCGACTGTAAAATTTCTAGAGCGAAAACATTTTCTGAGTTTACTAACGACACCGCCACGAAAGAACAATATCATTTCGAAAGTCTGTTTAAGCGAATCGAAGCTTTTCAGAAGCTGTGTCGAGCTGTGCAGTTTGTTCATGAGAGTGGGTATGTCCATCGAGATCTTAAACCGGGGAATGTCTTAGTTGGTTCTGATGCAGAACCTGTTCTTATAGATTTTGGTTGTTCGTCAAGGATTGCTGACAATCCGCTCTTTGATGAGTCGCAAACAATAGGTTCATTGGGATATATGGCTCCCGAAGCACTTGTTCCCAAAGATCCATGTCCTCGAGTAACGCTCGATGTTTATTCTTTGGGCGCTCTTATGTATGAAGCATTAACTGGCAAGATGCCATTTCATGAGGTTTCTCATAGCGTGCCCGGCTTGACGGTTGCAACCTTAACTAGAGAACCTAACGATCCTAAGGCCGTCGACCCAAGACTCCCCGTTGAGCTTATCTCGATCTGCAAAAAAGCTATGGCAAAGAATGTTGACCAGCGATACCAAACAGTCTCAGAATTAGTGAGAGACATAGATCGTTATAACGATGCGCTCGATCAATTGCGTGTCTCTGTATAGACATCTCAGGGATCCGATATCTCGAATAAATAATGCTTATTTTTTTAAAGACTTCACGCGTCGCTTCTTAGCCCAATCCTTAATCTCTCGTTGCTCTGTTCTTTCCAGAGCCAGGGCATCCTTTGACACCTCCTTACTAATTACGGATCCCGCACCAATGACAGCACCTGCCCCAATAGTAACTGGTGCAACAAGAGCAGTGTTGCTACCAATAAATGCGCCATCACCAATGGTGGTTTTAAATTTGTTATAACCATCATAATTACAAGTAATCGTACCGGCTCCAATGTTGGCATCCTTTCCAACTTCCGCATCGCCAAGATATGTTAAGTGTGAAGCCTTTGCGCCCTCTTTTAATCTGGATTTTTTAATCTCTACAAAGTTGCCAACCTTAACATCTTTTTCTAAGTAAGCTTCAGGTCTTAAATGAGCAAACGGCCCGACCGCAGCATTCTTTCCAACATGAGCGCCTTCAATTCGCACGCCAAATTTAATAGTCGCGCCATCCTCAATAGTAGAGTCCTGAATAAAAGCAGAGCCCTCAATCTTCACTGATTTGCCAACGGTTGTTTTACCGCGCAGTTGAACATTGGGCCCTAATGAAGAGCCCTCACCAACGACAACTGCCTCCTCAATATAAACAGTATTCGGATCTAAAAAGGAAACGCCCTGTTCAATTAAACTTTCGATTTTTCTTTTCATGGCGATCGTCTGTGCATAATTAAGTTGAGATTTAGTGTTTACACCTAAGAACTGAGATTCATCATTACTCAAAAAAGAGGAGATGTGCTGACCCTCTGTGGCGGCCTTGCCAAGAATGTCAGTTAAATATAACTCACCTTGGACATTATTAGTTTCTAAATTATTTAGGGCTTGATATAGAAACGCGGAATCAACCGCATAAATCCCAGAATTAACCTCTGTAATTTGTTTTTCTAAATCGCTGGCATCTTTTTCCTCTACTATCTTTGAAACTAAACCGGACTCACGCACAACCCTGCCGTACCCAGTTGGATCTTTTGCCATAAACGAAAGGAGAGTGACGGTGGCATTTTCTTTTTGATGTACATTTAAAAGAGAGAGGAGAGAGGATCCTTTTATTAGTGGAGTATCACCAGCAAGTATGAGAACTGTACCAGAGAAGTCTTTTATCTCTGAAAGGCCACATTTGGCAGCATCCCCAGTTCCTAAAAGTTCTTTTTGTAAAGCAAAGCCAATCTTAGTTGATGAAAAACTCTCTATTAGAGCACTTCGAACTAGCTCTCCTTTATGACCGGTTACAACCACAATATTTTCAGGGGAAAGAGGAATGATTTCCCTAATAATTCGATTGATCATGGGAAGCCCAAGCACTGAAGCTAGAACTTTTGGCAGATCAGATTTCATTCTCTTACCAAGCCCAGCAGCGAGCACGATAATCGATAACGGATCGGAAAAATTACTATTTTTATCTATCTGCATGACTCTATACTTATATATGGTAACCATCATCTTCTCAACGCATTGAACTTCCTCATATTTTTAAAATCTATAAGTTATAAACAGGAGCCTCCTCCAGTAAACATCTATTAATTCAAGTGGTTATATCAGTTTGAGGCCAAACAATCCACACCCCCTGTGGAGAACTTGTTAAATACACTGAAGCATTCCAATCCAAACCTAAGAATAGTGGGAAAGAGCATTGTTGCTCAGGTGTCACGTCAACATGATAGGTATGAGGTAAAATCATGAGTTCTGAGTCAAATTTCTTCGAAAAGTTCGGATTAGAGGTAGGCCAAGGCGAAGTTAAGATTGGCGAGACTTATCCAGTTTACGGAATGATCACTAAGTTTTTAGATGAGACCCCAGGTCAAGTAACAGTTGAGCTTAACTATTCTATAAAAGCTCGCATGTCGATTCCAACAAAAGAGAAAGTAGAACTGCTTAGAGAGAGAGCATTTGAGCCAGGCATATTTATCTCCACTATTAAATCCAAAGATGGTGGAATTATCGTTGATTGTACAACAGTAGTATTCGGCAAGAAGCAAGGGTTTGACGCTTAGTATAAAACATTGAGCCGCTCTAGCCCTTTTTGATGTCATAATCCATTGTTTAACTTTAACTTGCGGCCAAAGAATCCTGTCTGCAGAACGAAACTGTACCATTTGTAAATATTTTCTTGGAACTCTACGACTAGACGTAGTTGTTTGTG
>CAZFXN010000035.1:0-30839 GCA_964523015.1 uncultured Bdellovibrionales bacterium | reverse complement strand
TTTACCCAACCGCCCTAAAAACCAGTCCGGCAAAAAATCCACTTAATTGAACTATAAAAAACAAAATAATATAAGCGGATCTTACCCACATCGGTGCTTTATCAGCTTGAGCTAATCCCAAAATCGCAAGTATCATTCCAAACCGTTCAACTGGGGCTATAAAATAAGTAGTGCCTAGAAATATAATTAAAATTAAATCCCGATACCGGACACAGAAACGGTTTCCTAACAAAAAGGTGATCGCAATTAGTCCTTCTAATAAAATAATCCAGTAAGAGCTAAAAAGTGAGAAGTAGTAAAGATTCTCACTAACTGGGGCTAAGATAGAAATCTCTGAACTAGGATCTGATAGGAGTAAATTGAATTGTTCACGAATGTTGGCAAGCTCCTCAATTGGTAATCCTGTAACAATCTTTGCTAGGCCACTAAAAAGATCTCTAAATATTATTGTGGCATAAAAAAAGGAGCCATCAAGAAACTCATCTCCAATAAACTTCCAGATGGTGGCAAAGATAAAAGTTAAACCTATTAAATATCTAGCCGTAACTTTTAGAATATTCGCTTCATCTTTAGCCCATAAGGATAGAGTGATTGCCAGAGCCCAATAGGCCATAAGGTATTTATGATTGTCAGCAAAGTGCCACTCATTAATAAGTGTCAGAGCGAGGTACAAACTGATTCCTGCCCAGATAATGGCACTACGACTAACTTTCTCACTAAAAGCGATGACTCCAAATATAAGGAGATTTACCACTCTAAATTTAAAATCATGTAACTCACCAAACGGTTGGCTTGCAAAAAGAAAACAAGTTAACCAAATAACAATCTGAAAATTACTGACTCGATTAACCAGAGTGGAAAGTCTTTCGATCATCACTGACATTCTTTCCCGATAGATGTTTTAAAAAGAGTGCTCCAACTAAGTACTTTGGTATCTAGATCGAATTTTAGGCGACGCAAAGTTAAGTCGGGACAAGTTATGCATTCAGCAGATTGACGAAGATTATCTATTCCGAATTCCGGTTCGTAAATTTTATCTTCACTGAAAAATGAAGTTAAACGTGCCCAGGCAAGTTGCGACTCATTTAGTTGACTCGGTGCGCCTTTCTGAGGAAATGTTTGTTTGTATAAATCAGCCTCAGTTCTACATTCAAAGAGGATTCTCCTAGTTGACCAATCGTCAAGTGAAGCAAACATGCCGAATCCTCCACCCTTCCAGGAAACAAGTCGATGATCATTCGTTAGATAGAGTTGGCGCATGGCAACTAAGCACAGAATAACTGGTGGTAAGGTAATGGCAATTATTCTGCGGAGAGAGCCTGTTGTTTTAATCATATATGTAAGTTAAAGGATCTTTTGCGCTTTGCATATTCAATAAGGTACAATATTTTTAACATTTTTAACTATTATTGGAGGAAGATATGAAAAGAGAATCTATTAGCAAAAAATTTCCAATTGGATCAACTCTACCAAAGTTCAACCTAAAAAATATTGATGGTAAAACAGTAAGCTCAGACTCAATAAAGGTCGATAAGGGTTTAATGATTGCCTTTACCTGTAATCATTGTCCCTATGTTCAGGGCAGTGAAGAGGAGCTGATTAGGTTAACCACCCGGTATCAAAGTGAAGGGCTATCTGCGATCACGATAAACTCTAATGATCCTATTAAGTATCCAGATGATAATTTTGCCATGATGCAGAGAAAAGGGGAGGAGATGGATCTCCCATATCCTTATCTTTTTGATGAGACACAGGATGTCGCTAGGCTATTTGATGCTGCTTGTACTCCAGAGTGTTATCTTTTTGATAAAGATAAGAAACTTGTTTATCACGGAGCAGTAAATGACAATCCGATGAATCCTGTATTAGTAAAGGAGAGATACTTGCAAATGGCAATTGAAGATCTTTTAGCTGGAAAAGCTGTCGGTCAACCACATGCCCATCCAGTTGGTTGCTCTATTAAATGGAAGTAGAATAAATGTAAATAGAAAGTTAAATTAAGGAAACAAATATGAAAATTATTATAGGCACTTACTTTTGTGACTAACAGTACACCCTCTCCTAGAAAATTTAGCCGAATCGCTGGTTGGGGAATGTATGTTCCAGATAGGATCGTCACAAACGACGATTTATCAAAAGAGATTGAGACAACTGATAAGTGGATCCAGGAGCGAACTGGCATAAAAGAGCGGCGCATTGCAGGTGCTGATGATTACTCCTCTACTATGGGTGCAGCGGCTGCGTTAGAGGCATTAGAGTGTGCAAAGTTACCCCCCAAAGATATTGATTTAATTATCGTGGCAACTTCAAGTCCTGATTATTTAACCCCACCAGTTTCAAGTCAGATTCAAGACTTAATTGGAGCTCCTCATATTGGCGCATTTACAATGGTTGTTGGTTGCTCGGGATTCGTTTATGCATTGGCGACAGCGCAGCAATTCATCTCTTCAGGATCCTATAATCGCGTCCTTGTGGTTGGAGTTGAGTTGATTAGTAGATATTTAAATTGGAAAGATAGAAACACCTGTGTTCTTTTTGGTGACGGCGCGGGTGCTTTTGTTTTAGAAGCAAGTGAAGAGAAAAGTGGGGTGCTCTCGTTTGTTCTTGGATCTGATGGTTCAGGTCATGAGCATTTAATCTTAAAATCTGGTGGAGTCCGAATACCACCATCACATGAATCGATTGATAAAAAGGAGAATTATCTCGACATGAATGGCCCCGAAGTTTTTAGATTCGCAACAAAGATTATGGGTCAGGCATTTAAAGAGGTGTTAGAGAAAGCTAATATGACTGCAGATGATATTGATCTTTTTATTCCTCATCAAGCGAATGTAAGAATAATAGAAACTGCTGCAAAATTTGTTGGGCTACCGATGGAAAAAGTTTTTGTTAATCTGGATCGATATGGAAATACCTCGGCTGCTTCAGTACCGATTGCATTTTGTGAGGCTTACGCTGCTGGTAGAATGAAACCTGGCAATAACCTAGCATTTGTCGCTTTTGGTGCGGGATTAAGTTGGGCAGGGTCCATAGTAAAGATTATTTAAACACGACATACTGAATCTACTTCTATCTCAAATCTGCTAGTAGATTATACTTCCTTGATGAATAGAATAGTGAATAAAATTCAGAATACTCACAACACTGTAAAACTAGCATATGCGGCCTGGGCGCTTTTATATATTATTGAAACGTTAATCACTCTATCCTCTCCGAATAAAGATGGTGTCCTCGTTGGGGTAGGAGACCTGCATGGTATAATTCCTGATAATATGATTTCTGAGATCGCAGCTCTTAATAGCGACCTAACAATTCTAGTTCTTATAATAGTTATTCTTGGTGGGTTGCCATTTGTTTTATTACTTCACAAAAACAAATCATGGATTTTTTCAACTTTTGTTGCTTCGTGCGTCTTGTCCATTCTAGGTAGTGTCTGGGCAATTTTATATCCAAGCACCGAGCATTCGATTTTTACAACATTCTTTCTTCAGGCTACATACATAGCGCTTTCATTGATCATGTTGAAATATGCTTACCGATTGAGAGATGAGATGGAAAGGATTAAGGGCGCCACTCCCAAAGAACATTGCTGAACCAATTATTAGTTTCATTAACATGGTTTCAATGCCCACTTTTCCTATGAAAACCTCATAATTCTATCCTATACTAACAAGTTGCAGCATCGGCCTGATTCCTGATAGGGTTTCAGTACTAAATATTTCACCATTAATACTAGGTCACCCCATGGATATTGATAAATTACCAAAGCTTGCAAATACGATCCGATTCCTTTCTGTTGATGCTGTCGAGAAGGCTAACTCTGGACATCCTGGCATGCCGATGGGTATGGCTGATGTGGCAGCAGTGCTTTGGGCTAATCACCTTAAATTTAATCCAAAAGATGTAAATTGGGCCGGACGAGATCGTTTTGTCTTATCGGCTGGTCACGGATCGATGCTTCTTTATTCTTTGCTCCATCTCTTTGGATACGATCTTCCGATGTCTGAATTACAAAATTTTCGTCAATGGGAGAGTAAGACTCCGGGTCATCCTGAATTTGGGTTGACACCTGGAGTTGAGACAACTACTGGCCCTCTTGGGCAGGGTTTTGCAAATGGTGTTGGGTTAGCACTTTCAGGCAGGATGCTTCAAGCTAGATATTCTAAAGAGCTTTTTGATTACACTGTTTACGGGATCGTTAGTGATGGCGATCTTATGGAGGGAGTTGCTCTTGAATCTGCTTCTTTAGCCGGACATTTGGGTCTCAGTAATCTCGTTTACTTCTATGATGATAATGATATCTCAATCGGTGGTAGTACTGATGTCTGTTTTACTGAGGATGTCCCAAAGAAATTTGAGGCATGTGGTTGGTTTGTTCAAAAAATTGATGGTCATAATTATACTGAGATAAATCACGCAATAATAAAAGCAAAAGCAGAGACAAAAAGACCAAGCTTAATTGTTGCTAAGACAACTATTGCAAAAGGGAGCCCAAATAAAGCCGGTACAGCAGAGTCTCACGGATCTCCTCTTGGTGCCGAAGAGGTAAAGCTAACTAAAGAGGCTCTTAACTGGCCACAAACTCCAACCTTTTTGATTCCAGAGGATGTTGGAGCTTTTTGCTGCCAAGCAATGGCAGAGAAGGTCTCTGCATATGATCAATGGATCACATCCTTTAAGAGTTGGGCAGATAAGAATAGTGCACTTGCTTCTATGTATAAAGTACAATCAGAGAGATTGTATTCAAAAGAACTTCTTAAAAAGATGATCGATTTTGGATCGACTATTCAGAAAAAAGCTGGAACTCGAAATCTCTCTAGTGAGACTCTCCAATTTTTATCAAAGGAAGTTCCATCTTTGATTGGAGGTTCTGCAGATCTGGAGCCGTCAACATTAACGTTAATTAAGGGCTCAACAGATATTTCAGCAGAAGATTTCTTAGGTAAGAATCTCCGCTTCGGTATCAGAGAACATGCCATGGGCGCCATTGCTAATGGTCTTGCCTACACACAAGCTTGGATCCCTTATACTTCAACATTTTTAGTCTTTGCCGATTACATGCGCCCAACTATTAGGTTGGCTGCAATCTCACATCTGCAAACACTTTTTATCTTCACTCACGATAGTTTCTGGGTTGGAGAGGATGGCCCAACTCATGAGCCGATTGAGCAGATAATGAGCTTAAGAATAATTCCAAATCTTTATGTTTATAGACCGGCTGATGGCTTAGAAACTGCTCTTTGTTACTACGCAGCATGTCAAAATAAAAAAGCACCGAGCACGTTACTCTTTACACGCCAAGCTGTTGAGCCACTAAAAAGAGATCCAAAGGTAGTACCAGAGGATATTTTAAAGGGTGGTTATGTTGTGTCTGGATCTGAGACAAAGGATCTTGTTCTTGTTGGTACAGGATCTGAAGTTAGTTTGGCCCAAGCTGCTGCTGCCCTTTTAGCAGAGTCAGGAACAAAGGCTCGTGTAGTATCATTGCCATGTTGGGAGTTATTTTTTGAACAGGATGAATCATACCGCAACTCTGTAATTCCAGATGGAGCAAGAGTTGTATCAATGGAAGCTGGCTCAACATTTGGTTGGGAGCGAATTATAGGCTCAAATGGCTTAAAAATAGGAGTTGATCGATACGGTGCCTCAGCTCCTGGTGCTGTAATAGCTGAAAAATTTGGGTTTACGCCAAAGGCCGTTACTGAGAGAATAAAGGCCTGGCTGTAACCTAATTATTATTTAGTCTGTAAATTGAGTTCATGAATATTTTACTTTTAGCGCGACGCACGTTTTCGTTTTCGCACGTAGTATTTATTCTTGCCCTTTTAACACTCTTTGCTTTTCAGTTTGAAAAATTTGCAAACGATCCTGGAGTGGGCTGGCATTTAGCCACTGGCGAGTACTTGCTACAAAATGAAACTGTACCTGTAATAGATCCATTTCTAGCTTCCGATCCATCCTCTGAGCAACCAAGAGCATGGGTATCAGATCAATGGTTAAGCGATCTATTTCTTCGTACCCTTTATAATGCTGGCTCTTGGGAGCTTTTATATAATGTCTTTGGGTTTATTTATTTATTGACATTTTTTATTATTCTTTTTCCGGCTGTTAAAAATTATAGCCATACATTTATTGGTGCTGCCGTGGCAGTATTCTTAGCGTTTAAATTAGCTCAGATTCATTTTATTCTCCGTCCAGTGCTTTTCAGTTTCCCTCTCTTTGCTTACTGCTATATAAAATTACTCAAGTTCAATCGAAATGAAAAAGAATCTGAAAATGAGTTAATTGCTCAAAAGGTTCCCTGGATTTTGGTCCCAATATTTATTCTTTGGGCAAATATTCATCCCTCATTTGTAATCGGCTTACTTCTCCTTCTACTCCTCGTTACTGGCAAAGTTTTAGATCAGTTTTTAATTCGTGATAGCGATACGTTTACTTGGCAACACCTAAGCCGGCATTTTAAAACTCCGATTATTCTCTTTGTGTGCTGTGCTCTTGCTACTTTGATTAACCCCTATGGATATAATTTGCACCTAAGTATTTTAGATCTTAGCGGTAGTAAGTTTTTCATGAATTTAAACGAAGAATGGTTAAGTCCAAACTTTGATGAAGTTGCTGGTAAGATCTTTCTCTCAGTTCTTGGTTATATCCTAATTGGAATCTTTCTTGGCGGGAAAGTTTCTTGGAAAGCATTTGAGTATTTGACCTTAGTTTTCTTTACTATTTTTAGTCTAAAGGGGATCCGTTTTTTTCCTTATTTTGGAATCGTTGCAGCTCCGTTATTGGCGGATTCTCTTAGACAATTAGGGCACTCAAAGATATTTCATAACTATCGATCATTTAGAAAAATTAAGGAGTGCTTTACTTCAATTGAAAGTAAGGAATGTTATTCAGTAAAATTTGTCTCCGTAACGCTTTTAGCTCTTCTAGCTTGGGGGTCGGTAAATAAAACTGTTCCTATTTTTAATTCGCTTTTTAATTCGCTTTTTGATTTGCCAATAGGACCAAGTAGGGAAAAGTTTCCATATGCGGCCATGGAAGCACTAAAGAGTATCGACTCAGAGGATCCTACGATAGTTGTTTTCTCAACTCCTGATTGGGGCGGATTTATAACATTTGTAGGTAATGGCAGAATTAAGGCCGTTATGGATGATAGAAACACACTTTTAGGCGAAGATATCTATAAAGAGTTTCTCGATGTAATGAAGCCTGGTGGGGATTGGCTTAAGTTAGCTAATAGATATGGAGCTGATTATCTTTTGATCTCGGCTAAGTCACCTATTGTGTGCGATATTGAGAGATCTCTGCTAGAGATTATCTATCAAGATTCTCAAGCTGTATTAGTAAAGTTATAGAGTAAAGTTGTCTAGTTAAGTTATAGGAATTTTTTGTGCGACGTAGTTATCCATCTCTCTTTTTAGTTGGCCTGATAGCTCTTATTGGCATGGCTGTTTCAGTCCTCGCGCTTAATGAGTTTGCGATGAGTGCTATCGCCGCTCAAATAGGAGTGGATGTTCAAAGCTCATTCTGTAGCATCAATTCAGATCTAAACTGTACTGCTGTAAATAGTAGTTCCTGGGCCCTTTGGCTGGGAATTCCTGTTGCTTCTTACGGCCTTTGGTTTTACCTGATTCTACTCCTGACCTGTTTTCTTTTTGCTGACAAAGATAGATTTTATGATGATGAAGTAAACGATACGATCGCTTTTATCTCCTTTGTTGGAGTGTCTGTATCAATTGCCTTATTTTTAGTCTCAAAATTTAAAGTAGGGGTCTTGTGTCCAATATGCTTGGGCGTTTATGCAGTAAATATAATACTTCTTTTGGTCTCTCTTTTTGGTGGATCAAGAAAGAAAAATTACCTAAGCGCAGCTAGGGATGGTTTATTTACTGTCCTTGGACTAGTCATTGAGGGTTTAAGTTTTCAAACGCGAAATAGAAGTTCCTCTATCAAGCTTTATGGCTTAGCGGTCCTTTTAGGAGGAATACTCTCTTATTCATTAAAAGACACCCTTAGTTTACGTTATCTATCGTCGTTTTCTAGTCAGCCAACTTGGCAGGAAGAATCTGTAAAGGCAGTTAATATTGATCTCTCCGAAACTCAGACTAGAGATTATGCTAAGGGACCAGAGGGAGCAGCACTTCAATTGATAGAATTCGCTGATTATGAATGTCCGGCGTGTCAGGTTCTTTATGTTGTAATAAGTGAGCTTTCAGAGAAATACGAAGGTCGAGTCAGGTTTATTTACAAAAACTATCCTCTTGATAGTAGTTGTAATCCGGCACTTAAAGATCAGATGCATCCAAATGGGTGTTACGCAGCTTACTTGGCTAGATGCGCTGGGGAGCAAGGTAAGTTTTGGGAGATGAGTGATTATCTTTTTAGGACAGGGATGGAGGGTGGTGATACTAATCCAATCCAAGCTAAAGAAAAAATGGTTGAGGGGATCAGTAAGTTAGGTTTAGATAAGTCTAAAATAGATCTATGTGTTGAAAGTGATGAAGTGAAAAATAAGGTAGCTTCAGATATTGCGGAGGGTGATAAGATCGGACTTGTTGGCACTCCTACCATTTTAATTAATGGAAAAATTCTAAGAGATATTTCGTACGATAACTTAGCTAAAGTTTTTGATCAGATACTTGGTCCATAATATTGAATATTAAATTAGTTGGAATTTTAAATGTAACCCCAGATAGCTTCTCTGATGGCGGGCTATACTTAAGTCCAGATGTGGCTATTGCTCAAGCTCATAACTTAGTTAGCGAGGGAGCAGACATTGTCGATATCGGTGGACAATCAACCCGACCTGGCTCAAAGAGTATAGGGGCTGCTGAAGAGATTAAAAGAATTAATCCAGTATTAAAAGAAGTTGCCACCTTTGCACCTGTTTCGGTTGACACATACAGATCAGAAGTCGCCGCTTTTGCTATAGAAAATGGCGCAAGTATAATAAATGATGTCACCTCTGGATCTGATCCAGCAATGTTTGATGTTATTGCTGACAGTGACGCAAAGATTGTGCTGATGTATTCCGCTTTGACTAAGCCACATGATTTCTCATTTCAAGAACGAGAGGTAGAAAATTCCGGTGTCGATCTTATAGTTAAGATTAGGGAGTTTTTTCATAAAAAATTAGAAAAGGCACTAGAATCAAACATTCTAGCAGAGCAGATAATCCTAGATCCAGGCATGGGAGCATTTGTTAGTAAAAGGCCTGAATATTCATGGCAGCTAATTCGTCGGTTTAAAGAATTAGCAGAGACAGAATTTCCTCTTATGTTTGCAAGTTCAAGAAAGGGATTTCTAAAGCAAGAGGGCGAAAGCTCCCCAATTGAGCGAGATCCGCTAACAGCCCTTACCGGCACTCTCGTTGCTCAAGACTTTGGATTTCATGGGCCTGATTATATTCGGGTGCATAATGTAAAGTTGCAGCGGGCTTTTTTAAACACGGCGTTTAAAGTTGCAATTATGCAGCCTTAACAATAAAGAGCATTCTCGATGTGTAAATATATCTTGGCACCTCTAGTACTATTCATTTTTTTATTAAGTTACCCAACTGCCTTCGCTGAAAATAATTTGAAAACGGAGCCTAATATTATGAAGAGTAATTCATCCCTCGCCACCTTTGGTGGAGGTTGTTTTTGGTGTGTTGAAACTATATTCTTAGGATTTAAAGGAGTAGAAAAAGTTGAATCTGGATATGCTGGCGGAGATGTCCCAAACCCAACATATGAGCAGGTAACTTCCGGAAAAACTAATCACGCTGAAGTAGCGCAGATAACTTTCGATCCGTCCGTTATCTCTTATAAAGATCTCGTTACTATATTTTTTCATGCTCATGATCCAACAACTCTTAATCGTCAAGGGAATGATGTTGGCACACAGTACCGCTCAATAATTCTTTATCATGACGAGTCCCAGAAAAAGATCGCTGAGGATGTTCTTAAAGAGATCACTGAAACAAAGCTATGGTCTGATAAAATAGTAACGGAACTAACGCCGTTGGATATTTTTTATGTGGCTGAGGACTATCATCAGAATTATTATGCAAACCACAAAGAGAAACCGTACTGCTCTTTAGTGATTGCACCTAAGCTTCAAAAGGTATTTGCCAAATTTAAAGATAAGCTAAAAGAGAGGGAGCCTCTCTAGGTTTCGAGATAACTGGCTTAATGTCCTAGTAGTTTTTAATTCACCAAAATGCTGTTTCTTGACTCATTGCTACATTTTTTAGAAATGAATTATAACCTCTGTATGAGATTTCTTATTTTTATCGTGACGCTAATATTATCTACCTCCAGTGGATACGCACTAACTCCAGCAAAATGCACTTCATTTAAGGATACTGCACGTGCGATATGTTTGGTGGATATAAGCTCAAAGAAGTGCTTCTCCGCAAAACGTACCTTTTATAAATGTACAGAGAGAAGATCTGTTAAAAAAGCTACTAAGGAGATTCAAAAACTTCCTGAGCAGTTCTGCGTTACTCTTTATGAACCTGTATGTGCAAAAGTTTCTAACGGCACAAACAGTAACAGTACGATGGTTGAGTTTGGAAACGAATGCGAAGCCTCTCTTTTTGGAGCACAAGTTTTAAATCAAGGTGGCTGTGATCAGATTTGTACCCAAATCTATAACCCAGTATGTGCCCTGACTCTATTTGGATCGTTAACTAATTACTCATCTAAATGTGAAGCGCGCAATAACGGAGCCGTTGTGCTTCATCGTGGGAGTTGCGTGTTACATTGAAAGTGCGCTTGGTAAACGAGAGATAAACTCTTCAGGATCCTGTGTGCCTAAGAATTCTTGACCTAGTTTTTGATCTAGAGCAGCAATATGTGCTTTAGGATATTCCTTTTTAAAGACCTTAAGGCCTCGCCAATCCAGTGACTGGTTGGATTTTATCTCCAAAGCTAGTAAGGAGTCATTTTTTTTTACCACCAAATCAACATCAACTCTGGAATTGCTCCAATAGTAAAGTTCGTATCCCAGATCATTGAATCGCGAAATAATAGCTGCTTCAAACGCATGCCCAGCCCAAGCAGGGTCACTCTGAATGCGCGCCGGGGCATTAAAGGCATGTATCAGCGCTGGGGCTAGAGGCACAATTTTAGGGCTCGACGTGCGAATTCGTATCTGGCCTCCAGAATAACGGTATAGAAGTTTAAGCATAAACGCCTTTTCGAGTACTTCAAGATAACTTTTAATTGTACTTGAATTTCCCTTGTCAGTTAGTTGGCCTAAGAGTTTCGCATACGAGATCTCTTGGCAAGGAAGAGAGAGAGCAATTTGTAAAGTCTGCCTTAGCAAAGCCGAGTTTAGAATCTGTTTTAACATAAGTATATCACGTGAGATAACTGGCTCAATAATTGAGTCACGAACAAATGCCTGACAGCGATTAAGAGTTTCAGGAGACGAGTCTTTCAACAATTCTCCTATGACTGGATATCCACCGAACTGAAGAAATTGGTTTAAGTTCCATCCGAATGCTTTACGGCTTTCACAGAAATTCCAGTGAGAGAAACGAATAATTTCAAAACGCCCCTGTAAACTCTCCTCGCCTCGCAAGGCAAGATCTAAAGCGGAGGAACCTAACAATGCCACGCTTAGTTCACCCTTTGGACGGTCTTCGTCGTAAAGCTCTTTGATTAATGGGGCCCAGCGATCAACATTCTGAATCTCATCAAATACTAAAATTTTGTGACCTTTAATTGCACGTGCTCTTTGCCAGGTGAAGCGAATCGTCTGCTCCGGATTTGGGCCAGGATTATCCAAGGCTAGATAGATTGAATTATTTTGATATCCCTTTAGCAGGGTCTTGATTGCTGTACTTTTTCCAACCTGTCTTGGACCGACGATTATTTGGATTAAAGGGGTAAATTTAGCTAGACGCTGTTTTAAAGCACTGTAAATATTTCGAGTGATTTCCATATGTTGTACGAATATTCAAAATAACGAGCTGTGTATCGTAAAATAGTACATTGTAATGATTAATATTGCAAGTTAAGATTGCCAGTAAAAATCGTTAGAAAATTGCCATCTATAGAGAAAAATAGAGTACTAAGAATCCTTCTCCCGCGCCTCGAGCTCCTGCCATCTTGCAAATAAAGTCTCTACGAGTTCTTGCTGCTTTGCTACAGCTTCACAGCTTTTATGAAGTGCTGTAGCATCACCCTCATTATTTTTTATATTCATATCTTGATTTAGAGACTCAAGCTCTTTCTCAGCTTTAATTATCTTTGATTCAATTCCGCGTAACTCTTTTCGCTCATCGTAAGTTAGCTTGTTAGACGGTGTTAAGGCTGTTGGTTTTGGTGAGGCTTTATCTGATTTTTTTAAATTAAGCTCAGGGGAGACTTCAGAAGATCTCTGATACGCTGCTTCCCATTGCAGGTAGCTACTATAAAACGCTCCGCCCTCATCAGAAAGGCCAAGTATTGTTGTTGCAGTCCTATCTAAAAGGTATCGATCATGAGTTACTAAAACTATTGCTCCTGGATACTCACAGAAACTTTCCTCTAAAACTTCTAGAGTTGAAATATCAAGATCATTGGTTGGCTCATCGAATAAAATAATATCAGATTCCTGAAGCATTAATTGTGCTAAGAGTAATCTAGCCTGCTCTCCACCTGAAAGTTTAGACACAGGTACAGAGAGCTGTTCATTAGAGAATAGAAATCGCTTAGCCCATGTAACAACATGCATAGGGTTAGAGTTAAAAATAACCGAATCACCACCACTTGGGGCCAAGGCTTTTTTAAGAGTGGTTGATTTATCAAGATTCTGTCTTGCTTGGTCAAAGAATTTTACTAAAAGATTTGGCGCTCTAATGACCTTTCCTTGGTCAGCTTTTATTTCGCCTAGTAAAGTTTTAACAAAAGTTGTTTTTCCGCTTCCGTTAGGACCAACAATTCCTAATCTAACACCAGGGGAAAGAGTAATAGAGATGTCTTTAAATAGTTTTTTATTCTCAAATGATTTAGAGGCATTTTCTACCTTTATTAAATCACGAGACTTTCGATTTGATGATGAGAACTCAAGTTGTGCTCGTTGGTCCTTATATTGAGAATTTTTAAGATCCTCTACTAAATTTAGAGCTTCGGTTTTCCGATATTTTGATTTTGTTGTCCGAGCTTTCGCGCCTTGTCTAAGCCAAGCAACCTCTCGTCGGACCTTATTGGCTAATGTTTCCTGAGACTGTTTTAATCCAGCTAAGTGTAGAGCCCGAGCCTCTAAGAAATCTCCATAGTCACCATTGGCAGAGAAAAATCCTTGTGGGTATTGTCGATTAATTTCAAAGACTCGTTCGGCAAGTCGAGCAATAAAATAACGATCATGACTAACAAAGATCAATGCAGTAGAGGATCTGCTTAATAATTCCTCTAGCCAAAGAACTCCAGCAATATCCAGATGGTTTGTCGGCTCATCCAGCAATAATAGTTCTGGTTCAACTATCATTCCTCGAAGAATTGCTAACCGCTTTTTCCATCCACCTGATAAAGTCGAAACGATCGTATCTTTATCTTTAAAACCAGCTTTACCTAGAGTGCTAGCTACCTTTCCTTCAATTTCAAATTCTTCATGACCGGTAGCGACAAGTGCTTCAATCAAAATTTCGTTAACTGAGAGTTTTTCATTGAACTGATCCTGCTGAGGTACATACGCGCTTCGTAGATCTTTTCTTACATAAAGTTTGCCATGATCCGGATGCTCAAGGCCTGCCACCATCTTTAAAAGGGTAGATTTCCCTGATCCGTTTGGGCCAATTAGGGCAACCTTTTCACCAGGAACAACAGAGAATGTAATCCCCTCAAAGAGAGTCTTTATTCCGAAAGTTTTATTAAGGTCTTGGGCACTAAATAGCGGGACGTCTGCCATATCTGATCGAATGTATTATTGTGTTATGTAATTTGAATTGACCATTGAGCAAACTACATAACTTTCTGCCTTTTGTCTAAAAAACTATTAAAAACAGCAGCTTATAAATATTATATTTGAGTTGCATAATTTCATGAAATTATGCAACTATGTCGCATGTATAAAAGAGCGCTAGATCTATCAAAGCTGCTGACGAAAAAATCGATATTATTACTTGGGCCAAGGCAGACTGGCAAAAGCACCCTTGCTAAGGAGTGCTCTCCCACATCTTTATACTATGATCTTTCAGAGGCCGATACTTATCGTGAAGTAAGTGCCCGACCGGAGATAATCAGACAACGCATTTTGCCCGGAACAAAATTACTAATTATTGATGAAGCACAACGTCTCCCTGAAATTTTTGATGAATTACAGGTTATTTTAGATCGTGACAAACAGTTTCGGGCACTGCTCACTGGAAGTAGTGCTCGAAAATTAAAACGAACAGGGGTGAATCTTTTGCCCGGTAGGATCTGGCGTAGGCAGTTACATCCATTGGTTTCATGTGAGTTGGGGGCTCCCAGAATAGATGAGCGGGTTTGTCGCGGATCACTGCCTGGTATTATTGACAGTGTAGACTTTCGTGAGGAACTCAAGAACTATGTTAGTTTATATTTAGAAGAAGAGATTCGTGCAGAGGGTCTTACTCGAAATGTCGGTAATTTTAGCAGATTTTTAAATATTGCAGCACTCTATAATGCTGAACAGATCAACTATACCAACATAGCAAATGATACTGGAGTAAAGCTCAATACGGTAAAATCGTACTATCAGATCTTGTATGACACTTTGATCGGATATGAGCTCCAGCCCTATCGTGGAACAAAATCACGGAAAGCAGTAGCAACGCCTAAATTTTATTTTTTTGATGTAGGAATTGTAAATGAACTACTTGGTCGTTTTGAAATAAAGCAACATGGAGATCTGTACGGTAAGGCATTTGAGCACCTTATGTTTACAGAAATCAGAGCTGCGCTTGATTATGCAGGTAGTGATGTTCCGCTAAATTATTGGCGCAGTCTTTCCAAATTTGAAGTCGATTTTCTTATTGGAGAAAGCATTGCTATTGAAGTAAAAGGTTCGCAGAGTGTGCATGCTCAGGACGAAAAGGGTTTGAGCGCATTGGCTGAGGATCTAAAACTTCAACGCAGAATCATTGTTTGTCATGAACGCCAGCGTCGAGTCACTGAGTCTGGCATAGAGATCGTTCCGGTTGAGGAGTTTTTGTCTGAGCTTTGGGCTGGGGAATTTTTTTAATCATATTAACAGCTTAAATAATCATTTGTGTTATTTGTGCCTATTAGATAAGGTTGCTTCAACCTGTGGGAAAGACAGAAGATTAAACGTTGTTTCCATCCCACAAATATAAGTGACACGATCTTGAGAAATTTTAAAATTTATTTCAAATTTTCACAGATTTTTACTAAGGGTTAGACCTCTATGGAATGTAAAAACGAGAACGTTAAGAGTTGGGTTAATGAAGTAGCAAAGAAGTTAACTCCTGATTCAATCGTTTGGATAGATGGATCGGAAAGCGAAAATAAAAAGCTTAGTCAGGGTCTCGTTGATGATGGAATTTTTATAAAGGTTAATGAGAAAGAGTATCCGAATAGTTACTGGTGCGTTTCAAATTCAAATGACGTAGCTCGTGTAGAGGATAAAACTTTTATCTGCTCCCGCTTAAAAGGTGATGCTGGCCCAACAAATAATTGGGTCGATCCAAAAGAGATGTACACTAAGTTAGATTCTCTTATGGCTGCATGTATGAAGGGACGAAAAATGTATGTTGTTCCTTACTTGATGGGTCCTGATGGGTCTCCATTTTCTAAAGTTGGATTTGAGTTAACTGATTCACCTTATGTTGTTGTCAACATGAGAGTAATGGCTCGAATTGGTGACGTAGCTTTAAAGAATCTATCAGATAAGAGTAATGACTTTGTTCGAGGAGTTCATTCGGTTGGTAAAATTGATCCAGCTAACCGTTATATCTGTCACTTTCCTGAGGACAATACGATTATAAGTTTTAATTCGAATTATGGCGGTAATGCTTTGCAAGGCAAGAAATGTTTTGCACTTAGAATCGCCTCATCTTTAGCCAAAAAAGAGGGCTGGTTGGCTGAGCATATGCTTATTTTAGGAATCACTAATCCAAAAGGTGAAAAACAATATGTCTGTGCAGCTTTCCCTTCAGCATGTGGAAAGACAAATCTAGCTATGCTTGTGCCACCAGTAGAATATCAAAAAGCTGGATGGAAAGTTGAGACTGTTGGTGATGATATCGCTTGGCTTAACTTTGGAGATGATGGACAATTGTACGCCATAAATCCTGAGAATGGATTTTTTGGAGTTGCTCCTGGAACCTCCGATGCAACTAATCCAAACGCTATGGCTACCTTAAGAGGTGGCAACACGATCTTTACTAATACCGCTCTTGATCTTGATACTAAAACCCCATGGTGGAAAGGGCTTCCTAATATGCCAAAGAAGGCAAAGGACTGGTTGAATAACGAATGGGATCCTGAGAGTGGGACAGAACCTGCCCATCCAAACTCAAGGTTTACAACCCCAGCAGCACAGTGCCCATCTATTTCTAGCGAGTGGCAGGCTCCAAAAGGAGTTCCGATCTCGGCAATTATTTTTGGTGGACGACGGGCTAGATTAGCCCCACTTGCGTATGAATCTAAAAATTGGCAACACGGTACATTTATCGGGATGACAATGGCGTCTGAAAGAACTGCTGCTGCTGCCGGTAAAGTAGGTGAGTTAACGCGGGATCCGATGGCGATGCGACCATTTATCGGATACCACGCTGGTGATTACTTTAAGCACTGGTTAGATGTCGGCAAAAAAGCTGGCGCAAAACTGCCTAAGATTTTCCATGTCAATTGGTTTAGAACGGATGATGATGGAAAGTTTCTCTGGCCAGGATTTGGCGATAATATGAGAGTGCTTGAGTGGATCCTTGGTCGTGTAGATGGAAAAGCTGGATCGATCGATAGTCCGATCGGAGCGCTACCAAGAGCTCAGGATCTAAATTTAAAAGGTCTTAAATTAAATGATTCACAGACAAGTCAGCTTTTATCAGTTAACATTGCTGACTGGATCGAGGAATTAACATCTCAAGATGAGTTTATGAAGAGCATCGGCGATAAGATGCCGAAAGAGCTCTGGGATGAGCATAGTGGTTTAAAGGAACGACTCTTGGGAAAGCATAAAGCCGCAGATACTATGACTCAAAATGCGGCCGTATAGTCTAATTTTTGCTGTCCCTGTATTTTAAACAGTTTATTATGCACCTATGTCTAAGGTGTTTATTCACATAGTTACTTGGAATAGTGAAAAGTTTATTGAAGCTTGTATTCAGTCGATCTTAGATCGAACAATCTTAGATCAAACAGAGAACGAATCGATAATTCACGTAACTGATAATGCTTCAAGTGATAGAACATTAAAGATCTTAGCTGAGAAGTTCCCTAATAAAATCTCGATTGCTATAAATAAAGCAAACTTAGGATTCTCAGCTGCGCACAATCAAGGTTTTAAGTTGTTTTTAGAAAGTAAAGCTGAGTACTGTTTGGTTTTAAATCCAGATGTAAGATTATCGAAAAATTGCGTAGCTGAATTTTTAAAAGTAGCTAAAAGAAATCCAGAGTATAATATCTTTACCCCTAAAATTCTAAGAGCAGATGACAATCTTAATCCGCTTGATCCTAAAGTAATCGACGCTGCTGGTATGATCCTAGATTGCACACTTCGTCATCTGGATCGCGGATCTGGAATGTCTGATATGAATCAGTTTAATACTGAGGAAAGCATATTTGGCGGTACTGGTGCTGCCATGTTTTTAACTCGAAATGGAGTTAATAAATTATCTGTTAAGGGAGCTAGACATGAAGATGATCTTTATAAAATTTATCCAGAGCTAAAAGCAGGATCTCAAGATCGTATCCCCGTTTTTGATGAAGCTTTTTTTGCATATCGAGAGGATGCTGAGCTTTGTTGGCGAGGTAATAATATAGGGATTAGAACTTTATACTGTCCTAATGTAGTTCTATTTCATCGAAGAGTAGTGTTGCCTGAGCGACGAAAGGATCTTCCTGCTGCATTTAATCTTTATAGCGTTAGAAATAGATTTTTAATGCAGGTCGTTAATTACTCTGTTACTAAGCAATTGAAAGCGTTGCTGCCAGGGTTAATCTTTCGTAATCTAATAGTAATTATTGGAGTGCTTCTAAAAGAAAGATCCTCAATTCCAGGGTTACTACAAGTTTTTACGTTATGGAATCGAGCTTGGGAGAGGCGACAAATTATATTTAGAAAAAGTGATGCCTAAAGAATATTTTTCAATTGATAAAATAACACCTCTAAAGGAAGTAAAGCCTGGGGGTAAGATCCACGTTATCGGAGTTGCTGGTGTTGCCATGGCTCAGATGGCGATCCTTTTAACAAAAAGAGGATTTCAAGTCTCTGGTAGTGATAAGGAATTTTATGAGCCGATGGGAAGCCTGCTTAGAAATTCTGCAGTTAAAATCTCTCAGGGATATAAAGCCGAAAACGTTTCAAATGATATTGATTTAGTTTTAATTGGAAATGCAGTTAGCTACGGTCATCCTGAAGTTTCAGTAGTTGAAGAGAGGAATCTTCCCTATACCTGTTTTCCCGCTCTCTTATCACAATTAATTATTGAGGGACGGCACTCGATAGTTGTCACTGGCACTCACGGTAAATCTACAACTTCAGCAATGATCGCTTCAGTACTAAATAAAATAGGGGAGAAGCCAAGTTATTTTATCGGTGGTGTAGTTAGAGATCTTAAAGAGAGTCTCTGTGAGGGAAAAGGTCGCTTTAGTGTCGTTGAGGGAGATGAATACGATAGTGCTTTTTTTGCCAAGGTTCCAAAGTTCTCATTTTATAAACCAGATACAGCGATTATCAATGCGATTGAATACGATCACGCTGATATTTATCCTAACTTAGATGCAGTTAAAGAGGAGTTTAATAAGTTAACGGTACTTTTACCAAAGACCGGCAAGCTAATAGTTTGTACCGATTTTAAAAACATCAAAGAGTTGCTGCCAAAATGGAGAGAGAGACTTACCTGTAAGATTATTACCTTTGGAAAGGAAGCAGGTGCTGATTATCTTATAAAAAATCGAAGACAGAATGGAGCAATTCAAAATATTGAAGTTTTTGAACCAAACGGAGAGAGAGTAGAGATAAAAATTCCTCTTATCGGTGAGTATAATGCAAGAAATGCCCTGGCTTCTTTTATAGCATTATCAAGTAATGGAATTTCAAAGCAAAAAATATTAGATGCTCTTTTGGATTTTAAATCGGTAAAGCGTCGACAGGAGATCCTTTTATCAAATGATAAGGTAACTCTAATAGAAGATTTTGCTCATCATCCGACGTCAGTTAGAGAAACTATAGAGGCAGTAAAAGAAGCTTATCCAGATAAGAAAATATGGGCATTATTTGAGCCACGATCTAACACCAGTCGAAGGAAAGTTTTTGAGCAAGAATATATAGACGCGCTTGCCTTGGCCGATCATGCTTTAATTTTAGATGTTAAAGAGCGAGGGGAGATTGATAAGGGCCAGGAATTAATGGATGTAGCGAATATTTGCGCTGTGCTTAAAAGTAAAAACTTATCAGCGCAGTCTTTTAGTGAACCTTTTAGTGACGTTGCCAAGCTTGAAGCACATGTTATCAACAACATGAAATCCCAAGATGTAATTATCATTATGTCGAATGGATCTTTTGGAGGGATAGCTTCTTCACTTAAAGATAAGTTCTTAAAAGGCAATTAGATGGAGTCACCCCATCTCTTTTTAGTAGCAACCTTATACCTATCTTTATCTCTTTTTAAGATTTTAATATTTACAATATCTCCGGTGGAGGAACATGCCTCAAATGTTATAAATCCGTGACCTTTCTTCGGATGACTTGTGATTCGTGAAGTAGGTGAGGAATCTCGTTTCTCTCGTGAAGCGATCACATATGAGAATGGTTCGTCCTCGTATCCTAAATCTCCATCCTTTATTGATTTAGAGATCTTACTTCGGTTTAATCTTACTCTAAAATGACACCATTTGCTGTTTTTGGTTGAATTATTGATAGCATCTTTAGTCATTGGACAATCGAGTTGATGAGGGCACGGGGCTATAATATTTGCTCCAAGTTTAATAAGTTCTTGTCGGGCTTTTAGTATCGTATTAAATCCTTCTACAGTTCCTGGCTCAATAATTATTAAGATCTCTTTAGTCAGATTCCAAGATTTTAAAATAACTGCTCTTTGGTCTGTCTCCGATAACTCACCTAGGGAGTAAGAGGCAGTAACAAGATCGAAAGTGTTTTTAAACTCAGTAGAGGTCATCTCACCTTTAATCCAAGTTGTAGATGGAGATTTTCTCTGTATAGATAACAGAGTAGATGAAAGTAACTCAGTTCCAAGATTAATAAATCCTTGGTCTCTTTCTATTAAAGTTGCTGATTGCAAACTTGGATAGATATTAATGACGGCTTCGCACATAGTTCCAGGTCCAGCACCAAGATCTAGTAAGGAATCAGGGGAGAAGGATGGATATTCCCTTTTAAATGTTTCAAGTACATTAAGACAGGCAGCAAAGGTTGCTGGCATTCTTGTTGCAATATAAGCGAATTTTTCTGTGTTAGTCAGTGATTTTAACCGATCGTTGCCCCTAGTTTGATATAAAGCATGAAGTTTTTCAAAGGCATTTTTTAAATCAAAAATTTTATGTCGTTGAAGTAATGACTCAATATTTTTGTTTAAAGTTAGTAGATGTTCATACGACATTAGAATGCATCATCGATTGGTTTAACTGTATAGGAAAGAGTTTAGGATAGTTTTATCGTAGTAGCAAAAGCCCCGTGAAAAATCCTTTTTAAAAACTGAAAAGATACTCATATCAGCAGTATCGCATTTTGTAACACAACATTGAAGCAAGGGGGACGCTAAGGCAGTGGTGATAAGCGGATGCAAACCACACACTGCCTTAGCCTGCCTTGGAGCGAGACGGAGTTGCCTCGAGGAACGTAAAACGACTGTGGGCCTTTCGGAATTTCTCCTTAAGATCCAGATCGCTTTCTTCACGTTCCATCATGTCGAGCAATCTTGCCATTGCCCACTGTGACTCACGAATTCTGAGCCATTCGTAAGCAGCTCCGTATTCGGCCAGACAATTGATAACTGCACCACGAACATCGACGTCATCGTTTTGATTCATCAGAATCTTAACGAGGAGATCGAGAAACTCCGTGATGATTGAGCCGTTGTACTTTTGAGCTAGCTGGATACTTGCACTGCCGAGTAGTTGGCATGCATGAATCCGCTCACTCTGTTCAGGGCTTTGTAGGCTATCAATAGCTGATCGAATAACATCGTCGCTTAGGATGACACTTGGAGTTGTGCCTCGTACTCCTTCAAGGATTCTGCTGAAGGCGGTTTGACCCAGCCCGCAATAGAAATCCCGTCCTTCATCAGAGACCATGGTAAACCTCCTTTTTGGAAAACCGTGGACGGGGCTCTGCATACCAGGATGATATCGGATATGTGGAGTTTATAATTCCACCGACGACATAATCGCCCAACTCCGGTACCTAGCTGAGATGCAGATAACCAAATCGCTTCGAAGAACGAAGCTTGTGCTTCTACTCAGTGCACAATGATATGCCAAATTTTAAAAAGTTCAAGAGGTTGTCGAGCAGAATTTGACGATTTACTTGTTAATCGGTGCAATTACATGGGTCGCCGCCCCATTTTCTTTTAGTTCGGAGATAAGGGTTTTAATTAGTTTGCCGTTTATCGGATGCGCAAAATCTGGCGCAATCTCCTCTAGGGGAACCAAAACGAAATCTCGGTTGCTCATCTCTTTATGAGGTATTCTTAAACTTTTTGTATCTAAGATCGTGTCTCCGTAAGTCAGTATATCAATATCAATAATTCTTGGACCCCAGGGGATCTTTGTTTCTCGATCAAGGCCAAGAAGCGCCTCTGTTCGTTGAATACTAAGTAGAAGCTCCTCAGGTGAAAATGAAGTTGAACAGGAGAGCACAGCATTCATAAATTCTGGCTGACTTGAGATGTTGGCGGGATTTAGCGGTTCGGTACGGTAGAATTTAGAAACCTTATCAATTGTTCCGACTGTTTTTGATATCTCATGAATTGCTTGGGTAAGGTTAGACCGGCGGTCACCTAAATTACTGCCAAGTGCAAGATACGTTGTAGTTAGTTTCATTGAATACGCTAAAGTTAAAACAAGGTGTAATTTGCTTATTATAGCACTTTATTGGGGTATTAATAAACAAAGTTAGTAATTGTCATATTAACCCTTGATAAATCGCTTAAAAATTCTATCCTTATCGATATGAAAGAATTAGTAGCAGCCGAGATAGCTAAGAGAGTAACCGATAGATCCGTTATTGGAGTTGGCACTGGAAGTACCGTTGATTTAGCAATTCATGCCATTGGTCAGCGGATTAAGAAGGAAGGGCTTTTGGTGAGCTGCGTTGTTAGCTCTGTAGATAGTGCCAATCAATGTAGTGCTGCTGGGATTACCGTGCTTAGTCCTTTCTCTAATGTTGAGATTGCTTGGGGATTTGATGGAGCGGATGAAGTAGATCCTAAGCTAAGACTAATTAAGGGACGCGGTGGTGCAATGCTTCAGGAAAAGATCTTAGCGAAGCGGTGTAAAGATTTTGTTATCATAGTTGATGAATCAAAATTAGTTAAGAATCTAGGAGAGAAGTTTCCTGTCCCTGTTGAAATTATCCCTGAGGCACAAGAAATCGTGATTAATGCCCTAAAAAAGCTAGGAGCAGTAGAGGTCACACTTAGGACAGGTAGTGGAAAGCATGGCGCCGTAATTACCGAGAAAGGAAACTGTATCCTTGATGTAAAATTTAAATCGATACCCGATACAATGGAGCAGGATATAAAATCCATCGTAGGAGTTGTTGATAGTGGCCTATTCTTTGGTTATGCAACGGAAGTTCTAGTCGCAGAAAAGGGTGGAGTTAGAAAACTTAAGTAGCTTTTTTGGTCAGACCCTTCTTCTTTTTTAGATCAAATAGCAAAAGTTTTGGATTATGAAATCCGTAGGTGCCATATCTCGGAGTAATCTCTTTAGTTTTTTGAAATGTTTTAAATACTTTTCTAAATACATCTCTAAATGCAGGATCTGAATTAGGTTGGTCAAAGTATCGGCTGAAATAAAGACTTGATAATAAAATATAATCAGCTCCACTTTTCTTTATCTCTGAAACTCGAAGTTTTGAGATGATGTCCTCCCTAGGAAGGTAGATTATATTAAATTCTCCCTCTTTAAATGGAGGATTATAAGGCTTCCAATCTACAAGTATTGAGGCTCCTTTTGGAATGTTCTCGATCATCCAGGCATGCATCTGATCTCTAGTATCATTTTTGATCTCAAAGGCGAGCGTTATTGAACGGTGGAGAGAAAAGACAACAGCTATAGTTAGGATAAATGAGTAGGTAAATGAATAGATAGCTGAGCTATATTTCTTAAGCTCATACAGAAAGACGCCACCTGCTAATGCTAAAAATGGAAGACAAGGCAGGATGTATCTTTCCGGCTGTGGTGCAGGTTTTGCTTTAACAAACTCTGCCGGTAGATAAAATAAAAGAATTACTGAGAGAAGGAATAAGTCTGAAATTTTTCTTCTATAAATAAGTACCCCTATCCCAGCTGTTGCTAAAAGAGCAGAGATAAAGGTCATTCCGGGAAGAATGCTTCGATAAAAATGAAACATCCAAAATTGTGACCAGGCGTCAATTGTGACCATGTGACCACGAATCATATGATCTCGTTCAGAGGCAAAATCACTTAAAAATGTCTGATAATCTAAGATTATATATGGCGAGCAAGCAAAAAGACCGATCGGAACAAATAGACAGGCAATGATAGTAGGAATTAGATACTTTTTATCAGGGGTAAAAGATTTCGAGCTTGGAAAATGGGAGAGAAAATATGAGCGTAACCACGGGGCAGTGAGAAGTATCGCTCCAGTTAAAATCCCAGAATACTTAGTTGAGGCAGCAGCCCCAGCAGCAAAACCAGAGAGATAGAGTAGAGATTTTTTATCTTCCTTGGTCGCTTTAACTAAAAGATAAACAGAGAGTAAGATAAAGAAAGTGAGTAGTGAATCTTCTTTAACGTATCGACTACAAGTAACATGAAGTGGAGCTACAGAGAGAATAAGACTTCCAATAAGGCCGATGTGAGTATTAAACAAGGTACGGCCGATAAGGAAAACAAGAAAGACGGATAAGCTTCCGGCAGTCGCACTTACAATTCGGCCAGCAAAGATCAAAGTTGAGGACCAGTCAGGTGAGTTGGCGATACTCTGATATATAAAATTTGAAAAATAAGTTGAGTAAAGTAGTAATGTTGGATGAAGAAAATACCTTGGATTTAGATCCTCATGGCTTAACATCCTTTGAATAGCATTAAATTTTGGCACTTCATCAGGATGGAAATTTGCCGGTAAGCCAAAATTGAGCCCATAAAAGCGTAAAGCCACTGCTAGAATAAAAATTAAAAATGCGAGAAAAGATTTTGGATTAGTTTTAACATCCTCAATTAGATTACTTTTCTTAACTAATATTACTCCAAGTAAAAGCGCTGATAGAAATAGCCAGAGAGAGAATGGTTGGGTTAGCTCTAGGTTTCGAGAGGCGTTTAATAATAAAACTGAAGCGACTGGTACTAGGGTAGAAATCCACAGGCTAGAATTTAAAGCGTAAAGTGTCAGCAATGATAAGAGAAAAATTGCCAGAGTCGTAAGAGCAATTAAAGTTAGTTTTACAATTGGAATTCCAAGTCGTGATGTAACTTTTACGTAGTTTAGTTGAGCTCCCAGTTTTCTATTGTCTTTAACTGATGGAGTATAAGGATTTCGAACATCAAACGAGATTGTCCGGGGCTCGCAACTTTCAGAAAGATAAATTGTGTGAACTGAATTATCTTTAATTGTTAGGTGAGAAACTATAGTGCCGCATAAGGAGACATCAATCTCAGCTGGCTCAATGGGACGCCAAGGATTAAAAGAGATTAAAAGTTGATTGCTTCGACTGGCAATGTTTCTTAACTTTATCGAAGCACCATCTTGTAGCCATTTATCTCCACTTATTTTGTGAAATTCACCCTTAGAGCTAATCGGGGTTATGTAGCTATGATATGACAAGCCTAACCCAAGTATTGAAGCGCAAAAGCTAAGAATGAATAGGGCGAAGATTTTTAAAAGTTTTGCGGTTTTTGAATTCATCGATTTAAATTCTTTAGGTAATTTATTAAGCAGTTCATTAATCTACTAAGGTTAAAAAGAGCAGAGAGCCCCTCTTTTGCTACATAAATAGGGGTAGTGTTTTTAAAGATACTAAGGGAGAGAGAATCCTTATTAATGCCAGCTAGGCAAGAGACATCCAGATCTCCAATCAGCTCTGGTTTAATAGAGTTCTCAAATGATTCTCTGATCGTTTCAATTTCAGCACCCCAGTTATTAAAGATTTCTATCCCCACGATTATTGAAGATCGATTCATCTTCTCATCTTCAAAATGATCAGTTTGGATAAGTATGGAAACGGTTTTGATAGCAGGATTTTTTAAAGCTTGGATCTTCAATGTTTTAAGTAAAGAATTGTGCTCAGTAGTAGGAGAGGAATATGTTCTTTCTAGAGTTAAACTTGGAAGGATTTCATTCACTGCTGCGTCAATTCCGAGATCCCCACCCCTAATCTGATCAATCTCCCACGGTGAGATCTCTTTTTGTAGATCTAAATTAGGGTTTAAAACGATCCACCAATCGGTCGGCAGTTTTTTAATTATCTCACTACCTGTAAAGAGCGCTACTCTAAGCTCCTCTCCAAACCATTCAAAAGGGCCCTCTTTAGAGGAAAAGACAGGGATGATAACTCGGTCAGCATCTTTAATTCCAAGGATGTTTATAAAGTCATTCGGATAGGCTGGCTCATGGCTTAGTTTCTCTCTTTGAAACCGCTCAGGAACAAAGAATTTTTGAGAGAGAAAAATACTATAAAGCTCTTTTAATGCTTCTTTATCTCCGCTCGCAGAGTCTTCCATGAGGGCAGAGAAATTCTCATGATCCACAAGGTCTTGATAACTCATTTTAAGAGGTAATCCTTGCTGCTAACTATAAGATTATCCAGCATTCATCTGTTTAATGATTTCGTCTGTAATATCTAGCACGTTGCTACTATAAAGAACTGCGCCACTTTGCTCCTTTCCACGCTCCAGTACTAGGTTTAATTTCTCAGCAGCAGCATATTTATTAATTATGCCCTGGGCCTTTGTAATAAGTATTTTGGTTGAGGCTAAGTATTTTCTTTTAAGATCTTCCTCTGCATCTTTGGCTTTGCGGGTAAAATCTCTAGCTTGAGCACGAAAGTCATCTGCTTCTTTAGAGTTAGTGCTTACTTTCTTATCCTTTAAGGTCTTCTCTAACTTAGTCAATGTAGTTTTCTGTGCCTCTAAGGTTTTCTGTTTCGCACTTTTTATTTTTTCTAGCTCACCCCTCTTTACTTTTGCTTCCTTAGATTCGTTTAGTACGCGATCCATATCGACTATAGCTATTCGAACACTTTCAGCCGAAACATTGATAGGTGCAATGAGCGAATTGAAAGCACCAAGAAATAATAAGGCAACAAGAGAGGAATGTTTAATCATACTGACCTATACAGCTTTAAAAAATAATGTCTGAACCAAACGCAGGTACATTATCGAATAAATTACTTGCTTTATCAACTAGGGTATAAAGTAGTCTATATGGAGACGTAAAGCTTACTTTATAAGTTTTTTTGCTAATGTGACGATCCGTTTTATAGCAAACTCAATCTCTGCTTCAGTATTAAATCGACCGATTCCAATACGAAAGCTCGAGGCTCTCTCTTCCGCTGTTAGTCCAATAGCTTCAAGAACATGAGATCCTCCACTACTTTTTGAGAGGCAAGCAGAGGTAGATGAAAGTGCAATTTCTGAGCTTAGTTTTGATAAAAGTGAAGTTACATTAAGGCCAGGGATACAAAGGTTTAAATTACCTGGAATCCTGGTATCCCCACAGCCATTTAGTTTTATGTTAGGAATTTGTTCCTTTAGTCCACTTAGTAAAAGATCTGTTAGCTTAATAAGATGAGATCGGATCTGCTCAAGCTCTAGTCGGGCTATCTTGCAGGCTTCTCCAAAACCAACAATTCCAGGAACGTTAAGAGTGCCTGATCGTAATCCATTTTCGTGACCACCACCAAATAGGATCGGGCGGATCTCATCTTTCGCATTTTGTGTGATCGCCAGAGCCCCAACTCCCTTAGGGCCATAAATTTTATGAGCAGAGCAGGAGATAAGATCAGCTTTAATTTCTTTTGCTGAGAAATCTTCTTTTCCTAAGAGTTGGGTTACATCAAGATGTAAAAGAGCATTCCTTTCTTGGCAAAGTTTAGAAATCGCAGCTAGATCTTGAATCGTTCCTATTTCATTGTTAGCCGCAATAATTGAGACTAATAAGGTTGGGTTCGCCAGCTCTTCTTTTAACATTTTTAAGTTTAAAAGACCGGCATCATTTACGTTGATCTGTTTTGTTTCAAAACCATAATTTTTAATCTCTTCAATTACATCTAAAACAGCTTTGTGCTCTATAGCTGAATAAAGAATTCTTTTTGGTTTTGCTTCACGAAATCCAAGGATTGCAAGGTTGATAGCTTCAGTCGCTCCGCTTGTAAATATAATTTCCTTAGGATCTACTTTAAGAAGTTGGGCAACCTGCTCACGGGCAATGGTTACTAACTCTTCAGCTTGCCAACCCCAAGCATGCACGGTGCTAGCAGGGTTTCCCCAGAGAGTATCAAGCGATCTTGCCATGGCCTCTTTAACCCGCGGATCCACGGGAGTTGTTGCGTTGTTATCTAGGTATACTTTCATCTTCGCTATTTTTCAGGATTTAGGAGTGCTTCAATGCGTTCAATCAGTCTCTGATACTGCACTTCACTAAGCTGTAGAACTTTTACTAAGCTACTACTTGGGAGTTTATCTATTGTTTTATACCGATCCCATTTTCCATTTATAAAAGCCTCAAAGAGTTCCTGAGAAGCGGTACAGATTGGGCGCATCGCTGCCCCACGCGGATCCTTAGTCGTTGCTTTTCTATCGAGTGGAAAAATAAGAACTTCAGGAATTCCATTTTTTTGAAGATACTTAATCTGGGTTTGCTCTGGATCGAGGTGGTATTTTTGAGCGAGTCGGTAGTTTAGCACTTTTCGTGTGCAAGCATGTGCATTAACAACATACTCTTCCCTTAAAAATGCGGCAGCTAGCATGTCTCCTAAATAAGTAAAGATGGATGAAGTTCTACACTCATCAACATAGGGAGTAATTTTTACCTCTGCCACAATTCCGGTTAATTGAGAGAGGATGCGGCAGTGCTCTCTATAAATTTCTAACCATTCAGATACTCCAGGCGTATCAATTGGCTCACGAGTAAGTATCTCATCAAGTCTAGCATGAACTTCTGCGTTTCCTAATCGCTGAATGCTTCCTCGTATTGTTGTTATAGTTGGACGTGAAGCTGTAGCGTCAGTAGCGTTTGCAGACTTGATTAACTCTATCGCAATAACAGTATCTTTTAGAGCACAGGCTGCTTGAACATCGATTGACATACGCGAGTCATCAAGTAGCACTCTTAATTCACTAATAACCTCAGCTTTAGCAGGGAGGAGCCACGACATAGGTGATTTTTTAGAGGGAGCAGAAGTAGGCGTGGCTGGTTGATTCATATCTATACAGAATAACGAGAATTTCTATGTTTCCTATATTATAGAATAGCACTCAAGAGCATAAGAAGTCATCGCTAAAAATTGGGCATTGATTTAGGGTTTAACTATACTATGGTCTATTCATAGAATTATATTCTAACTAAGAAAAGGTATTATTGCTTATCCTATTTCTAGAAGGATAGGCGTTCATAATTGGTATTAAGTGTGGAGATGTAGATTTATGCGAAAGGAAAAAGATTCAATGGGCGAAATGGAGGTGCCAGATGATGCGTTATGGGGAGCCTCGACCCAGCGAGCCGTGCTTAACTTTCCAATTAGTAATTTGAGGTTTTCAAGGAATTTTGTGGCTGCTTTAGGATTGATTAAAAAAGCTGCTGCCATAGCGAATACCTCTTTGGGATTACTTGACCAAAAAAAATGCGATGCCATCTGTAAGGCTACTGATGATCTAATTTCTGGTGAGGTGTATCGACACTTTGTGATTGATATTTTCCAAACTGGTTCAGGTACATCAACCAATATGAACTGTAATGAGGTGATAACAAATCGTGCTCTTGAAATTATGGGTGCAGCTAAGGGAGAGCGAGATCTTATTCATCCAAATGATCATGTTAACATGTCGCAATCATCTAATGATGTTATTCCAACTGCGATCCATATCGCTGCTGGCGAAGCCTTAGAGAAAGATCTCTTACCAGCACTAAGAAATCTTGAAGAGGCTTTCTCAAAGAAAGCTAAGGAGTTCTCTAATGTTGTAAAATCTGGAAGAACACATTTGCAGGATGCCACCCCAATAACTTTGGGTCAGGAGTTTAGTGGATATGCTGCTCAGATAAAATTTGGAATAGAACGGATAAAGCGTGCTCAGGAGTCCATCAAAGAACTCGCTTTGGGCGGTACAGCAGTTGGAACGGGGGTAAATACTCACCCTGAATTTCCTGGTAAAGCCATCGCTGAAATTAACAAATTAACTAAGATGAAGTATGTTGAGGCTCGTAATCACTTTGAAGCTCAAGGGAGTAAGGATGCTTGTGTTGAGCTAAGTGGGCAGTTGAAAACAATTGCATGTTCTCTAATGAAGATTGCAAATGATCTGCGGTGGCTTGCTTCAGGGCCTCGCTGTGCAATTGGAGAGATTGGTCTTCCAGAGATTCAACCTGGTTCAAGTATAATGCCGGCTAAGGTTAATCCAGTAGTTTGTGAGTCTGTAATGATGGTGGCAGCTCAAGTGATGGGAAATGACACTGCAGTTCTTGTCAGTGGACAACACGGAAATTTTGAACTCAATGCGATGATGCCAGTTTTAGCTCATAATCTTTTAGAATCAATTGAATTGTTAGCGAATGCTTCAAATAACTTTGTTGTAAAATGCGTATCTGGAATTACAGCAAATGAGGATAAATGTCTTGAGTATGCCGAGAAGAGTCTTTCGACCTGCACCTCGTTGGCGCCTGTAATCGGATACGATAAAGCTGCACAGTTGGCCAAGACTGCATATAAAGAGGACAAAACCGTACGTCAGGTGGCTCAGGAGATGAAAGTCTTAGATGAGAAAGAGTTAGCTAAGTTACTAGATTTACTCTCAATGACCAAACCTGGCCTCTAATTTTTTTGATCTACCACGAAGTCCTACCACGAAGTCTCTGAGACTTAGTTGTTGGACTTAGTTGTTGGAATTATATCAGCTCGGAAGGCTACGAAGATAGAACAAAAATACTATAGAGGTGCACTATGAGAAAAGAATATGATTTTTCAAATTCCATAAAAAACCCCTATGCCTCTAAGCTTAAGAAGCAAATTACCATTCGCCTTGATGCACTAACTGTTGAGTATTTTAAGAAGCTAGCTGATTCATTTGGAATTCCGTATCAGAATTTGATAAATTTATACCTTCGAGATTGTGCTACCAAAAAACTGCAGCCCAATGTGAATTGGCAGGACGGTGTAGAACAAAATGAATCTGCTGATTCCTCCCCTTCGGGTCGGAACAGGAGTTCTTGAGCCGTTCTATCTCATGAATTTTACGATTGAATAATTTTAGTGCCGAGTTTTTTGCCAAGTGCTTTCATTTTTTCATCGTTGGAGAATAAAAATGCAT
>CAZFXN010000034.1:0-30907 GCA_964523015.1 uncultured Bdellovibrionales bacterium | reverse complement strand
AGAGATCTTAGAAATCTAAGTATTGCATCTCGATCTACCTTTGAAAGATTTTTGAACTGCTCTTGAGACGATTCTGCCTCCCCGCCATGCCACAAAATAGCCTCTTCAATGGTTCTTGCTCTTCCGTCATGTAAAAAATTCGCTTTTACCTTTGAGAGAGTCTCTGAGAATCCTAATCCCCACAGTGGTGTTGTTCTAAATTCTGAACCGCTAGCTTCAAATTCAGCGCGGGTATCGGCCAATCCTTCACCCATGTCGTGTAATAAAAGGTCAGTAAAAGGATGTATGACTTGATTAGATAGTTCAGTATATAAATGCGCTCCCGTAGTGATATTCATTTTATGACAATCATCGCATCCTATTGTGCTAAAAATTGCTTTTCCTGAAATAACCTCTGGATCATTCTGATCTCTAGCCTTAGGCATAGAGGCAAGCACTTGATAGATAGATAAAATACTTAGATCTTCGTCAGATAATTCTAGGGATTTACCTTTCGGATTAAAAAGAGAGTTGATAACGCCCATATCATGAAAGGCTGCTGCTGCTGATTGTTGCTCTAGGGTTGGATGGCTTGCCCGAAAGCCAAATCTGCCTATTTTTAAGGTATCCGTCTTTCGATCTGGCACATACTGAACCTTTCCAGAGATGCCGTCACTATCCATGTCATTTGGATCAGCAAATCCAAGAATAGTTGAATCATCAATTGCCTCAAGGAGTCCAGGTCCAATCACCATCGGTGTCATCCGTAAGGAATGAGCAAAGAATTTTTCCTTTTTCTTTCCAATAACGAATCGAAGTTTCGGTTTCCGCAATTTATAAGGTGTTCCATCAGCATAGTTTCCATTAACCGACTTATAAGTCAGTTTAATCTGGTACCGAAGCTTTCCTTTTTTTGTAATATCTAAAAGCTGCTCTCCAACTTTGGGAACATCCCTTGGAGAGCTATCATCATTTAACCCTTTAAGTGCCACCTTTATGACCATCGTACTGAGCTTGCGCTTTTGAGAGAATTTAACCTTTCCGCGACCGTTATTAATATGACAACGTCCACAGGAATTACTATTAAAAAATGGGCCTAACCCTGTTTGTTTGTTTTTTATTATATGAAAAACTTCAAACCCATCGACCTGCTGAACTCTTAGTTCATCTGTAGTGATATTAGGTGCAGGGACTTGAATAGCATCTCGATCTGTAAAGTCCGTACTTAAATCTCCACCAAGGTTAGAAATATCTATATCTATTGCTTCAGCACATTGAATGCCAACAGCTAAAAGATTAGCAACAATAAATGGTATAAACGCTCTATGATGCATGAGTATCAATATGGATCAAATAGAAGATAGATTTAACAGATGCTCCTCTTTGTCCCTCTTTATATATCGTAGTTATTATTGAGTAACTATAGAGACCGTCTCTCAGTAAGCTACGAATAGTTAGGAGAGAGTGCTTTTGGATAAAGGTAAGGAAAAGTAAGACAAAGGCCCCAGTGATCTTAATCAATCACTGTGGCCTTTATGTTAGGGTTTATATAAATTTCTAGTCAGCTATGATGGCATGAACACTAACAGTACCAGCTGCACTTAAAGCACCAAATCCAGGATAACTCGAGCAAGTTGGTGAAAGAAAATCGATACTATCTCTTAGTCCTTCTACAAAAAATCTAATTTGAAGTAGCTCCCCGTCTGGACTTTTAGTTGCATATTCCTTTAAAAGTAAGAGCTGTTCAGGGCTAATTTGAACTCTTCCACGTATTCCATCAGTCTCCAACGTATCGGAAGTAAATTCACCAGCCCCGACTCCAGTTGCTGAGTTATTCGTACTAACTATGTCTGCTCTTAAAGGAATATCACCCGCAGCATCTAGTATCTCCATACTAAGTTTTGCCTCATAAGTTCTCTCAACACTTTGAAGGCCAGCTGATGGAACGTAACAATTCATCCATGCTCCCATTGAAATACTAGCCCGGATTCCTAAGGATAGGGTGTTCATGTTGGCAATCTGTGCTTGCGTAAATGCAAAGATTGGCCCTCCCTGCTTAACTCCGTTAGCTGGTAGGTGAGGGCTAATAGGAGAGTTCATATTAATCTCATATGCAAACGCAGAGGATGAAAAGCAAAGAAATATAAAGCAAGAAAAAAACCGTCTCATAAAATCTCCTAAAAGATAGGGCAACCTTTACCCAAGATATAATGCATAATATATGCAGATTTCATGCCGCTTAGTGAACCTCATCCAATGTTAGAGATTACCAGAACTAAACCCCTAGAATAACAGAACAAAAGAGATCGTGTGAGATCTGAAATATGGACCTATGAAGAGAATTGGTGGCTATTCTTGTAAGCTGCCGTCGTGTTTGCATTTAGATAGTAGAAAGAGAGAGGGCCAAAAGAACAATTGCCCCGACAAAAAAACTAACGACGGCTGATAGTATTGAATAGGAAACAAAGATCTTTACTGGGGTATTTTGATGTAGCTCTTTCATAGCTCGACTCTTGTAATTTTAAATGCCTAATTTATGCATATTTTTACATTCAAGATCCGTTCCAAGTTTATCTAGAATGAAAACCAACTCTGTTACTTAATATCCAACTAGCCTTAATACGAACAGCACATGTAGTCTTTTTAGGGTCATATAACTCTAAGGAGTTAAAGTGCTATGTAACACATCCATATCAATAGCCTTATATGAATGTGAGATGTGAAGTTACTAGAGTAAATTCAAGAGAAAACCTACTCCCGCTTAATCGGCCGAGCCAGTAACATAGTAAGCATCTCTTTAGCAGTAGCTTTCCCTTCGATGATGGCGAGGGTACCTTTTGAGATCGGCATATCGACGTGGTATTTTTCAGCAAGCTTAACAACTAGTGGCGTAGTGGTTACTCCTTCAGCGGTCGAGCCAATGGTAGAGAGGATCTTTTTAAGATCTTCACCGGCACCGAGTCTAAGTCCAACAGTGCGATTGCGACTTAAGTCTGAGGAAGCAGTCATTACTAGATCGCCTAAACCGGAGAGGCCAAAGAGAGTTTTGGTGTCGGCTCCCATGGCTACTGCCAATCTTGTCATCTCAGCTAAACCTCTTGTAATAAGGGCGGTGCGTGCTGAATCACCTAAAGCAAGCCCATCAGATATTCCAGCAGCGAGAGCGATTACATTTTTAAGAACGCCTCCAAGTTCTACTCCTATTGGATCGATAGAGTGATAAACGCGAAACATGCCGGCGGAAAATGTTTCAGCCACTTTAAGGGCGACAGCTTCATCTTTAGAAGCAGCCACAACACCACACGGCTTATTAGCTATAACATCACGAGCAAAACTAGGGCCGGAGATTGTGGCTAGTGAAGTTTTCTGTGGCAGATGTAGTTCGGCAAATTGTAAGGGGGTTAGCGCTGTACTTGACTCAAGCCCCTTAATGGCACTAACTAAAATTGTGCCTGGCTTTAGAGTTAACCTTGGAATCATCTCTTTTAATGCAGCAGAGGCAAAAACAATCAGAACTATTTCGGAATCAAGTGCCTTAGAAAGATCCGAAGTTGCTTCAATATTTTTATCAAGCTCAATATCAGTAAGACATGCTGGATTACGGCGATTTTTTTTAATGCCGTCTATAACTTCATCTTCCTTTGTCCAGCCAGTAACAGAATGCCCACTCCGTGCTAGGTGATGGGCTAAGGCAGTGCCCCAATTTCCTAACCCAAGAACTGATATTTTTGCCATTATTATTTGGCCTCTGGATCCTTAGAATCAGTATCCTTAGAAACAGTGTCCTTAGAGTCAGTGTCCTTAGTAGAATCTGCATCCTTATGATTCCCGTTACCATTGCCATTACCGTTCTCATCATCCTTTTCCATGATTTTAGCAACAGCAGCAACGACTTCTCCCTCATCAAGATTGATCAGGCGAACACCCTTAGTATTTCTACCAATAACTGAAACGTCTCCAGATTTAATTCTTATAACTTTTCCAGCTGAAGTAATAATCATCAATTCATCTTCATCAACTACAGCATTGGCATCTACAACTGGGCCATTACGATCTTCAGTTTGAATATCGATCAGTCCTTTACCGCCACGGCCTTGTCGTCGATAGTCACTAACAGCTGTGCGCTTCCCGTATCCATTTTGACAAACTGTAAAGAAAGTAAGATTCGCAGCATCGGCTCCCTCTGCCTTTGCAACTGTCATGCTGACAAGCTTATCATCCATCTCTAAACGGATGCCTCTAACACCACGAGCATTTCGACCCATGACTCTAGCGTCCTCTTCAGCAAAGCGGATCGCCATACCACTAGCTGTCGCCAGCAGGATATCATTACTGCCGTCAGTGATTCCGACTCCGATTAATGAATCATCATCCGCAAGATTAGCTGCAATAATTCCTCCCCGTCGTGGGTTTGAGAAATCAGAGAGACTGACTCGCTTAATATATCCACGCTGAGTAGCCATAAATACAAACTGATTTTCAGAGAATTCCTTGACTGAAAGAACAGCACTAATCTTTTCATCATCTTTCAGGTTTAAAAGATTTACTAAGGCCCGTCCGCGGGCAATGCGACTCGCCTCTGGTAACTGATAAATCTTAATCCAGTGAAGTCGTCCGGTACTTGTAAAGCAAAGGAGATCAGCACGATTCGATGAAATAAATAAATGCTCAGTAAAATCGTCATCCTTAGTTGATGCTCCAGTTACTCCCTTACCGCCCCGCTTTTGCGCGCGGAAGTTCGTTGACGGAGTTCTCTTAATGTATCCCTTATGACTGATTGATACGACCATTTCATCATCTTCAATCAGATCTTTAACTTCAATTGAGATGTCGTGATCGAGGATCTGACTACGACGGGCATCTCCAAAAGTTTCCCTAATTTCAGTTAGCTGATCGCTAATAATTTTATCAACTTTTTTACTATCACCTAAGATTCCTTTTAGGCGTCCGATCTCGTTTAATAACTCCTCGTGCTCTTGCTCAATGGATAATCGCTCCATCCCGGTTAATTTTTGCAAACGGAGATCCAAGATCGCCTGAGCTTGAACATCGCTAAGTTTATACTTAGCAATTAGGCCCTCTTTAGCCTCTTTTGGAGTTTGAGCCTTTCTAATTAGAGCAATAACATCATCAAGATTAAGCAATGCAATCTTAAAGCCGTCTAAGAGATGCATTCGCTCAAGAGATTTTCTAAGATCAAACTGAGTCCGTCTTACAATGACGTCGCGTCTATGATTTAAAAAGTGAGTAAGTAGAGTTTTTAAGGAACAAACAACCGGACGACTATCAACGATAGCTAAATTAATAATACCGAAACTTGTCTGCATCGGCGTTAATTTATAGAGCTGATTTAAAATAACATCAGATGAAACATCTCGTTTTAATTCAAAAACAATTCTCATCCCTTGACGATCGGATTCATCCCTAATATTTGAAATGCCTTCTATCTTTTTGTCATTAACAAGATCCGCCACCTTTTCAATAAGGCGGGATTTGTTTACCTGATAAGGGATCTCAGTAACTATGATCGCTTCGCATTCGCGGGCTTTCTTCTTTAAATTTTCAATATGAGTCTTTGCTCTAACCTGAACAATTCCGCGTCCATTGGTATAGGCACTAACAATTGAGCTAACTCCAGAGATTATACCGCCCGTTGGAAAATCAGGGCCGGGAATATGTTTCATGAGCCCAGCAACATCGATATCAGGGTTTTCAATAAGTGCGAATGCTCCATCAATTACCTCGGTAAGATTATGAGGTGGGATATGGGTCGCCATACCAACAGCAATACCGTCAGCACCATTTACTAAAAGATTAGGAAAGGAGGCGGGGAGAACAAATGGCTCATCAACTGAACCATCAAAGTTTGGAATAAATTTTACAGTTTCTTTCTCAATGTCTTCAAGTAATCGCTCAGAGATCGCAGTCATTCTGCATTCAGTGTAACGATAGGCAGCAGCAGGATCTCCATCAATCGATCCAAAGTTACCCTGTCCATCAATCAGTGGGTAACGAAGATTCCAAGGCTGGGCTAATCTAACCAGAGCCTCATAAACCGGCATATCACCATGAGGGTGAAACTTCTTTAAAACTTCACCGACAACACCAGCGCATTTTGAATGCTTTTTATTGGAAGCTAGGCCCTCACTAAACATCGCATAGACAATTCGTCGCTGAACCGGCTTTAAGCCATCTCGAACGTCCGGCAATGCACGCCCAACGATTACACTCATGGCGTAGTCCATATACGATTGGCGCATTTCATCTTCTATAAAGATCTGAGAGATTTCTTGTTCGTTTTCCATAACTTACTAAAACTTTTATTAACTAATATTGAGGATGTAATCTTAGCTAAATATAGAGGTAAAATCCAATATTAAGCTCTATTTAGGGAAGATTTTAAGAGATCTTGATGTCAATCAATCTCGGTAGTTATATGGGTTTTGCCACTGACTTTAAAGAACACAACTCAATCGCAACAAACTTACTATCAACGATCTTATAAATCGAAAGGCATTGGGTACTCCCCCAAAGGAGAGACGACAAAGTAAGAAGTCGCCGAGTGCGCTGAAGTATTGTGGGGCACAGAATACGGGTACTGATCTACTCACTGGCAAATTCTCTTATATAGTTGACAAATTTGTAATGTATATATTACAATTTGTTAACATATGAAATTAATTAGAAATTTCGAGAATACACTAACAGAAAGGTTAAGAGAAAAAGCCCCTTTGATTCAAGCTGTGGTTGGACCAAGGCAAGTTGGGAAAACTACTGGGGTAACGTCAATCGTTGACTCATGGGATGGTGGTAAATTGATGGTGTCAGCTGACACCCTTCAACCTCTCTCAACTGAGTGGTTGGCTCTTCATTTTCAGAGGGCCAGGGATCTGGGAAAGGGTGCTCTTTTTGTCATAGATGAAATACAAAAAGTACCGAATTGGAGTGAAGCACTAAAAAAACTGTATGATGAATCAAAAAAGCTAGCACTTAAGATCGTCATACTTGGTTCAGCTAGTTTTAGACTTCAGAGAGGATTGGTCGACAGCCTAGCCGGTAGATACGAAATAATTCCAGCGCCACATTGGAGCTTCTTTGAAATGAAGAAGTGTTTTGACTTTACTTTCGAAGATTTTTTAGCTTTTGGTGGATATCCAGGAGCCACACCATTTATAAATGATTATCAACGTTGGCGTGACTACCTGTTAAATTCAATCATTGAAAATGTTCTTTCAAAAGATCTTTCAAACCTTACCGACATTAGAAATCCTACTTTACTGCGTCAATTATTCTTTGTAGCTATGGGTTATCCAGCCCAGGAGATCTCTTTTCAAAAATTAATTGGCCAGCTTCAGGATAAAGGAGCAGTTGCAACGGTAAAACATTATCTTGAGATCTTAGAGAGTGCTCATTTATTAAAGTTAGTTTACAAATATGGTGGGGGTGCCCTATCAACCAGAACATCTAGTCCAAAGATTCTACCGCTAGACCCTAGCCTAATATCAGCCACGACGAACACACGTCCGGAGCAAATTAACGCGGCCTGGCGGGGAAGAGTTTTTGAAGATGCTGTTGGGACTGCCCTAAGGCAGATAGCTGATGAACTTTACTATTGGCGAGATAGAAATCTTGAGGTCGACTACGTCTTAAAAATTGGAAAAGAAATTATAGCAATTGAAGTTAAATCTGGAAGACCAGGAAAACTAAGTGGATTAAATGCCTTTAAAGCCAAGTATCCCAAAGCGCATCTTGGAATCATTAATTGGAAGCAGGGCAGAGATATTCTAAGCCAACAAAGTCTTGAAGACCTCAAAACCGATCCACTAAAGATCGTATCTCTATAAAAGCTTAACTACACAAATACAACTCTCGCTGATCTTTTCCAGAAGGCTCGTAGGTACCTACTGGGAAGCTGATTTATAGCAGTTGTCATAAAGATTGAGACACTAATGTGAGGGGTCAGTTAATACAGTTTGTTGCAAACATTTTGACAATTACTATATATGCTCCTCTATAAGCTATCTGGCGCACTGGATGCAACTTTCTTTCCATGATGTCTGTCATGCAATTCTTGTGACTTCTAGGAGAGACTCGTCGCATGGATAGAAACCGGTAGTTAATAATTAAAAGGAAAGGCACAATGAAAAAAGATAAAAAAGACCGCAATGGTTCAGCAGAAGAAAAATCGAAAAAAGACCGTAGTAAGTCAGACGCTCGATCAGATAGCACAAAGAATGGCAGTCAGGCACGCCGGATGACAGAGAAGGATCAGAACGAAGATCGAAGCGTCAATTCCGGAAGGTAGAGTTAAGCGCAGCATTAATAGCGGCGCTATATACTAAGTAATAAATTGAAAGGTGACGCCAAGGGTTCTAACTGGAACATCCTGGCGTCGCTTTTTTGATATTAAATAAAAAGGAATAAATTTCTGCATTCTGCTCTAAGATGGTCTAGCCATCGCCACAAAACAGTATTTCTGACCAATAAAACGTTCTTCAATACTGTTATTTTTTTCTAATCCTTCTTTTAGAATAATGATCTAAATTAAATTCGAAACTTACTACTGCGAAGAATAAGAATCGAAAGTACTAAACAGGTAATCTCAACTGAATACAGAAGCCATCCTAGGTCTTCAGTCGGCGAGCTGTAAAAGATCATTCCTAATCCTCTGAACGCGACAATTCCAGAATACAAAAAAGTTGCGAAAATAATAGCTGTCTTGTGAGTTAAGGGATTAAAAAAAGAGTAAGCGAAAAATAGTCCCAACCCGAATTCAAGACCACCGTATACAGCTAGATACTCTACTAGCCCCTTTGGGCCTATAAGATTCAGCCCGATCAGTTCAGCAGTCTTCCATGGAGCTACCGCACATAAGATACCTAGTCCAATGTAGGCAACAGCATTTACAAACAGAAAGTAAGATGGCTTCAAGGGGGTCCTCAATAAATTTATACTATCTTACACCTAATTATGGCTTTCTTGAAAGGTATTACAGGAAACCACCAGTATATTTTATTTATCGTCGCACCGTTTTTCCCAGATGGAAACAAACTACTCACGACGAGATATGATTCGCAATTTAGGAATAGGCTCAGCGGCTATTAATAAATTCTAAAAAGTCCTTCGCGACTACCGGCTCACCGCTACCCCAATCTTCGTAATACAGATTAAGAGCCTCATCTCCACTTTTAACATTGAGTACTCCCACAAGTTTCCTTTAAAAATATTATATTTTATGGCGCAGAATTTACGAGAGAATACTTAAGCATTGTATGACTGGCATCATGATAATAAAAAAGAATACGTGTGATTGTTGTCCCTTAATTTATAAGCAAGGAAGATATATGGAAACGCATTGGGGAAGTGTCAATACAAGTGTCGATACAAATGATAAATTGAGTCACTCTACGGATGGGAACGAAGGAGCAAAACATTTACAGAACAATATCGTGTCAAATACCGTCGAGAAGGTTAAAGACGGAGTCGAAAAAGTTAGAGACGGGATAGATGCGGTCAGTGAAGATGGCGTGCAAGCTAACGAAAGTGGTGAAGGTTCGTTGACCAAACAGATTGAAAGTTGGACATCAAAAGTACCTTCCGCTACTTTTTTAGGTCTCGCCCTCGGATCAATCGGTTTGTCTGCTACTTTGCGACTTTTTGGCCGCAAAGACGATGCGCAGTTCATCGGTCAATGGGTACCTACAATTTTAGTTCTAGGCCTTTATAACAAGCTTGTTAAGCTTCAAGGTTCGGAATAGAAAAAAAGTAGTAGTGTGGCGCACAGAATACGGGCACTGATTTACTCACGGGTAAATTCTCATTCAGCCATGGTCTCTCCTCCGAGGCCATGGTGTTTTCGTAGAAAGCTTTTTGCATCTAGATTTAGGTCAGCGCATTAAGTCGGGCAATCCTCTCTTCCATTGGCGGATGAGAAGACAAAAGTTTAAAGAACTTAGATTGGCGACCTGAGATCTTAAAAGCAGCCACGGAGGCATGTTCTTCCACAGGAATTCTGCCACTCATCTTTCCAAGTGCCTGTAAGGCTGAAATCATGCCAGATTTCCCTGTTAGTTTTGCAGCTCCTGCATCAGCTCTGAATTCACGTTGCCTAGAGAACCACATAGCAACCATTGAACCTAAAATTCCAACTTCGGGCATGGTCCGATAACCCAGCACCTTTGGCTAGATTATGAACCATCTGTAAGACATCACTGTTGCCAGCAGGATTTCGAGCATCAATTACCTTAACCCCCATCATCCATTTGGCCATCATTCTTGAGATTGCCAAAGAGATTAGGGATCCGCCCATACCCCAAACAAAACAGAAGACCATTAAGTTTTCATAGTTAATTCCGTTTGTAGTTAGGTAAGGTTGCACTCCAAGCAAATTAAGGACGATAGATATCGTCACCATCACCAGGATATTAGTCAGGATAAAAAGCGTAATTCTTTTAAACATATTTATCCCCAAAAATTATACGACTACCTTTTATAAGCACGGCAAACTTAAATTTAAAGTAGGGGGGCATAAGAGCCCAAGTACAGTAGATACTGCTATAATCCCTTAAACCTATAGAAAACATCGTTTTTAACTTCTAAGTTTAGAAGTTAGTGACTCTTGTCGATGTTCAGTGCTGGAGACCTAATCATCTTTTCTGGAGATATAAACACAATGATCCGCTCATTTTTGATTTCCTTACTAACCATCGGTTTTGCATTCGTTAGCGCAAATGCGGCACCTTCAACCAAAACAAACGTAACCGGCAAGATAAAAGATGGCGGGGGATATCAACTATTCTTAGTAGCTGCCAATGGCGAGATTATTAAAAGCAAAATACTTCCAGAATCGGGAAAGTTTTCGTTTAAAAAGGTGAAGTTAACTCGCCTAGGGAAGGCCTCTCTCTTTTTGGGCAACCAGGGCCAAAGTTTTGGACCTGTTGTGCTGAAGAAAAATAGTGACACGAAAGTAAGCATATTTTTCTCCGGAAAAGTACCGCCTGGTAAAAGCAATATCTCTTTGGGTCCTATCGATCTAGCGGCCGGTTACGCGAAGCTTGTTAAAAATTTACCCAGTATTTCTGTTGGGAAACGCAGAGCAACTGCTGTCAATGGAGTTCCAATTGGGGCTGGAAATAACGGGTTCGTCTCCGCAACTACGCCGAGCACTCAACCATCAGGCGGACGTGATAGTGATAAGGATGGAATTATCGATATCTTCGATCAAGACATAGATGGAGATCTGATAGCTAATCCATTTGATTCTTCGGGGGAGGAGAATGAGGAGGAGAATGATGAGGAATCCGGATTAGGTGGACCGGGAATACTGGAAACAGACGGGGTTGATATGCCTTTTACCACGCTATTTTTGAGCATTCCACAAACTCTTAATGTAAATGTCGGAACAGTTACTCAGGATGACATTGATGATGTATTTAGCGGTGAAAATGGTTTTAACATTGTATATTTCTTTGGTGTGGAAGAGGAAACTTACGATGGTGCTCACGTAGTATGTGATTCCTCATTGCTTTATTGTCGCAGCGAAGCCGATGGTGGTAGCACTTCTATAGTCGGCGGTGTAAGCGAGTCTACCACTCCCCCAAGCGGAGTATGGTCCAGTTTTAATGATGATGGCAGCGGCTTTCCAAACTTAGATTTGATATCTGGATTTCAGGGAGATCGGAATGTTTTTGTGGCATCGGTTCAACCACGAGTAACGACTGCACAGTTTCGCCCGGGAGATTTGGCAACTATTGAGTTCATGAACGGATCTATAGTCGCTGAGAGGCGGCCGATCTCAATTCCCTCTTACTTCGTTACTATTCCTGCCATGAAGAGTTTTGATGTGGGTTCCGGTGTGCAAACCATAGATTATGACTCTCCTCCAGGAACCTCAGAAGGAAGTCCGATCACCCTTACCGGCGATACCTTTACAGTTACGTTCTGGCGTCCGCAACGTCTTCCGATCGGAACGGAGACAGGTTCTTTTCGAGATATCGCCGGGCTACAATACGGTCTTATTATAAGCACACCCACTCAGGAGTTTGGTTGCTCTGACGAACTTTTTAGCGGTCTTAGTTCTCTTGATACAACTGGTGGTAATCAGCTCTGGCCACTGAGAGACACTGTGACAGTAGACGCAGCACCTGATGCAGATAATACACTCTCATTCACCGTAGATCTTGCGGCATGTTTGGCTGAGAATAATGCCGCTACTGGTACATATTCTGCGACTTTAACAGCTGCTGGAGCACAGGTAACAGGTGGCAATAATCGCGCTGCGCAATCATTTTTTATTGCAGTGCCGTAGTAGCTCTAAATAGACATCAGATTATAAGCAGATCTTGCAGGTTATGAAAGGTGGCGGGTGATGGTGGTGATTCACCCCTGGTGCAGCCAGCGCGGTTCAGAAGATCAGGCGATAGTAGGCATGTTTTTTAGGTATGCTTTTGGTTATTAACTGAACCACTGGTTGAAATAGATCCATAATATTTTACTATTAATTTAGGATCCTAGATTCTATTTTAAGTTCAGGTTCTTTTAGGCCTGTGTCTTAATATTGTAATTCGCAGCCGAAAACAAATATTGCTCAATAAAAATTTTCTTGAGCTCAAAAATATTACCTAGCTCATAAAACACCAATATGGCTTCTTTGTAATTATTTTCATCTACACTGCGATAAGAAAGTGGCGCGCAATCTATCCACTTCAAGGAATTAACGGACTTTATCGCTCCCGCTGGAATGTAGAGACTAATTTCAAGCACCTTAAAACTTCAATGCGAATGGAAGTTTTAAAATGCAAAACCGTAAGCTCCGTACTTCAAGAACTCCATGCCTTTGCTATCGTTTATAACCTGGTCCGACTCGTCATGCGAGAAACAGCGGTAAAGCATACAGTATCGGTTCATAGAGTCAGCTTTATTGACTCTATGCATTGGCTCATTTATTCAATCAAAAATACAAATCCCGTCGACATTATCATTAATCCTTTACGTCCAAAAAGATTCGAGCCTCGAGCTATTAAACGACGATCTAAGCAATATGACCTTCTCAATAAACCAAGAATTCATTACAAAGTCGCCGCTTATGGCTTATCTTAATGCCATTCGGAACAGTTCCCCTATTGTCAGCAACTACTCAAGGTAGATCCAGGCTTTTATTTTAGAATGTTTTATCAATACTCTTTGATTCAACGAGCGCAATTGCACTTACAGCAACCGGTATTTTACCAAACCAGTAGGCGCTTATCTGGGTCTTAACGGGCTCTTTAAAGGAGCATTCGACATTAAATTTACGAAACTCACTTTGAACAAGTTCAGCAAAAGTTACAATACGGTTGCAGGAGCTGCCAAATTCAAGTCGGACAGCATAGTTTTCCGGATGGGCTCCATCATCTAACACAGCATCTTTGGCTATAGCGAGAGAGAACTCAGCCTGATATTTACCACTGCTAAGTCGACTCATCAGTCCAAACACTAGAAAACCGGCTTTGTCTCTTCCCGGAATAGCTTCGAGCACATACTTTCCGGAAGCATCAGCAATGGCCTGACTCTCCGCGTAGATCCTGGCGCTTCCCGTATTTTTGGAAGCCTTAGCTAGATCGAAGTTGAATGGTTCTTGATAGTGTCGTTGAGGAACTTCAAAAATTTTCAAAAGCTCAACACCCTCAAAATTAAATGAGTGTATCTCTTTCAAATTTCCTAGCTTAGTAGTTGCAGTTTTTACCGCCTCCATCTGTCCAGGCAGAAGTCCAATCTCAAGTAAATAGTCTGCTGTTCTCGTTCTGTTGCTCTTAATAGATTCGAAGGATAGATTTTGCTCCGCCTTTGGAAAATTCCGCTTGTAGTGTGCTCTAAAAGCATTCGGCACATCTCCAGTCAGTAAAACCTCCTGTTTTTGAGGTAGTCCTTTGGCACGTCCATGCAGCAGGCGCACAGCCTCCTCGTGGCCGGCAAAGTGAAATTTTAGGGAATGGTTTTTTGCGTCTGCTAACCCGCCGCTTAAGGCATTATGATAGAGTTGGGAATACGGACTAACGCTCCAAGTGGCGTAAGCACTGATCCCTAGCATGAGACAAACAGTCGGTATGACTGCTCGCGGATTAATCTTTTGAACTAAAGACACAATTCCCCAGCTCGCAAAGATATACAGCAATGGAATGACCGGCATGACGTAGCGGTAGTCTTGCTTTAGGCTCATGCTTAAAGGAATCGTCCAAAGGGTTGCCGTGCCGATAAGCAGGAATGCAAAAACAGGTTGTTTGACGGGTTGTTTTAGACCTTTTCGTTTAAACAGAGCAGCGATAATAGCAGTGATAATAATAAATAGCGCAAATAAGCATCCAAATATAACCAGCTCCGGCAACATGCGATAATAAAGCTCAGCGTAGCCAAATTGAGCGACGCTCCATTCACCCCCGGCATCAAAATCACGCCCCTTAAGGTTAAGTACCCATTTCCCAAATCTAAACAGATTTTCGTAAACCGCAGGGAAAACATCCATGGTTATCACAAAAAAACCGATCACCAAATTAAACATGGCTAAATGATAGGTCCATGTAAGCTTTTGCTGACGTGATTTTACAATGACAAATAAGAAGCTTGCGAGTGCAACACATACCACGGTAGCAGTAGCAATTGGGTGCGAGCTCCAAAATAACCCAAATTTATAGGCATACTTCGCCCAAACAGTTCGTATGTGAAGTCGGAGCAAGTAGTCACTCTGGTGGTGCCAAAGTCTTGTGTAAATAAATGAGAACGTAGTTAGGCCTAAAATAACGGTCCAAATATCGCTCCAATTAAGAAGAGTTCTCTCTGAGGCACTAACCTGCGATCGTAAAGTAATCCATCTAAGCAATCTGTAAAATAAAAAGCAAAGCACTAAGATGGCTGCTGTCGGCTTGGTGGCAACAGCTAGACCCCAAGTTACACCAGCAAGAAGTTTTAAAGAGAGACTTTTTTTCTCAATAGAAAGTCCGTAAAGCAGCACAGTTAAGGTTACAAAAAGAGTAAGTAGAGCGTCCAGGTGAGCCATACGGCTCATTGATATGTGATGTGGATCTAAGGTTAAAAGGGCAGCGCCAAAAAAAGCTGTCACTACTCCAGTAAATGGAGCGCTCGCCAAAAACATCATGGGAGCTATTAGAGATGACGTCGTAGCTATGGCTATTCTCGCAGAGCTAAGCCTGTCGATATAGTCAGGATGGTCTTCATCAATTCCTTTGTTAGCTTGGGAGCGTTCGGCAATCCAGCCAGCGGCCGCCATCAAGAGCGCCGGTGGTACGCCGGGATGGTCGAGGTGTGATGTTAGATTGCTATACTCACCAGCACGAGCTTTTTTTATTATTGTATTGCTTCTATTTCGCCAGAGCAGTTCATCGGGTACGGGAAAGTACTCTTGGACTCCATGTAACCGAATTCCCAGGGCGATCGAAAAAAGTAATAAAGCTGTAAAGAGACGCTTAGCCATCGGCCAAGTTGATAGCATCTATCTTACTGTTGGGGTAGCACCGGCATGTCATAGGGATAGAAAAACCAATTATACTTAGTAAAGTTACTTAACAACGTTACTAAGCAATGTTGTGTAGCTACTGAGGTGTGAGCTAAGAATTGTTCTACATTATTTAAAGTAAGAGGCAAAATGGTGTTCAGAGAGTGCCTGATTTTACAAATCTCTGCTGAGTCAGTATTGAAAATAGCTTCCTCCCAGAAATCGCCAAAGCCCGCTACCTTGAGGTCGTCAAGGCGCGGGTGGCGAAGATTTTGTAAGCGGTGCGGCTAGCGCAGTATCCGACAATAATTTATTCTTACTTATTATCGAGAATCGCGAAGCTTTTGGACTTGGCCTTTCTTTTATCGATCTTTCCCTTCCTTCTCGCTTACAGCTTCGGCCTTGGCAGCTTTATAGGTAACCTTAATGTATTTTCCATCTTTTTTGTAAATGATACTCATACCGCCAAGCTCTTCCTTCAGAATTGGTTCTGAGTCGATTGCCTTAGGATTGCTATGTAATATTGGCTCTGAATCGATAGCGACTTCATTGATTTTTAAAATCGGTTCGGAATCTATAGCAACTAAGCTGCCTCGTAGAATTGGCCAGAATCAATTGCTATAGTCGTCTTGCCAGCTACTTCATTGTTGGTCACTGCAAATGCTTCGTTGGTGGCAATCAAAATTCCAAGTGTTATAATAAATATATTTTTCATTTTTTACTCCACATTACCGTTAAACAAGTTACGCAAGAATTGTTTGCAAATCATGTGCCACATTCAAGAGATATTTATTTGGTAACTAATATTTTATATTAGGATGATGTACGTATCACGCATTTCAGATGACATTTTCGTACGCCATTATGCTAATTGGTTTTGGAAAAGATGGAAATTTTAATTGTACCAGGAGTTTGCTTTTCCCCACCTATAAGAGAGATCTGCTCTTCGATTACTTTACCTTTTGACATCGGATTAATCTGCTAATTCATATATAGAAAAATGAGTAGTTGGATTGTTATAAAATAACCTAAAATTATGAACAGCCTAGCCAAAATGTGTTGGTAGCATGAATGGGGTAGCACGGATGAGGATCGTCTATAGATCAACTCCCCTGTGCATAACCAGCCATCCCCAACATCAATCCATCAATGCCGCGATCGCATTTAGGTCGCAATCGTATCTTGGCATGTACGATACTCCCCGCAGGAGCTGTAATCGATGCGATGATGGCGATGATCGCAACTACGATCAGGACCTCGAGAAATGAGAACCCAGACTTTCCGCGAGCACTCATGGCAAAACATAGGCCCACAAGCCTTATTTGCTAACCAGTTTATTTTTTTTGCCACTGGCTTGATACTGACATAACGAATTGGCCAGAGGCGGTATTTTCGATAGCTTTTTTCCCAGCTAATGCCTCCACTGTTGGTAAAGGTGTGCCGTTCTTATTGGCAATCTCTTGATACTTAACTTTACGTTTGGAGTTTATATCAGAGATTAGTGTATTAACTTCTGTGCTTGGTGAAACTGCAGCCAGGTACCCAGTAGGAGTCTCCCCAACCAGACCTTTTGCTTTAGCATCATCGAGTGACAGAGCAAATGATGCTGATGGTAGACCCGCAATAAATAAAGCTGTAACTAAGTATCGGAGCAAGTTTTTAGAATTCATATTTTTTCCTTATTAGATTAGAATAAATCGCTGTCTTTTGAAATTACTTTATCGAGATCTTTGTCAACACGAACTCTTACTTCATGATCGATCTTAACATTAAGATTTATTGTAATGGGTTCCTTAGGAACTGCCACTTCGACGCGTGGTGTGCAGGCAACAAGTCCAACCAAAAGTATCCCAAAGAAAATAAGATAAAACTTATTGCATTGGATATCTTTGGAGGGGTCCTTCAAATTACAAATCATAAATCTCCTATTTATTTCCTAAGAGTATTTTGAATACCCTCCTCTATAGAGCCTGTCAATTGAAGGCTTTGAATAAGATCAGGTATATCCTCTTCGACGGTAAGATTGACGTTTAAAGGTTGATTCGAATTCAAATCAGGGTTTTCGCCCTGTAGATTTAAATTTAGAAAAAGTTTGCCTATGTCATTGTAGTCGACCTTGGCAGTCAAAGTACGGTAATGAAAATTCCGAAGCGCATTCAGCGCAAATTTATATGACTCCTCTGAGTTTAATGCTGGGCTAGAGTATTTAAGAACTCCACCCGGAGGTTCAGCACTAAGGGAGCCGTTAGTTACACTTATTCCCTTTGAACTAATTTTAATCGGAATTGAACCACTCAAGATACCTGTACCAATAATTGACTCCTGATTATAGAGTTCGAGTATTTTGGCCAGGTCGAATTTTGAAAACGAAATAGGGATTACCGTGTTTGTGCCTAATTGATAATTTGCAGGTCTACTTTTAATTGTGCCACCAAAAACATTGGCAGATTTGATCTCAAATTTTACGATAGGATCTTTCTTTACTAAATCAAAGGAAAGAGCACCTTTGACGTTTGCAAATCGTACTCCAGCAACGATCTCTTTGGCATTTACATTAGCCGTTGAGATTGTCGAGAACTTTTTATCAGGATCTAAATGAAAATTTCCAGAGAGATCTTGAAAGGAAAACCATTCGGTTTTGCCATTTAGATTGGTAAGATCTAGAAGCAACCGTGATTGGGACTTATTATCAGGTAATGAAGATGTAAAATCCGCGCTGATTTCCCCTGTATTTATCTGTGGACTTTTGAGTTGAGATTTTCCTTGCAATGATATAATTTTCCCTTTCAAAGTAACTATCACCTGCGCATCTAACAACTCCACTAGTGTTGACTCTATAGCTCCATTTCCTTCATCCGTAATATTTACTTTCGGTAATATAATTGTGAACTCGGTATCGCTAATAATATTGAGCAGCGAATAGTTTATGCGCAGGGTTTCTATTGTGAATCTTACTTTTTTTTCGACAAAATCTTTTCTAATAATAATTGTTTGAGTCGAAATTCCTGTCAATCCAACCTGAACGTTATCAAGACCTTGGAGATCATACCCAAATTGATGAAGCTTACTAATTATAATCTTAGGTAAAACCCAATAGGAAAAAGTAAAAAAAAGAATAGGGCATAGAATGATCAGAACAAAGAAGAGGCTAAATATTTTGTAACTTTTTTTCATGGCTGAAAATTAAAGCATTTTTTAGGTACTGATCTGCACGACAAAAGCAAAATATGCTGCACGACCTAATAATACTAACACATGCCAAAAATCATGCGCTGTGAATCTTGATCTAAAAATACTCGGCCAATTGAATGCAAATATAATTGCATCACAAATATAATTGCACCAATCGAATAAAGAAAACCACATAACGCTAAGGAAAATCAATTTCTTCGTCCTAAAACGGATCTCCCAACCATCCGCCTACGCACAAGGCTACGGCGGGACAAGGACGTTAAAGCCACTACCTGTCTGAGACAGGACCTGAGCTACGTCGTTATCGATAATTAGCTCGCGCTTACTTAAAGCAGCGAGAACACCTTCGCAGAACTTCACGGTTAGTTTTCCCTAGTCGATCTCTTGAAAGGGCATGAAAGTGCCATTGGGTGCAAGGTGATCAGTAACGACTCCAAACACACCGGGTATGTTCGTGAAATAAAAAATTGACCTCGTACTGAAAATATTTCTGTATTTTTACTCAACGCCTATCCAAGAGCTCTCTTAATAACCCAGTATTCTATCATTTTTATTAACGATAGATCTTTCCGGACCACAGATCCTTTAAGAACATCTCCCAAGGATAAATAACAATTCCATCTTCTGTTGTTTTTTTTTCACGATCCAAAGAGACAATTATATAACGTTCTATTAACTGCTCCTCCTTTAGGGAACGTAAACCTTTTAAGTGTTTATCTTGCACCAATTTTGTTGCCTTAATTTCAATCGCTACTTTTTGTCCAATTAACAGGTCGACCTCAAACATGGAAGTGCTGCGCCAATAGGTAAGATTATCATAAGCTCTTGAATAGCTAATCCAAGCTCGAACTTCATTAATGATAAAATGCTCATATGCATTTCCAAACAATTCAGATTCCGATTTAATTTCACCTCTTTGGTAGAGTTGGTTGGTAATTCCAATATCAAAGAGGTAGTGCTTAGCTCTAGAAATTGCCTTTCTCTTTTTTGTTTTTGTAAATCCAGGTAGTGAAAACCCGAGCATCGTATCCGACAGTATCTGGATATAATTTTTTAGTGTCATTGGAGAAACACCACAATCACTGGCTAGTGAATCAAAATTTATCTCCCGCGCATTTGCCAAAGCGATAGCATCAATAAAAGAGGCAAACGCAGACAGGTTCCGTGTGAGTGCCTCAGCCTGAACCTCCTCCCTTAAGTACGTTGAAACATAGCTTCGTAACTCTTCTGCTGCAAAACTGTTATTATAACTCTGGGGCAAGCCACCAGTATTTAGATATGCCAAAAGATCGAAATTATTAATCTCGGCTGTAATAAGAGGAAAGAGCTCCGCTTGCCAAGCTCGCCCAGCAAGCAGATTTACACCGCCCCGCTTAATTTTTCTTGCGCTACTGCCAGTCAGTAAAAATGTAACTTTATACTTCTCGATTAGCCTATGTACTTCGTCTAGCACTGTGGGTAACTTTTGCACCTCATCAATTACAATAATCTGATTTTTCAATTGATCAACTTTATGTGTATCTAAAAGTTGCTCCTCGATTACTTTGGGGCGTTTTAAAAGTGTTGAGAATATTTCGCTATCTAACAGATCATATATTTTAGCTTTCGGCAGTTGAGCTTTAATTAGAGTCGTTTTGCCCGTGGATCTTGCACCAAACAGAAAGAAAGATTTATTCTTCAACAACTTTGGTAGGTTAAGGTATCTTTCATATATCATAATCTATGACTATTTAAGGGCAGCTAGAACCCTTCCATCTATCGGTTATTAAAGTCCTTGTGATTTTAAAGATAAGTTTATGGTCGCAGCTTAGTGGTAGATCTGTTCACTAAAGTGGGGGAAGATCATTATGCCTGAATATTTAGCGCGGCATCTTTGCCGAAGCGGAAATTGGACGAGGATCCGCGCCGTTACCAGCCAAGCTTCCATTCGGCCCAGGTTCTGATTCGAAATTTGGAATAAGCGCGGCAAATCCCACCCGATCCATCCACTTATATACTTGATCCATTGGTGCCATAAGACCCATATGAGGGACGACAGACGGACGCACACTCCCGTGAGTATAAATTTTTGTAAATATTCCCAGAAGTTCGTGAGTTTCTTTATCAAACACGCCACCACCTGAGTTTCCAATATAAGTCGGAGCGCTAATCATCCAATATTTAACTCCATCTACTTGGTGATCAATATCCAAAATCTCACCCAATGTTGGGACGGGATCATTACCTAAAGGACATCCAACTGCATATACAGATTGAAACACTCTACCGGCTTCGGAAGTTGTAAAATCAGGGAGTTTAGCTCCGACTAAAGGACTACCAAGATCCCTCAAACGTAAAAGTGCGACGTCAATATCAGCATCATACTCAACAAGATAGGCGGAATGTGTACCTACTACTTTTGTTTTACCGGTATTATAAGCCTGTACTTCAATCTCTGGTGACAGATTTTCGGAATCATAAAAAAGGTCCCTAATAACATGCCAAGCAGTCAAAATATATTTCGTTTCAGAGGAGTGATCTGCCCCATTCGATCCAATAATTACCCCAGTGCCAACTGTTTCTTTGCCACTAACTTGTACGGTAGGTTCCATTAGATTATGGAGTAGCAATTCATAATCTTTTTGTAGAGATTTTTTTATTGATCCGATTGCTCGACTAGATGAGGTCAGACGATCTTCCACGTTTTGATCAAATTCATCTATCGAACGATGAAGATCTGCGATCCGTTCGGTGAAACTCTCATCACTGTTTGCCGTCGCCAAAGATATTGCATCCAATTCACATCGCAGGCCCGAAACCATTTTTGCAACTTCGGAGATCTCCTCATTGGTTAAGGATTTCTGTACATCAGCAGATCTCTCAATCCCCTCTAGCCGAGAATTTAAAAGACTCACTTCTGTATTTTTGTTCAGTTAGTGCCGGTAAATATGCGGCCTCAAGATCGCATATTGCTTTACGCAGATCGGCCAGATTGTCCGTTACAAGGGCATCGCGAACTGAGAGGGCAGTGTGATTATTTTCGAGTTCGGCGATACGATCTTCTAATTTCTCAGTATGTCTATATTCAGCGGCTCCAAATCCCAAAGCACCGAGCGCTAACGCTATGGCACCTCCTGAAGCTACATTGGAATTCAGTCTCGTCATTACAGACATACTACGCCTTATTAGGAAGTAACAAAGGGAACATTATTAATTTAGCCGTACGACTTTACCGGATTTGTATCTTAGTTAGGACATGGTGTGGATGGGGGCAGCCGCCTAAAGTGCCGGCATACTGTCTCCCATTTCCTTATGATTACTAGTAATTAACCTTAAAAAGCTACCTCTATGAATAGTAAAATCGATCATCCATAGAGCATCCATAGTGAAGTCGAGGAATTGATCCGAATAACTGGGGAATAAACACAGGCTGATCCCGATCAGTTCATTTTTAAGCTGGAAACTTTAAAATAAGAAAAAGGTCTAGTTCGCTGAGAGAATGCTCAGTCGACGCTGGACCTGACTGTTTTAACAAAACCAGAGGTAAATGTTATGGGATTAGAGACGAAATACGAAACAATTTCAAAGATTCTAAAGGTCAGCTTGCCGCTAGCATTTGTTTGCTGCGCCTCGGTGTCATGGGCGGAAGACGAAGATATTAGAGCCCGCCAAGCTTGGACCGATCGTCAGGAGCGAGCAATCTCTAATACTCCAGAATCCGATTCTAAGATCGAGATTAAAGATCGTGATGATAGTGGAATGGTTAGTTACGCCGGCATCGATGCAAAAAAGTCAGGCCAGCAGCCAAATCTATCGGGCAGTCCACTGGCATCGGCAGTAAGAGCAGCCGTCTCTAGCAGCGATGTTTCGGCAATGGTTGATGATCTAGAGGTGGAGGTTGACGGGCAGAATGTAATACTGCGGGGCATGGCTGAAAATGATGCGGTGCGCCGGATCATTCAACGTTACGCCTTTGAAGCTGGAGCCAAATCGGTTAACAGCTATCTGCAGATATCACCGAAAAGGTAGACCGGAAGTGCAGACTATCGCTGCAAGCCGATCTTATTATACGAGTAAAATTCAGTTGACTGAATTTTACTCGTGAATGGTAGGGAGATTGATTTTGTCGTACTTGAGAAATCTAAACCCATTTTTGCTGTCGAATGTAAAGCTGGCGAAAAAAGTATTTCAAAAAGCCTACTTTACTTTAGAGATCGCCTACCAATTCCGCGCTTGTATCAAGTGCATTGGGGATTAAAAAAATCAGTGATGGGAATATAACACTGCTACCATTTGCAGACTTTTGTGAACTTGAAAAGATTCCTTAGGACAAATAAAGATAAATATTTGCTTATATGTCTGCGGAGAATTTAGAAGGGGTCTTCTCCGCGTTCTCCGCTAACTCCTTGTTGATTAAAAATAAGAATTTAAACTGCATACATTCCTTGCCAGAAAAATAAACCTGCATTTTAGATTTAGGCCTAGATTTAAAGTGGTACTTTACATATAATGGAGAAATGAAACTTGAGAGAATCTTAAATCTTAAAGGGCTTCTAGATAAGAAGTCTTTTTTTCTTTTTGGGCCACGAGCTGTTGGAAAAACTTACCTTGTCAAAGAAACATTCCCCGAGTCTAAAATTTACAACTTACTAGACCCTGTAGTCCTTACTGATATTACTCGTAATCCTAAACTCATAGAACAACAACAAGATGATTGGAACAAACTCATAGTTATTGACGAAATTCAAAAGTATCCCTCAATTTTAAACGAAGTTCATCGCTTAATCGAAGAGCATCAAGCACGCTTTTTACTCACCGGTAGTAGCGCAAAAAAACTCAGAAGTGCCGGGGTTAACTTACTTGCCGGCAGAGCATGGGAAGCTAACTTGTTCCCCCTAGTTTGGAACGAACTCCCCCATCAAGATTTGGACTTATTTTTACTTAAGGGTGGTATGCCTACGGTCGTTCTAAGTGAGGAGCCATGGGAAGAGTTAAGAGCTTATACTGCAACATATTTAGAACAGGAAATTCGGGCAGAAGCATACGTTAAAAACTTGGGGCAATTTGTCACCTTTTTAGATATCGTCTCGACAAAAGTATCTGAAGAACTAAACTATCAATCTATAGCAAACGATCTAGGGGTAAGCCCCCCCACAGTAAGCAACTATTTCCAACTACTGGAAGACACACTGATAGGTTTTCGTCTCTATCCCTATGCGAAAACCAAGATAAGAAAAGCCACGAGCAGACCTAAATTCTATACTTTTGATTTAGGCGTTAGCAGTGCTTTATTGGGGAGAAGAGAATTACCGAGAATGTCAGATGCCTATGGAAAAGCGTTCGAACACTTTATAGCGCTAGAGCTAAGAGCATATCTTTCTTATAGAAGAAGAGAAGAAAAGCTTACTTTTTGGAGAAGTCAATCGGGAATGGAGGTTGATTTTATAGTCGGTGACTCTCTGGCTATAGAAACAAAAGCTGCCAAAACAGTTCCTAATCGCTCACTGAAGGGACTCGAAGCTTTAGCTGAAGAAGATCTTGTTGAGCGGATGATTGTCGTTTCACAAGAAACTCACAAACGAAAAGTTGGGAAGATTGCAATACTCCCTTGGCAGGAATTCCTAGATTTGCTCTGGTCCGATAAGCTTTTACCAAAAAAAATATAGATGATTTTAGCCATACAGGATGGGCAAATGATCTTCCCCCACTTTAGTGGACACTTATTCCACTAAAGTGGGGGAAGATCATCCTGACAGAAAACATACACAGGAGATATAAAAAATATAAAGAGGAGAAAAAAAGCTAGTTTTTTGATGTTCATAGCTCAAAATATATAACAGATCCCGTGGAATATGAATACTTTATAACTACCCAAATTTATAAATAAAACTCCCCCTTTAGCCCAGCTCAAAGAGCTCCGATATCTATAATTAAGAGTTTCTGTGTGTGCTCAATCAGGTGTGGCTGCCCCCATCATGACATTTTGAAATCGCTAGCCCCGCGAGGCTGAAATGTCACGTGCATACCTCTTTTATGTTTTAAAGAGAGTGGACGTGTCTATGGATAATAATGATTTTCTGCCAGACGAAGGTTTGCCTCTATTGGGCTTATCAATCTTAGTTGTTAACGAAGATATTAGTAATCGAGAAAAAGCATCTCAGTTACTTGAGGAGTGGGGTGCAATCGTTGACCGAGCCGATCAAGCTATTGAAGCGATCGAGACACTAAGACAAAAACAATACCACGCCGTGATGATCGATGAAGAGGTAGCTTGTGCTGAATCTGAAGAGCTAACCGAACTAGTTAAATTCAGATCAAAAAATCCAAATACTGCTGTTATAATTTCCGGCTCATTAATGATTACAAGAAATGAAGCCATAAATGCTGGCGCAGATGGTTACGTAGAAAAACCATTTGACGAGTATGAACTGCTACATTCCTTTATTAGTACCCAAAAGCAGCATTAATTTAAGTTTCGCATTAAGTGCCGCTTAGTGTCACTCTGACACTAACTACCGTCTCTATAGATTAAGATCCCTACCTTTGATAAGGTATTTACTTATCATTTTTAGACTCTTAAGCTATGGCCGGACTTCCTCCAGAGAATGAATTTCATCCTGAAAACAGGATTAGTAAATACTTTGGCCCCGATCTCAGTAGGGAGGATTTCTCTAGGCAGGAAGGGTCGCAAAACGATACAAGCAACGATCTTGGCAATGATCTTGGCAATGATCTTCGCAGCGATTTCATTCTCCCTGAGAGTCTCGAAGAGTTAGATATTTTCACTGGGATCACCCAAGACCATCCTCATTGGCGCTCTGAAATATTATCAGAACATTACTCAAGAGCAAAAAATATTCTTTTAAATCTTTTAAAAATAGAAATGACTCCAGCGATCCAGACTGCTGTTGTACAAACCCTACAAGGAACAAAAGATCCTGAAGTGGTTGCAGAGATTGTAAAAATCGCATTATCACGATCAACTCATCAAGAAATTAGATTAGCGGCAGTAAAATCACTAAAGGGGACACACGATCATCATGGACAGGTAGCTTTAGCCAAATTGATATCTAGCGTATATGCGACAAACGACTACTTTGAGTACAACAGTAAATTCCTTGATCGTGAAGGAAATAAATATAATTTAATATCCGCTGCGGCAGCATCTTTAAAAGGAACTGCCGATACTCAGGCAATAAGGATTCTAACTAAAGCTGCAAATCCTAATCCCTTCGTTTTAGCTTGGCGCTACGCCATTGGAGTACATAGGGATGAAATTAACCATAGACGAGGTGCTGCAGCACTTGCACTCTCAGACACCCGAAATATTAGAACTCACGAATCCTTAATTCCTCTATTGTTGTCAAAAGAGAAAGCTCTATCAAATGCAGGAATAGCTGCTCTATCACAATCTTTTTATGAACCAGCTGAATTATTAATACATGCAAAGTTAGCAGCGTGTACCTACATTGATAAGGCAACACGTATTGGAAATGCTTTAAAGCAAACTCCAAATGATAGAGTAAGAGCTCTGCTAACAAAAGACTTATTTGATTCAAAACCATCGGTTCAGATCGGTGCGCTGACTGCACTTACTGGGACAAATATTAAAAGCGAAGTAAAAGCCATCAGCTTACTGATGGAAACTACTAAAGATCCTCTAGTTTATGAAAAATGTATAGCTGCACTCTCTAAAACCAAAGTGCCAGAGGGGGAAGAGACTTTAGTTAAACATCTTGAAAAGTCTAAAGGACCTTTTAAAATAGAGCTTCTTGAGGCATTGGAAGATACTAGTAACAAAACTGCTCTTAACATCATGTTCGAGAACTTAACCTCTGATGACGCCTCTATCTCTAGAACTGCTCAGCGGGTCTTACAAGGAAAAGACAACCCTGAGATTCAGAATAAACTCCTTGGGATGTTTGAACTTGGACAAAACGAAGAGACCGCATTTAAAGCTGCTGCCGCGGCTGAAGCTCTGAAAAAGGTTCCTACTGGACGCATAACAGATTCTCTTTGTGACCGACTTGAAAAGGGTAAAGAGTTTGAGCAGATTCTCGCTGCCACTGCACTTCATCATACAACTGACAAACGTGCTCTTTTGGCTTTACTACGTGTCGCTTGCGGTCAAAGATATTCAAATGATGTCCGTTATGATGCACTCTCTGCTCTTTCAACTTTTGAAGGGGACATTAAAACCAGGCGAATAATAGAGAGAAGGTTATCTCCAATTCTTACCGATCAAAAAATTGACAGAGAGGTAAAGATTAGAGTTATTCAAACTCTTGAGCAGCCGGAGCATCCTGCTGCAATTTATTCTTTACTAAAACTTGCTTCCGGAAAAGATTTAGTACTAAGATTTCATGCAGTACTATCACTTAGAGGATGCCCATCTACTATGGTTCAAGACGATATTGCCCAATGCCTTAAGCATGAAAGAGACTTAAATTTCCGAGCTAGTTGTGGATTTAGTCTTTATAATGCGGGATCTCCAGACGCCATTAATACTATTATTGAAACGGTCCTAACTGGGGAAGCCGCTGTCAAAGCTGCCTCAATATCTGGTCTTAATCGATTGATGAAAACTAGAGGGCGGATCTAAACCTAAGCTAAATCTAGGCAATCCTAAGAAGACAACCCCACAAGAAAAATAAGATCGCTGCAGAAAAGATTAAAGATCTCTTTGAAAAGTACTCTCTTTGAGTATTGCCATATTGGTCCGAATTTAAACTATTCTTTGAGATAGGGGCACCTCTCCAAATGATCACGATCACCAAAGACACCCAACCCAAAAATGAAAGAGCTGAAAGAAATCCATAAATATTTCGAGCTGGTCGATTATTAAGATCAATTTTGTTAGTAAAATTTAGTTCCTCTTCAATTTTGTTATATAAATCTTTTGAGCGAGTATCAAAAAAGGTGTTGCCTAGATCAGATGAGATAAAGCTACTACGGAGCTCCCTAAGGGCATCTATTTTAAGCTTTGGATCTGTCTGCTCATGGGCAAAATCATAAAGCTCCTCTGCTGAAGTAGCGGCCCATTTATTTCCTGGAGAATAAAAACTGCTTGAACGCCTATAGTGCTTGACTGCCTCCTCGTAGTTTTCAGCTGTCCTTGCTTGTCGAGCCAATACTAGATGTTCACGAGACTCAAATAGGGTGCGGACATACAAAGATCCAAAAATTACTAAAATAAAAATCAATATCAAAGCGAATCGCTGTCTCATATGAGACAAGACTATACTTAGGAATGCCTAAAGACAAAAGGTATCGCTAGATTCTAAAAGAAAAATAGCTAGTTTAATTTGGCCTAGCCTTATCATCATCAGTAGTCGGATAAAATTTCTCTAGAGCTTTATAAGATTCTGCAGCCTGTTGATTTGTAAGCCCTTCATTTCTCTCTAGCCTTAAAGAAGCAACCTGCTCAGCTATTAAACCAAGCATAAATATAATGACAGAGGTATTACAAAGTAGCGCTGACATATTGGTAAATCTACCAAAGGCAAAATAGGTAAAAATATACCAACCAACACCGGTCATAAAGGTAAAGAGGCATACCGGTATAAACACTCTTAATGGAGCAAAGAGGGTGGCGATCTTTAGAATAATTAAAAGAAATCTTGGCCCATCAGTAAACGGATTGATCTTACTTGTACCGATCCTATATTTCGTATGAATCGGAATATATTTTAAGGATCGTCCCGATCTTAGAAATGCTAACGTAGATGTCGTAGGATACGAAAACGTATTTGGTAACATATCGCAGAATCTAAGCGCATCATCCCGCCTCATTGCCCGCATTCCACTTGTCAGATCTTCAATTTTAAACTTAGCTACATATCCAGCAAACCTATTATAAAACCAATTAGCAATATCTCTAAGTCTACTTGTTTCTGAACCACGCTGCCTTGCTCCAACAACCATATGGTATTTTGAAAGCTCGGCAATTAATCGAAGGAGATCTTTTGGATCATGTTGACCATCAGCATCCATAAAGACAAGTGCTTTACCACGGGCAGAGCGAATACCAGTTTTAACAGCGGCACCGTTACCAATATTGTATGGATGAGAAATTACTCGAGCCCCAGCGGCTTCGGCCACTCGAGCAGTCTTATCAGTACTTCCATCATCAATGATTAAGATCTCTGCGTCTTGTAGTCCTAGATCGTGAATTGCAAGAATAACCTTACCTATTGCACCCTCTTCGTTATAGGCTGGTATGATTATGGAGATAAGAGGTGAGTTGCTCATTATAAAACCATCGTTAAAAAATCGAAAAAACCTAATGTTATGGGGCACTATGCCGAACAATCCATTGATTAAGATGCAAAAACCACTAAAAACGAGTCATGGTTATAACCCTCTGTTATTTAAGAGGATCTTAAGTCGTAACCTCCCATTGAGGGAGTGATTACTCTATAATCAGCAAAAACATATGAAATTTCTCTTCACTTACTACACTCATAAACCAGGCGGACTATGTAAGCGTCTTTATAGGTTACAAAATGCTCTGGCTGCATCTGGTCATGAGGTCGTATTTTATTCTCTCGATAAACCGCCACCATCCTCACTCAATGATAAAGTTTTTTGGCAGCGCATTCCTTTTTTTATTAATCAGAGAAAAGGATTGGTTTTCTGGATCCTGTTTTCACTATGGTTACCGATCTATCTTTGCTTTGCCGTTTTTAGATTCAAGCCTGATAAGTTAATTGCATTTAATCCCTACTATTCCTCAGCCCTTTCACTGTCATCTTGGATCTTTAAAAAGCCAATAACGCTTTTTCTACGATCGTTAGTTTTTGAAATAGATCGAATAAATGGAAAACCAGGATGGTTGCGCTCATTAGTAAATATCTCTGAACGACATGGAATCTTAAGTGCAGAAACTATTATATTTATGACCTCCTCGATGAAAGATCGCGTTGAAGAATTCTTAGATAAGCCCATTTTACAGGCTGAATTCTTACCAAATGAAGTCTCGGCCATAAAGGAATTTAAATCTACATTCAAAGTGCCACTTCAAATACTAATTGCCGGCGTTATAGATGATCGAAAAAATATCCCCTATGTACTTCAAGCATTAGCATTACTAAGTGAGGATGACCGTAATAAGATCAGAGTTACAATTGCAGGGGATGGATCTAAGCTTAAGGAAAATAAAAAAATTAGTAAGAATTTAAACTTAATCAATGTAGATTTTTTAGGATGGCAGGAGGGGATAGGAAATCATCTACAAGGAAGCGATCTTTTTATTCACCCCTCACTTCATGAAGGACTTTCAAATGCATTAGTCGAGGCTCTCTCTTTTGGCATTCCGGTCCTTGCCTCTGAAATTCCTGAGCATAAAGATATTTTTCAAAATCAAGAGAACCTATTTTCACTAACTTCACCGGAATATCTGGCCATAAAACTAAGATGGATCCTAAATAATAATGGACTCTCTCAATTAGGCATTACTTCAAAAGAAGCAGCTCAAAATCTATTTTTTGATTGGGAGGAGAGGGCTGTGAATCTCTTGATAGATAATTAGAATAGCTCCTCCTATCTTAAAAGTCTTATAAGGATTTTTTCGACAAAAAAGTAAGCAAATAAGGCAGTTAACTAATCCCCCCACAAAATTTATTTCTGAATCCCTATGCCCCAATTACTTATCTAATTTTATTATCCCAGGAAACTCAATCAGGATATCGATGAAACAAAAGACTCTTAGAAATTCTATGCAAGTAGAGACTATCAAACTATCTGATAAGCTTATTTATGATGCTTGTCTCTATCTAAGTACTCCATATTTTGGTCCACACCTTTGTGCATGCCAAGGCAATCCTCGCAGACATATCTACATGCAAGGACTTGTTGAATCACAAGCAATGCGTGGAGAGCAAAAAGAATTACGCATCCTTGAAATCGGATCATGGGCTGGAGGCTCAGGCAGCTGAAACAGGAGAGATCTTTGATCTATTTTTACATAATGTAAAATCATCAGGGAACGAGGATTTGATTATGCCGCTACGTGGTGAGAGCGGTAAGCTGCTTCCGCTACTAGCTCAAAAAGGGTTCGACATCGTGTTTGTTGATGGAAATCACAGCTATGAAGCTGTTCTAAAAGATCTATCTAACAGTGCTCCTCTTGTTGCTGAAGATGGCATTTTATGTGGAGATGATTTAGAGATTCAGATCGACGAAATGGACCCTGTTTTCAATAAAGAAAACATTGACCGCGACTTTGTTAAAGATCCCAAAACGGAGAGGTTTTACCATCCCGGAGTGACT
>CAZFXN010000033.1:0-31674 GCA_964523015.1 uncultured Bdellovibrionales bacterium | reverse complement strand
CGCTCAGCGCACCATCAATTGAAGGATGAAAGCGGTCCTTTTTGTAACTAGGAGTTGTACCCAGATCGCGTGGAGCATGGTTATCAATCCAATCTCCAAAACTATATATCCACTGTGCATCAGCTAGCGAAGTGTTACATACACCAGCATGCCCAGTGTAAAACTGAAAACCACAATCTTCATCTCCACCACCATCATTACAGTTTGGATAATCGGCCTTATACTGAGAACCATTGCTATTATATACCCCATTATTTCTTCCATCAGTTCGAGCTCCAATGGCAGCCCAAAATGCTGGACTACTTAGCGCTCCAATCTCAGTGTATATAAAATTTCTAGCGCGTAATCGATCGTATAAAACCTCTTCAGGGGGTTTGCCGCCTTCAGGACCGTACTGCAATGCTAATCTGGCCTGAGCTGCTTCAGGATGAGTACCTCCGACACTATGACACCCTCCACAATTACGATCGAAACCAGGGAAGATATCTTGTTTCCACTCTGGGAGCCCACTTGTCGGCGAATTCGTTGTTTTATACTGAACTTGGCAACCGAGCCCGTAATCGATGTACTGAGTGGCATTTGTAAAATTCAATGCCGGTGAAGTTGAAGCGACTGTTCCTTGCCATGGAATTCCTTCGTTGGCTTTATGATTATGACAGCCGCCACAATCTGCCCGTAGCTCACCGGGCTTTAAGCTATGCCAGCTAGTAACGTCGTTAAGTTTTAGCCCAGTAAATTTGTCAATTAGCTGAAGATCAAAAGGGGCATTGGCCGGAATTCGTGCTTTAAACGATGAATCTGCCTGGCTACCTATGTTGTATGTACCTAATAGCTTTTTAGCTTCTTGTGGTTTTCCGCCAGGAGTAAGCCGTTTGATAGGTAGATTGGCCGGATTAAATTGAGAATTACTAAGCAGCTGGGTTAGATCTATACGATAAATATCGGCGCCAAGTGAGTATCCGAGGCCATTATTGTTATTTGAAGTGTCATGAACATAAGAGAAATAGACTACTTTTCCATCAATCGACATACTTGGCTCCATAACGGTGCCGTTTATGCTTCCAGCTGTTCCAATAGGAGCGTCAACAATGGATTGATGATTAGGATGTGGAAAAAGTCTTTTTGTCTGACCATTGGTTAATAAAATCCATAATTCTCCTCCCTTTTTTCGGGATGACCATATCAATAACGTCGAGACCGGGTTGAGAATTGCCAACCAAATTACTACCACTATTGCATGTTCCTGCAGCCACCTGCTCATTAATTTTATATGAGACGAAAATTAGTGGATAAGTTGGAGTATGCCATGCTGGATCTGCAGGGTGTTGAGCTGAACTTTCCCAAGTTTGTGCTGAACTCTCTACGCTGATAAAGCTCGCAAGCACAGCCAACAGAAAGAGAAAATTTAATTTTAAAAAGATAATAAACCTGCACATCTGTTTTTAACCCTAATTAGATAACCTAGAATGTCATTTCTCTGTCATTTTTTACTGCATGTGACCCAAACGATCTCGAGTTTAAAATTGCAAAAGATTCTAGTGAACACCCGTACCCAATCATGTATTGGCAATATCTGTGCCAGCTACCCTCGGTTATACGACATTAATGGTGACCAAATGAGAGCGAGAAATTTTCCCACTATATCAAAGTGTTATGAATTTATGGGAGCATGCTTACTTTTGGTGTAGATATCTGCTCAAGTTTTTCCCTAAATTTGATAACTCTGGTGGCAGTTTCCTATGCAGAGGCTGTGAGAGGGATTGACCTACTCCACTGTCACACTCTTAGCCAGATTCCTTGGCTGATCAACATCAGTGCCGTTGTAATCAGCGATGTAGTAAGCCAAAAGTTGTAACGGAATAGTCATGATTATCGGAGATAAAAACTCGGTTAAACTTGGTACCTCAATAACTTTTGCAGCCAAACTATGCAGCTCTTTATGTTGAAATGTATCGGTAATCGCTAAGATTTTACCATCACGGGATTCAACCTCTCTTAAGTTTGAAATAATTTTATCAAAGAGCTGATCTGATTTTTGAAGAAGAACCACCACTGGCATCTTATCATCAATTAAAGCGATCGGTCCGTGCTTCATCTCGCCAGCCGGATACCCCTCAGCATGGATATACGATATCTCTTTTAGTTTAAGGGCTCCCTCAAGCGCTACTGGGTAACATTCCCCTCTTCCGATATATAAAAAATCCCGTGCGTTTGAAAATTCCTTGGCCGCTTCCTTAACACTCTCCTCACAGGCAAGTGTTTGTTCAATAAGGGTTGGTAGATGTAAGATCGCATCAGTATGAAATGCGACCTGATCTGGTGCCAAGGTCCCACGCTTTACCCCAAAATCGATGGCTAATAGATATAGTGCAGCCAACTGAGTGGTAAAAGCTTTTGTTGAGGCAACACTTATCTCTGGACCAGCGTGAGTATAAAGAATGTGCTCCGTTTTTCTTGTGATTGAAGATCCTAAAACGTTACAGATAGCGGCAGTGCGGGATTTTTTAAGAGCAATCTCCATCGCTGATAACGTATCAGCCGTTTCACCCGACTGGCTTATCGCTAACACTAAGGTATTTTTAGTAAGGACGGGTTCACGATACCTAAACTCTGAGGAGTAATCTACCTCACACGGAATCTTTGCAATTTTTTCAAAATAAAACTTACCGACTAGTCCAGCATGCCAGGCAGTACCACAAGCTATAAGAATAATCCTATCAATGGATCGAACATCTTCTACCGAAAATCCTAATTCACCTAAATTTACACCTGGTTCAGCTCGATCTACCCGAGAGCGAATCGTATCGGTCATGACTCGTGATTGCTCATGAATCTCTTTTAACATGTAGTGTTTATAACCACCCTTTTGGGCTGTTATCGGATCCCAAGTAACTCGTTGGCTCTCTCTTTTCACCTCTTTGCCATCATGCTCTACATAGATCTGATTAAGTGACACAACTGCCAAATCACCGTCATGTAAGATTATAACATCTCGGGTATGATTTAATATCGCTGGGATATCGCTAGCTACATAAACCTCTCCATCAGATTGACCGATAATAATCGGTGATGCATTTTTGGCGATTAAAAGTTTATCAGGATTTTTGGCATCAAACGCCATAAAGGCATAGCTTCCACGGATTCTTTCTCCAACCTTCCTAAGAACAGAGATCGCATCTAGACCCTCTTCAAGATACTTATTTAAAAGATGAGCAATGATCTCGGTATCTGTTTGAGAGGTAAAAACACACCCCTCTTCAATTAACTCAGCCCTTAACTCAATATAGTTTTCAACGATGCCGTTATGAATGAGACTGACACGACCAGCGGTGTGTGGATGAGCATTATTTTCTGATGGTTTTCCGTGTGTGGCCCAACGGGTATGACCGATCCCTATAGAAGCTTTTGAGGTGTCTGGTCGTTTTGAAAGTGCTTTTTTAAGTTCAGATAATTTTCCTACAGCTCTAGTAACATCAACCTTACCGTTTTCAAAAAGAGCAACTCCGGCTGAGTCATATCCGCGATACTCAAGTTTTTCGAGCCCACCAATAATTATAGGTAGAGCATCCCTAAAGCCAATGTATCCAACGATTCCACACATAGTAAGCCAGAGAAATTTTCAAAATTAAATGGCGCGCCCTGAGAGACTTGAACTCCCGACCCTCTGGTTCGAAGCCAGATGCTCTATCCAACTGAGCTAAGAGCGCGAAGAATTAATCTTTTCGCATATAACGGTGAAAAGAGAAACCATCGAACTCCGTATTCTCTATCAAATCGAAATTCTCTTCAAATCTAGGAAAATAAGCATCCCCAGCCACCTTTTTATGAACCAAGGTCAGATATACCTCATCCCAGAGAGGTTCTGTAAGGGCGTAAATCTCAGCTCCGCCAATAATCCAGATCGGGGGCTTAAATCCTTTATTATCGCTGTTAATAGCACTTATAGCACCCTCTATAGAGCCATAAGACTCTACCTGTTGATTATAGGCCTCAGGAGTTCTAGAGATAATGATATTACGTCTTTTAGGTAAAGGTCTGTACTGAGCGGGTAAAGATTCATACGTTTTTCTACCCATTATGACGGCACAGTCAGTAGTCAGATCTTTAAAACGTTTTAGGTCGGCTGGTAGGTGCCACGGTAAAGCTCCCTTGGCCCCAATCACACGATCCGTATTCATAGCTACAATGGCAGCTATTTTTGGGTTCCCTTCTTTGTTCATCTAATTATTAGTATTAAACTGCAATGGCAAACTTAATGTGTTCATGCGGAGCATACTCTGAAAGCGTAAAATCTTCATACTTAAAGCTAAAGATATCTTTCACCTCTTTATTGAGCTCCATCTTTGGTAGATCTCTTGGCTCTCTTCTTAGCTGCTCTAATGCACCGTCAACATGGTTAGTATAGATATGAGCATCCCCAAAGGTATGCACAAACTCTGACGCCCTAAGCCCAGTTACCTGAGCAACCATCATAAGGAGTAATGCATAACTAGCTATATTAAACGGCACTCCCAGCATTACATCAGCAGATCTCTGATAAAGTTGAAGACTTAATTTATCCCCTGAAACAAAGAACTGAAACATAGCATGGCATGGACAGAGCGCCATCTGATCTAATTCAGCTACATTCCAAGCATTAACAATGATCCTTCTGCTATACGGATCAGTTTTAATTAAATGAATTGCGCGGGAGATCTGATCGATAACCTTTCCATCTTTTCCTTCCCAACTTCGCCATTGCTTGCCGTAAACTGGGCCAAGATTCCCATCCTTATCTGCCCACTCATCCCAGATCGAAACTTTATTCTCTTTTAGATATTTTGTGTTTGTCTCACCGTTTAAAAACCAGAGTAGTTCATAAATAATAGATCTAAGGTGGAGCTTTTTTGTAGTGATAAGTGGAAAACCATCTTCCAAATTAAATCTTAATTGTCTACCAAAGACAGCATAAGTGCCTACGCCAGTACGATCGTTTCGAAAATTTGATGGATCAGTTTTGCCATTTTCTAAAATATCACCGACTAGATCCAAATACTGCTTCATTAGCTCTCTTTATACTAAAATTAAGTTTTAACCCCCCTAATTTCACCTAAAATTGGATACAATTACAAGCATTCATTATTTACAGAGATATCATGTTAGGCGAGACTCTAACCTATGGAGACAAATACAAATTCTAATAAATCTGCTTTAAAACCATCTGCACTTATGACTGCTCCCATTACTGCTCCAATGACTGAGCGGTATGCCATAGTTTTGATCCTTATCCTTATACTTTTAACCATTGCTCAAACCTGGGCCGGTAAAGATGGCAAAGATGAGTCTATAGAGAAAGTTATCCAGCCTAACCGTCACACTATAGAGATGTCCCTCTTTAATTGGATCTCTAAGATTACTATCGGTGGAGTAAGTATCGTAAAAGATCAGGAGGAGGAACTTCATAAATCTTATCCAGGTGAAATTACGTGGTTTCAAAATGCAAACTTTATTAAGCCATACCTAGTCAAAGAGTACACTGAGCTTGATACAGATCAGGTAAAGATCGGAAAATTAATTCTGGCCGGACACCTCGGATTACATGATCTATTATCTGATCTAAGAGCACGGTACTGGGATCAAAACAAAAATCATAAAGGGGATAACGACAATGAATTAATAGATCTAATCTCATACGTATACTCAACTACACCTGAATCAATGATCCCTGAGGAACGGTATGAGGCTGACCACCTCCTGCAAATTAAACCAGACATAGAAAACGAGCTTGGATGGATTGGGACTGTATTAATTGCCGATGGATTAAGAAAATTTGACCCTGAAAGTGCCAATGAGATTGAAGCTGGCCTTATTCGTCAAGCAAAACATAAGGCGATCTTCTTTGGTCTCTTCTTTATTACTGTAGCGTTAGGTCTAATAGCCGGATTTATCTCCTTACTCCTATTCATGTTTACTATTATATTTAGAAAAATCACCTTTAAATTACGCCCTAGTCTAATACCTTCTTTTTTATCTCTTGAAATATTCCTCCTTTACTTATTCCTTATGAATATTCTTTTTATATTTACTAGAGTTTTTATAACTTCACCAAAGGGTCAATTATACTTTACCCTTGCTGGTACTATATCCTTACTACTAATTATCTTCTGGCCAATTTTTAAGGGACATTCTTTACGAAGTGTTTTTGCTACACTAGGGATTACTGGATACGGTTGGTTATCTATAAAAAACATTATTATCGGACCACTTTTTATAGCCGCAGTGTGGCCAATATTTGCTCTAGCCATTTCTCTTTATCAATACGCCCTAAAATCTTTTAATGTAGATATATCAAAAGGGGAACATCCTGTAGTTCATCTTTTTCTAAGCAACGCCTCACTAGAGATGGTTATTCTCCTCTTTGTTTTTGCCGTTATTGTTGCGCCAATAGTTGAGGAAATTATGTTTAGAGGTGCTCTATATGGATGGCTTCGTAGTCGATACGGTGTTTTTGCCTCGATCCTTTCATCCTCATTCATCTTTGCTATTGTTCATCCTCAAGGAATGATCGGAATACTACCGCTTACTGTCATTGGTTGTTTTTTAGCATTTCTTAGAGAATGGAGAGGAAGTTTATTAGCCTCAATTACTGCTCATGCCACTGTAAATGGATCAATCTTAATTTTTGTATTGCAGCTTAGATAATATTCTGAAAAACTATTGTGACGACTTACTGAAGATCTCCATCTAGATTATCACAGATCTTTTTAAAGCTCTTTGTTCTAGAATAACTAGTTCTTCTATTTTTATTGCTCTTTAATTTAGCTGCCTCAGAAGTTACGACTCTTGCTCTTACGCTTTTTTCAGTAACTCCATTACTTGCGACAAAAGTTAGCCATCTAAATGATCTTAAAAGTTTGTGTGCTATATTTATTGTTTGTGAGTAGTTACCATCTCCACTATATAATTCACATACTTTTTTTCCAGATCTGATGGACACTGTTATAGAATCTGCACCGGAAGAGATTAACGTATTATTAGCACCTGCAACAAAAAGCTCATCACTCGATTGAGAGGAATTTAAAGAATTAGTCAATGATAGAGTAAGACTACTTCCGCCTAATGGTCCATTAACAATAGCATTATAAACATTCAGTCTACCACCAGTAGCAACTTTGCCGCTCAATGAGGAGATGTCATCAGCATTATTTAAGAGAGCGTCTTTTATCTCTAAAAAAGTAGAGCCTGGACGTGCAGCTAAATACAGTGCGGCAGCACCACTTACGTGTGGAGCCGCCATTGAAGTACCAGATAGAGATGCGTATTGGCCATCCTTATATGTACTTATGATTCCAACACCAGGGGCTGCTAAATCAACACTTGTAGCTCCGTAATTCGAAAAATATGCCAGCTTGTCACTTGAATCTGTAGCAGCTACTGAGATTACATTTGGGATATTATATGCAGCTGGATACATAGGTTGAGCATCAGCATTTAAACCGCTATTACCTGCAGCTGCCACAAAAAGAATACCTGCATTATTTGCAGCGTATATAGCGTCATACATTGATTGCGAAAATCCACCGCCACCCCATGAATTACTTGTTAGGTCTGCTCCCATCATGGTTGCGTAATTTATCGCCTTAATTGCATTTGAAAGATACCCTGAACCAGATGCACTTAGAAACTTAAGACCCATCATCTTTACGTTCCAGTTAACTCCTACTACGCCGAATCCGTTGTTGCCCATACCACCAATTGTTCCGGCACAGTGTGTACCGTGACCATTGTCATCCATTGGGTTTCCATCATTATTATGAAAATTATACCCATGAACGTCATCTATATATCCGTTATTATCATCATCAATACCGTTACCAGCAATTTCTCCTGTATTAACCCAGATATTACTAACTAAATCAGGATGTAAATAATCTATTCCAGTATCTATTATGCCTACTACAACACTACTTGAGCCAGTAGTAATATCCCACGCTTTTGGTGTCTCAATCTTACTCATTCCATAAAGAGCAGCTTCATTATAAGTATCATTTGTCCCAACATTAACACTTACTTCATAGTCAGGACTGGATGCGATAATTGTTGGATCTAACTTCGCCATTTTGGCACAAAGTTTCTTCATATTTTTTGCTGAAATAGCTTTTACGCCAGCACTACTTTTAGAAGCAGCCCCAGTTATATGAGCAACTATGCTTTGAGTCATTCCATTTTCAGAAGTACCAAGATTCTCACTAGGAAATGATGGCGCACCATTAAGTGCAGCAACATTATACTTTTTAAATAGACAGGTATTTGGATTTGCCATCATCTTCTCAGCTTGAGCATTGACAGCTCCAGAGACAACTAAGAATGAAAGTCCAGCGACTATCCCCTTGATTACCCTTTTCTCTAACCCTTTTCTTAACCCTATTTTTAACCCTGAGAATACCACAACAACTACTTCCCTGAATCAATACAACCACCATCACAACCACCATTGAGCACGACCTCATGTCTACTCACAACTTGTGACTAGTAAAGGAATCGATCTAATCTAGGTTTTTAATTATAATCGATGCCTAAAAAGATCGTTTGGTAACCTACTAGAATGGCTAGGTAATCCAAATAAACTTACTGAGTGGTAGAGACTTCAGAGAAATACAATTCTTGACGATATGATTAACTAGTACAGTTTCTTATCAAATTAGATAATATTACTAGGGAAATAGTAAGAAAAGTTCATATAAACAATATTGAACTGTTTAATATTAATAATCAAAGTAAAGTCGCAACAAAATGGAAGACTTAGAAAGTAGCGGGGAAGATACTAAGACTTGGTTAGAACGTATGCATCCGTTCCTTGTATGGAAAGTAGTATCTCCAGAGTTCAATAACCCTTTCGGCGAACCTATGTCGACCAAGGTCCTTATAGAGTTTGCCACTAAAAAAGATATATTACTAAGACATATTGAGTTAAAGGGAACTGTTGACGGAGAAGAGATCATTGTTCTAAAAAATATTACACGTTCTATAGATGTTGTTACTAATCACCCAGCTGTAAGTTCAATGAAAAAAGCTGAGATCAAAGCATACATTGATACTAGTGGTGTATTTGAAAAAATTGAAGACGAGATAAAAATTGTCCAGCAGAAGTATGTTGATGAATTAAAACGACGTAAAGTACAGATACCACCCACCTAAAATTAGAAGATTTTCAGCTTAGAAAGGTACCCAGTCACCGCCAGGTAAAATGAATCGCTTTGTAGCGTATGGTCTCATATTAACAGGACCACCAGCATAACCCAGAAATCTGTACCGTCTCTCAAAGAATTCTCCTGTTTGAGAAACTACCCGAATTGCCCAGATACCTGTCCCATCATGATATTTAAAAAATATGGGGATATATCCCTTACGTGGTCGACCCCTTAGAACATTAAAGAGATAGATACCATTTCTATAGACTTCTATACGATCAACATTCTCTCCCCTTACTGCTCCTTTAACCTTCATATACGGGGAATTCTTTTTAGTAGTAATCTTCACTATAAAGATTGAAAGATCTGAATCAGGGTTGGCTGGTCCAATAGTAGGATCACCACCCTCTTTCATCCGATCGACAGCCCTGGTTGCATCAAGAGAAACATCGCGCCATGTTTTATAAATCTCCTTTTTGACTCCATCCTCCTCTAAGGATCGAGTGGCCTTGAGGTGAAGATCCTCTAAATAAGACATGGCTTCTGGTACTGAAAGAACATTACTTGGTTGAGAAAGAACAAAATCTACACCACCAGCAAAGTTAAAGAGTGCATATTTTGACCGAATTGTATCATCCTTAAGTTGAGAAGCGATTATTAAAGATCGATTCCTAGCACTTATTAAAATCTCTCGGTATTGACCTTGCTGAAGCATCGGCCATGTAGCTGGTTTAGAAACCCTCTTTACGTCAATGTTTTGATCTTCTCTTTTTTTAATAACTCCTGGAAATTTATCTGTATCAACTTTTTTAGTATCAAACGCGGCAAGTACTCTGCTAAGAGGTGAAACAGGACGATTCCTATTGGATTCAAACGCAGGAGTAGATCTCTGAAGAGAGGCACGTGGTTCATCAATTGATGAGGAAGTACCCATAATGTGGGCAATAGTATCCTTAAAGAGAATTGCTCCAACAACGATAAGCACTACCGTAGCTAATGTGATGCTCTTTCTGTCCATGATTAAAACTACTTGCTACCCTCTTTCAAAACAATAACGACCTACTTAGTATAGGTGACGAATAGAAATACCTCTACAGTTAGCCACTACTTTAGCCACTACTTATAATTATTAGCTTTTTTAACGAAACAAGGCCTAGAATTTGAAGATTACTATCTGCGTTATGCTAGATATTAACTAAAATCATGATTTTATTCAATAGTTACAAGGAGTAATAATAGTAATTGCCACCTGAAAACCAATCTCAGCGATATCAAAGAATCTTAATAATTTCAGGATAATTAGAGGGCTCCAACTTCAAGATTAAAAATGTCCTCATTCATCTTTCCTACCAGATAATCAACAACATCCTTAACCGAAATTATCCCAATGGGCATATTATCATCATCAACAATTGGAATATGACGAAATCCTCCTAAAGACATAAGGTTAAGTGCGAATGCAATTGTACCGTCTAACTTTTGAGATTGTGGATTATGTGTCATAACTGATGAGACCAATGTGCCAGGATCAAGTTCTGCTCCCATGACTTTTAAAAGCGAATCTCTCTCTGTAAATATTCCAACCAAGACCCCCTGGTCGTTAGTTACTAAAACAGAGCCCATACTATATTGCTTTAATAATGCCAGAACTGAAGCTAAGGAATCGCTCTCTTTAACACAGATCGGTGCTTTTGGATTTAGTACTCCAATACTCCTAGAAATAAAATCTGAAGAGATGACTCCAAACTCTTTTTGGTTCGCCATTTTTATAGCAATATTTACATCGCTATCTGATAACTCAAGTGCTGATTTTATATCCCTTGCCATACTGTAGTTTTATCCTTTACTCCGCTTTTTTATCAATATCCGCTTTATCACTGTCCGGTTCATTTTTGACAACTTTTTCTTCTTTGTTTGCTAGAACGGCAGGTGCTTCAGTTACAGGTTCAGTAGCTGACACTTTCACCTCTGGTACTTCACCTGTTGGTAGTTCTCCTGGTACTTCTCCTGATACTTCTTCATACTGACACTCAATACCTTTGACCTCACCGGTTTTAAACTCCCCAGTTGCGAAATCATACTCAATGGATACCGGCCCAGAAAGAACTTGATCAGGGGAAAATATCCTCTCTCCAACAGAGATCATAGATCCTGGATACATTTTACCGAGTATATTGACTCGATTGACTGTCGTCTTACGAGAACTTTCAGATATCGCAAATTGTTTTACTAGGAGTTCATCCCTTCCATTCTCTAATTTTTCAAGCTTAGAGATAAGATCTAATACCTTTAATTTGTGATCCCGCTTTAAAGATTCTACCTGCTTTCTATCATCAGCAAAAGGACCCAGGTGTAATCTTAACATTTCAATAGCTTTTATATGATTTTTTATCCTGACTCCGAGCTCAGAAAAGGCAACCGTAGTTTCATCATTCCCAACAAAATCTATCTGTGTTGGAGTATGCACATCACTCCCCATTATATGACACTCGGCCCCACACACGACAGAACACTTACCACCATATAAAAGCCCCTTTTCCATCTTTAAAGTGGATTCTGATCGTAAGCGAGAATCTCTTGATTCGACAATTATAGTAATATCACCTCGGATTTCAGCATTAATCTCCTGTACAATACGAGCGGTAAAAGAAACTCCTGAAATAACCCGAGAATTTTTTCCTCCATAGACAAATCCATCAACTACAATTGGGCCATGGGTAGAAATTAAACTCCCCCCACGTGAAGATCCCTTAATTTCAATCCCTTCACGAGCATTAATACTAAAGCCTGGCATTACATCACCAGCAATTTTTACCTTGCCAATAAAATCGATAACTCCGAAGTGATAATCAAGATCGCCAGCAATTACTAGTTCATCACGTACTGTAATTAGTCCATTCTCTTCAAATAGGTATCCATTAGATTTTGCAACTAGCGACTTATAGGAAGTGTTGCTCTCATCGGAGACTTCATTAATAGTACCATCCAGCTTGTACTGAACTACATTACCAAGTGGAGCAGGGATATCTTTTCCAAATACATCTTTCCCAGCAAATCCGGCCTTTGGCTCATATATACGAGCAACATTCATCCCAGTTTCTATATTATCAAAAAGATTTAGCATCGAAAAATCAGCAATGCCCTTATCATCAACCTTTACCTCCCCTTTTCCGCCTAGCTTTTTGACTAAATAAACAATCTTTCCATCTTTGCCAGCAATTGCAGGTTCCCCCTTACTTACTCTTCTGTTTAAAACGGATTTGCCACTATTAATTGTAGTAACGACATCAAGAAGAACATCTCGATGAAGGAATTTTGGATAAGCAGTTTCAGTTAAGACTCTAGTCAGATCAGAGATATCAAGTAATGGTTCTGGTACTTCTTCCTTAGGCAACACGATATCGACAAATAATTTTAGATCGTCAGAGGTTGCTTTCCCTATTATATTGATCGAACCGATCGCTTTTTTAAATGCCTCTTTTAAAGGCACCTCTTGCTCTTTAATTTTAGGATCCTTATCAGTAGCCATAATATTGAAACACTCTCCGTGTCTCTTAGTTAAACTTGCCTCTATATTAAGATCTCAATATTAAGATGACTATACTACAATGCGATAGCCTCCTTCCAAAGCGTAACTATATCACCCTTTAATCTTGCCCCTATTTGAGTAATTACCTTCATTGCCAAATAAGCCGCCCCTTTACCAGCTAGATCAGGGGAATACCCATTTAAGACACCATAAAGAAATGCTCCTGCATACATATCGCCAGCACCGGTCATGTCAACAGGATTGCACGGAAATGCCTTAATATCGTAATCTCTCCCATGATAATGAATCAGAGCACCTCGGGCACTTCTAGTAAGCACAACATTAGAGACTCGCTGCTTTAAGGCTTGAAATGCACGTTCTGTATCAGTGTTCTTTGTATACACAGCAGCTTCATGGTGATTAGCAAAAATAAGATCAGAGAGTTCAATAATTGAATCTAGCTCTTTTCGAAAGCCACTTACCAAAAATCCATCAGAAAATGTAAGAGCAACTTTTGCGCCATTTTTCTTTGCTACGCGGGCAAGCTCTAATGCTGCTGGATACCCTGTTTCAGGTTGTGACAGAAGGTACCCTTCGATATATACCCATTCTGAATTAGCGACTACTTCATTTTTAATATGATTCGGGGCCAGTTCGGCGGCAACTCCTAAAAATGTATTCATTGTTCTTTCTGAATCAGGTGTAACTAGAATTAAGGAGGTACCAGTTGATTTACCTTTAGCAAATTCAGAATCGAATACAATTCCTAGACTCCTAAATTCAGTATGATAAAACTCACCGAGTTCATCATCTCCCAAAAGCCCAGTAAAAGCAGAACGACCTCCTAATTGCTGAAACGCAATAATCGTATTTCCTGCTGAGCCACCACTTGCTAACGATTGATTCTGGGATGCAATGCTGGCAAAAATCTTTGATTGCACGGCTTCGCTGACCAAATTCATAGATCCTTTAGTCAACATCAAGGATTCAAAATCCTCATTTGAAATATCTACAATAATGTCCATAATGGCATTACCAATGCCATAGAGTTGAATTTTATTTTGTGTCATTTATAATTACCTTTAGGCAGCAAAAGATTGAATTGCAGCTGCGACTTCAAGGTCAAGTTTAGATAATGATGCAATCTTCTTCAAGACTTGATCTACTAGTGAATCTGGACAACTGGCCCCAGCTGTAACAAGGATATCGATCTTTTCCTTTCCGTTCGGAAACCAGTTTTCTGTAATAATGACTTCTCGTGTCTTATAATCAAGATGACGTATGCTTTTATGATCAATAATCTCACCAGCATCTTTAATATGAAAGGCTGGTAAATGTTGCTCACAGAGCTCTACCAAATGAGAGGTGTTAGAGGAGTTATACCCACCAACAATGATTGCGATGTCCCCAGTAGCCTCAATCAGTGAATAAACGGAGAGCTGATTCTCAGATGTGGCGTAACATAACGTATCCCGTGTATCTGCAAAATGATGATTAATATTCTCTGCTCCATGAGCATCGATCATTGAACTTCGCAAAAGATCACTAATCTCATGGGTCTCAGTAGCCAACATAGTAGTTTGGTTTACTACTCCGATCCTTTTAAGATCACGCTCAACATTAAAATCTGGTGAGAATCTGCCTTCAAAATCTGTATAGAAATGAGAGGGATCAATCTCTCCCCTTATATACTTAGCCAGGTGCTTAGCCATCTCCATGTCACGAATAATAACTGTCGGGGCTTTAACACTAGCATGAGAGAACGTTGCTCTTGTCTCCTCATGATTATATTTACCATGAACGATTATGGAGTAACCTTTTTCTCCTAACTGCTCGGATCTTTTCCAAACTTTTTCTACAAATGGGCAGGTAGTATTATACTTATATGGATTGATCTTTAGTTCAGAGAGTCTAGCAAATAACTCAACAGTAGTTCCAAAAGCTGGGACAATAACCACATCATCAGGGGTTAGTTCAGAAAACGGAATAAGTTGCTCCCCTTCTGCGGTTCTAAGGAACTTAATGCCACGATTATTTAGATCCTCATTTACATGAGGATTATGAATCATCTCACTTAATAAAAAGATTCGCTTCCCAGGGTTTTCAAGTAATGCCTTATAAGCGATTTCAATGGCATTTTGCACCCCATAGCAAAATCCAAAATGACGGGCAATTTTAAATCGAATCTTTCCTAGATCAATAATCGAAGGGGTAAAGTTTTTCTTACGCTGATCCTGATTATTGCGGATCTGCTTTAGTCGGGAGATCCCTTGAGAACGATAAAAATCTGGAATGTCGAAATCACGTGCCATAATTCGATAAGTATAACAAAAAAAATGGTTTAATAAAGAATGGATTCCAGGTTAATAAATCTGCACTCCTAGCACCCTGTTATCCCTACTATCAATTACTAAACTAGGCATCCAGGGAGGTTCAACTCTAAAGTTAACTATCTGAGATTGCCCCTCATCGTGACATGGTAGTGAAATAGGTAATAAATCTGCATTTTGCAAAAGAAATTCCTTACTGCCTTGCACGGCTCCTGAGACGATAAACTTAACAATCAACTTAACTCCTGATTCACTAATATTTGGATGTATCGCACGGATCTTAAAACTAAGCATTCCATCAACACAGGTTAAATGCTTTTGAGAAACTACACTTGACCAATTATAAGTTACCCCCTCATTAAAGCCCTCCTGAGAAAACAATCCAAGATTTAAGGAAGCAGCTTTAACTGGAATCAGTATTGTCAGTGGCAAGATTAATAAGACTACTGCTGTAGCAAATACACGAGCTGTAATCTGCTTTGGCTTAGCAATATCAGATAAAATCAACGCCGAGAGCACCGCGACTTCGTCAAAAGATAGATGTGGCCCAAAGATTAAAAGGATTATTAATGTTAAAAAGGATGCCGAACTAAATTTATTGCTAAAATTATATTTAAGTTGAGTAAAGAAAAATATCAGGGCTAAGAAACCAAAGATACCTAATTCAGCTAGTAATCCGGTATAAAAATTATTTGAATTATCAACCCAACCTGAAAGTGCAATATTCAATAACTCTGCCTGCTGATTAACTAAGAAGCGAAAGTTTTCAAACCCTGAGCCTATATATGGGGAATCGCTAAATAAAGATATTCCAATTCGACTAAATACAGACCGGCTAAAAAATGAATCATTTACACTCTCGCCTAAAAACGTATTAGCTATCCGTGATACTGAGCTTGGAAGGAGATTAATTGAAAAAAGATTAAATAATGAGGTAAATGCTGAGGGTGCAATGAGATTTCCAATATAAATGGCCAAGATTGTGGTTAAGATCGTTACTAAGATCCCACATAAAATTGATAGAGAAGTCCTCTTTGGTAAGCTGTAAACAAAGAGAGCAAAATAGATTCCTAGTGCTAAAACAAAGCTTCGTGAACCAGAGTATAGTCCTAAAATAAGAACTGCAACTAAAAGGGTATCTCCTACAAGCTTATATCGAGCTGAAAATTGAGCTATATGAGACCATAAAACTGGCAATGCTAAAGCTAAAAATATCCCCATAGCATTTGGATCAGTAAATGTCCCAGCAAATCGATCTAGACTTAACCAAAACTGATTTTGGTTAGTAAAAGGAAAGGTAACATCTCCTATTACTTCCAAAATAGAAAAAATTAGAGATAATGTAAGGCCAGCAAATATTCCATTTACGATTGAATCTCTTAGCTCTCTCTTACAAACTAAGATCCCAAATAAGACAAAGAAAATAAGATACCTTAATAAACTTAGGAAACTTAGAGAAAAGATAGCTCCTGGTTGAATCATCCAATCAAAAACACCGGATATGCCATGCCAGTTCCATAATGAAAGAAATCCACTATAGCCCAATGAAAAGACAAAATAAGAGAGTGTCCATGCAGCAATTACACTTAGAAAAGGAAGGGCTGCTTTTAATGTATCTTTTGAAAGATATTTGAGATGAAATACTGCGAAGATTATAGACAAGACAAGAAGTGCCCCGGAGCCAAATGCTGGCAATAGCGGGATCAGCAAACCATAAAAAAATCCAAAGTTAAAGATCATGTAGCTCTTCTAGCTTGCCTTTAGATGGATCAATAAATTTCAACTCGTGATTATGGGGACTAAGATCTGTTTTTGCATCTGGAGACCAAAATAATGTGTCTTCATCATTTAAAAAGCTTGGAACAGTTAGCGGCTCTTTAAGAAAACTTTTAATAATAGATTTCAACTCAGCCGAAATTCCTTTTTTTGAAAACATTCCAACCGGACCAATATTCCCTGTAAACAAACCAGTTTTGACAGACCCGACTTTTAGCGGAGCATTCCCCCCAGGGATGACACTCTTGCCTAGATCATAACCACCGGCATTTTGAATCCTAATTTTACCATCTACCCCGGTACTACCTATAAAAAGACCTAGTTTTTGATCATCATAGTAAGCCAGTGCAATCATAAACCAATAACCAGGTAGAAATTTTACATCTGAAAATGTATACCACCCACCATTGCCATGACCATCCCGCCAAAACACCTCAGGTCTTAGGGAATCCATGGTCCGGTTGATAGCAATGGCGTACCCATTTTTTGCTCCGTTTGTAATATTGTACCGAGATAGGATAAACATCCGCTGACCGGACTCGGGTAGATCTTGAAGATTAAACCAAGAGATTGCTAAAAAATCTCTATCTTTCACCGGAGAGAGATTTTCAGCAGATTGTACTTTTAAAAAAGCACCTCGCCCATGAATGTGAATTGGAGCTGTAAATGCACCTTCAGACTGAGCCAATTGCTGTGGAGACAGATCGTTACTATACAGCCCAAGTAACGGACCAATAAAGAGGACCGGTACAAGAAAAAAAATTAGAAATAATATAGTGAGAAACGCAAATGAGGGGCCGTTACTCAGCCGTCTCTTCTTCATTCTCTATTTCTTGCTTTCTTGGTTTGGATGATCGTTTTCCTCTTTTATTGTCACCTTCAGAGTCAGCTCTTTTAGATTCTTCCTCGATTAACTCAATTGTAATCTCTATTTCTACTGGTACAGTAACTTCAGCATGCAGACGAACATCGACTGTGAATTTACCAGCTCTCTTTAAAGGCTCAGTAAGCTTAATTCTTCTTCGATCAACTGGAAAACCGAGCTTTCCTAACTCTGCTTCGATCTCTTTGGTAGTGATAGATCCAAAAGTCTTACCTGACTCTCCTGATTTAAGAGAGAATTCAAGTTTCTTAGCTTTCATATCTTCAGCTATCTTTTCAGCTTCAGCTCTTAACTTCACTCTTTTCGAAGTAATTGCTGATAGAGCATGCCTAAGCAATCGCTCATTGGAGTCATTAGCTTCAATAGCTAAACCACGTGGAAAGAGAAAATTTCTGGCATATCCACTCTTTACTGAAACTTTATCACCAACGAACCCTAACGCTGGAAAATCATCTTTTAAAATTACATTCATAAAAATCTCCTACCTTTAATACCTAATCCACTATCTAATGCGCACTTTTGTTCGTTTCTTAATTCGCTTCTTAATTCGCTCCTTAATTCACAGTTTAATTCACAGTTTAATTCATAGATGGGCCAGGAAGAAAGTCATCGGAATCTGTATCAAATTCAGATGGCTTTCTATTTACAGGCTTAAATTTCTTAAATCGAAGATCAGCTCGGTGTGTTTGATATCGCACAACACTATCAGAGATGGTCATCAAACGCTGAATCTCAGTTATCATGTTGTGATTATCAGAGGAGAAGGTAAAATTTAAATAGTAGCCATAACGCTCACCATTCATACGATAAGAGAATTCTCTCTTACCCCAATTTTCAATAATAACATTCACTCCACCATTGGCAGTGATTGCCTCTTTGATCTTCTTAGCTTCAGTCCTAAGTCCAGCATCCCCGACATTGGCATTATAAACTGTTACAATTTCATAACTTCTCATTTTATTACTCCTGATTGCTCCTAAAATTTATATCTCTACATCAGAGGCGCTATTAGTAGCGCAACGATCGACATTAATTTAACCAAAATATTCAATGATGGTCCTGATGTGTCTTTGAACGGATCACCTACAGTATCACCAACTACAGCTGCCTTGTGAGCATCCGATCCTTTCTGCTGACCTTCCATCTTACCTTGCTCAATGTACTTCTTCGCGTTATCCCATGCCCCACCAGCGTTAGACATGAAGAGTGCTAAGACAACTCCAACAAGTGTAGCGCCGAGTAGCATGCCACCAAGTGCTTCTGGACCAAAAACAAATCCAACAAGTACAGGCGCAAGAATTGCAATAATACCAGGTAGTCTCATCTCAGACAAAGCTGCCTTGGTTGAAATATCAACACAACGTGCGACATCAGGTTTTACTCCTTCTTTTCCTTCAAGAAGGCCTGGAATCTCTCTAAATTGTCGCCTAATCTCTGTAACCATAAGACTTGCCGCCTTACCTACTGAGGTCATGGTTAAAGCTGAGACAAGAGCTGGAATAGCAGCTCCAATAAATGCGCCAGTAATAAGAAGTGGATTTGTTATAGAGAGATCAAGGTCCAATCCACGGTTAATAATAACCTGTGAATAAGCACCAAATAAGGCCAACGCAGTCAATGCCGCTGAAGCAATAGCAAACCCTTTTCCGATAGCAGCAGTAGTATTCCCAATACTATCTAATCTATCTGTAATTGCTCTTGTTTCCTTTCCAAGATGGGCCATCTCAGAGATACCACCAGCGTTATCAGCGATAGGACCATAAGCATCGACACTCATTGTGATACCAACAGTAGCAAGCATGGCAACTGCGGCCAAGGCAATTCCATAAAGTCCTGCAGCCCAGTTAGCAAAAAGAATTGCCAAAGCAATGACCAAAAGAGGTGCTGCACAACTTGCAAATCCTACAGACAATCCACTTATAATATTTGTTGCTGGTCCTGTTAAGGATGCTTGAGCTATGTCATCTACAGGCTTACCTGAAGTGTAGTACTCGGCTATTAAGCCAACTGCTACTCCGCAAGCAGTACCAAAAAGCATAGCAACCCAAAGCCAAGTTGCGATAAAGAAACAGTAACCAAGCATTGCAGCTATAAAAAGGCCTGCGGCAAGTAACGTCGCATTTCTAAGTGCTGCAGCAGGATCCCCATCCTTCATGGCATGCATTGATTTAATAGCTATTAATGAACAGACTAGACCAACAACTCCCATAACAAATGGGGTAATCATAAGCCAAGTACGAGCAGTTGGATCTGTAGAAATTTTTACTAAAGCAGCATCAGGAAGCGCTGCGGCAATTGCCATAGCACCGATCATTGCCCCAACATATGATTCAAAGATATCAGCGCCCATGCCGGCAACGTCACCTACGTTATCACCTACGTTATCTGCAATAACACCAGGATTCCTTGGGTCATCTTCCGGAATATTTGCTTCAACCTTACCAACAAGATCAGAGCCAACATCAGCTGCCTTGGTATAGATTCCACCACCAACACGAGCAAATAAAGCTACTGATGAAGCTCCCATACCAAATCCGATAAGAGCAGATGAAGCAAGAGGTGTATTAAGCCAAAGATAAAGAAGACCAACTCCTAAAAGTCCGATGCTTGCTACGGCAAGGCCCATTACAGCGCCACCATTAAATGCAATCATCAGCGCTCCACCAGGCTTATTCTCTGAAGCCGCTTGGGCGGTTCTTACATTCGCTGAGGTTGCGGCTTTCATGCCCATAAAGCTCGCACCCATGGAGCAGGCAGATCCAACAACATAACAGACAGCAGTGTTGAATCCCAATGTTACCCAGAGGAGTAGAAAAACAACGGCTACAAAAATTCCAAGATAGAAAGCCTCTTTTCTAAGGAAAGCATATGATCCCTCACGAATTGCTAGAGCGATCTCCTGCATCTTTGCATTGCCATTTGGCTCAATGATTATGTCGTTGTAGATCTTATAGGCAAAAAGCATCCCAAAGAGACCAACTATAGGCAACATCCAAGAAAATATGCCGATCATTTATACACTCCTTAAAATTCCTAAATTCAATTACTAAATCGCTTACTACTAAAATGCTATTTACTATACCGCTGCTGTGCTTTTGTCAGACCATCACTTAAGAGAACCGAAATTGCATCACAGGTCCTTTTTATAATACCTGGAAGCTCCTTTAGCTCCTCCTTAGAGAACTTTTCTAACACCCAATCAGCAACCTCTTTATGCTTTCCAGGCTCTCCAATAGCAGGCCTACTAACTCCAACCCTAACCCTTACAAAGTTAGGTTCACTTAAGCTGTTTACTACAGAGCGAACTCCATTATGCCCACCATCACCACCGCCTTGGCGAATTCTAATGGACCCAAACTCAAGATCGATATCATCATGTACGACGACTAACTCACCGTACTCTAACTTGTGGTATCTCATAACTGAAGTCAGAGGCTCACCACTTCGATTCATATAGGTACAAGGTTTGACCAGTACTATTTTTTCCTTACCGGTACTTGCTCCATCTAACCGCAACTCACTACGAAGCGATCCGTCGTAATCCTTCCAGTTAGCTGATTCACCAGCTAACTCATCAAGGATCATGAACCCTATATTGTGTCGTGTCTGGCTGTATTGCTCTCCTGGATTTCCAAGTCCTGCTACGATCTTAAACATCCCCACAAGAACAAGCCCTCACTGAATTAGAAAAAGATTATTTCTCTTTTTCCTTTCCTCCAGCCTTAGCAGCACCAGCCTTACCAGCATCAGCAGCTGGCGCATCACCAGCAGCTGGTGTCGTTCCATCAGCAGCAACTGCAGCAGCCTCTCCCTCAGCAGGAGCAGCTTCAACAACAGGAGCTTCCTCAACAACACGAATTTCAACAACGCTGACAATCGTTTCATCAGGTTCCATAGCCAGAGTAACTCCCTCAGGCAAGATGATATCACTAGCATGAAGGCTTTGATCTAACTCAACACCACTTACATCCAACGAAATTCGATCTGGAATATTTTTAGGTAGGCAGGAAACTAAGATCTCATGCATCGCAACAGAGAGAACACCGCCACCTATCTTAACACCGACTGGCTCACCAACGAACTTTAATGGAACTTCAATTTCCAACTCCTGATCTTCCCTAATAGCCATGAAATCAACATGAATTGGATCAGAATTCTTTATATAATCTTTCTGAATTCCTTTGATAAGAGTAATTCTCCCATCAAGATTTTTATTCTCACTCTTTAAAGTAAACAACTGAGAAGAGGTTGCCTTTTGAGCAAGTTTTATAAACTCATTCTTATTTACACACACAGGAGTAGATTGCTCATGAGCAGCATAAAGAATACCTGGCAAAAAGCCTTTACGTCTTAAAACACCACACTTAGAGGAGCCAATAGAATCTCTTGATTCAATCGGGAGGGTAAACTTTTGCATGACACATCCTTCAAATTACGGAAAATAATTACTTAAGGCTGTGTAATTAATCACAAAAACACTTCTTGGTAAATACCAACGCAGATATTAAGTAGGAATAAATCCCCCTAACGACACAACATGCTGAATATATTATGTAATTAAGTAAAAAGCTTACTTACTGAATCATCTGAATGAATTCTTTCAATTGCATCAGCGAACAGCGGCGCAACTGTAAGCACTTTGAACTTAGGAGAGGCGCTGATTGCTGTGTTTCGAATCGTATCACAAACAACTAACTCTTCTAGATCTGATTGGGTTAATCTGTCCACTGCATTACTAGAGAGAACTGGATGAACACATGCTGCCACCACCTTGGCAGCTCCTTTTTCTAAGAGCGCAGAGGTAGCTTTTACAATAGTGCCACCAGTGTCAATCATATCATCAACCAAGATGCAGGTCCGTCCTTTTACCTGTCCAACAACTTTCATCTCGGCAACTTCATTTACGCGCTCACGACGTTTATCAATAATCGCAATATCTACATTTCCTAATCTTGTTGCGTACTGCCTGGCTCTCTCTATGCCGCCCATGTCAGGAGAAACGATCGTTAGTTTTTCATGACCATACTTATCAGAGAGGTAAGGTAACATCACAGGTCGAGCCATAAGATTATCAACTGGGATATTAAAAAATCCCATTATCTGACCGGCATGAAGATCCATTGTTAAAAGCCTATTAGCTCCTGCTGTTGTGATGATATCAGCAACTAACTTTGCGGTAATTGGAACACGGGGCTTTAGTTTACGATCCTGTCTAGCGTACCCAAAGTAAGGGACCACTGCGGTAATCCGCCAAGCTGAAGCTCGCTTAAGAGCGTCAATCAAAATTAATAACTCCATTAAGTGATCATTGCCAGGACTGGAGGTACTTTGCACAACGTAAACGTCACGTCCTCTAACATTGTCACCAATATCAACAGACAGCTCACCATCACTGAAACGGATAACCTCACAACGACCAAGTTCAACATTTAATCTTTCACAGATAGCCGAGGTGAATGCTGGATTTGATCTGCCAGAAAAAATTGTCAGTTGTCGTTCCAACGTGGGGTCCTCGATATTAAAAGTACAGATATCAAAAGTACATGGTTGGCCGGGGAGGATTCGAACCTCCGTATGCTGGAATCAAAATCCAGTGCCTTACCGCTTGGCGACCGGCCATTAAGTCAGGGGTATATTTAGTCGACTTGAAGCTTTCCGTCAAAATGATTAATTTTGTGGGCGAAAAGTGCCCTCTTTATACCCTCCCTTTGAACAAAATCGAATTTTGGACCTGTCGCTGGAACAATAGCAATAGAGCTTCCTGACCCGGTCATAAATGGGTAAACCCCCATTATCTCTGATAAATTAGCTAAGAGATCCCCGATGAGAGGACAAATCTTAATAGCGGAAAGTGTAAGATCGTTATCAATCACGTTTTTAAGCGATACCGTTATTTGCTCAACGGTTTGAAATTCATGTTGCTGGAAATCTCTTAAAGGAACGTCATCATCAGATTGAGACTCAGGTCTCTTCGGCGTTAGCTCTAGACGATCTTTCCTAAAGACGGAAAAAACATCCTTTGTTGAAAGATGGGTATTAGGAAAAATAATGATGCATTCAATGCCGTTAAATAAACTTTGAGTTTCCTTAGATAGTGGTGTGACTCTCTCTCCTATTCCACTAACTGTAGCAACGCCTCCTCTTATTAGAAACGGAACATCTGCACCGAGATCAAGGGCGAGATTAAGGGCAAGCTGATTAAGTTTCTCCTTTGATTTACCAGCAGATTTATCATCAAATTTAACATCAGATTCATCATCATGATTCTCTAGACAATTTTCATAGAGAAAATTAAGTATCGATGCAGCATTACTACTGCCTCCACCTAATCCTGCACCTGATGGGATCTCTTTATTAATATCGATTACACCACCAACCTTAACGTTAAACTTTGCACAGAACTGGTTACAGGCTTTTAAGATAAGACTTTTCTTTTCATTACGGAGTACAGAGTCTAATTCTATTCGCTGAGAATCAGGTATATAACTACCAAATGAGATATTACCAATAGACCAGGAGTTTTCATCTGAAAAAGTAATTTTAACAGTATCATAAAGACTGGTTGTCGCATTTAGCATGCTAAGTAGATGGTAGCCATCATCTCTAAGACCAGTAACCTTTAGTCTAAAGTTGATCTTAGCCTTAGATATGAGAGTATGAGTTTTAATCATTAGTCATAGTAGAATACTTAATCTAAATAGAATATGAAACCTGACTTAAAAGATATATTAGACCTGGCCAAAGGATGTGCTCTAAAAGCTGGAGACTTAATTAAGGATCTTCGAGATAACCAAAATTTTACCACAAACACTAAAAGTAATGATTTTGATCTCGTAACAACTTCTGATCTAAAAGCTGAAGAACTCATAGTTAACGAAATAAAAAAAGCCTTCCCTACTCACTTAGTAATGTCAGAGGAGTCTTATCAGTCAATCTCATCTGATAAACTAAACAGTGAGAGTGTCTGGGTTATTGATCCTATTGATGGCACGGTAAACTATGCGCATGGGTGCTTACATGTTTGTGTATCGATAGCCTACGCCTATAAAGGAGAAGTTTTAGTTGGCGTTGTTTATGCGCCGTTTTTAAATGAATTATTTATTGGGGTGAAGGGTCAAGGAGCAACATTAAACGATAAGGCCATTACAGTCTCAAAACATACCGATCTTAAAGATTGCCTTATCTCAACTGGATTTCCTTACGATCGCTCAAAGGTTATTGATATTTTAGTTGGCAATATAAAAGAGCTGCTTAAACGGGTCGGCGGCATTCGCCGTGCTGGTGCAGCGGCAATTGATCTCTGCTGGGTAGCTTGCGGCAGACTAGGTGCTCACTACGAGATTAAACTTTGTCCATGGGATGTGGCTGCTGCGAAACTTATTGCCTGCGAAGCCGGAGCCAAAGTTGGTTTTCTAAAAGGCGAAGTAAAGGACGATCATCTACCAGAGGATCTCAAGGCTTCTAATACACTAATTGCTGCGCCAGGAATTTTTGAGGAATTACAAGAAATATTACAGGGTGAGTGAGTAATAAGACTATTTACTATGAAAACTCGCAACAACTAACAGCTTTTATCTCTCCATATTCTACTTTCGCTTCTTACCGCCACTGTGGCGGTGATAAAATCTGAACAAAAAATAATAATTTAGTTACCAATATAGCTCTCTCTAATTAACTCTCTCTCCAAAAATCATCCTATTAAACATCTGATTATGAGCACTGCATAATACTCTTAGGTTTTCACTCGAGGACTTTCCTCCAAGCGCAAACGGTTGGATATGATCAAAGTTTAGATAATGTTTCTGAGTACACCTTACCCCATCTTTAGATACATAAGAGCACTGAGAATTATCCCTATCTAAAACCTCTCTTTTAATAGAGGCTGGGATATATCGTAAATTCTCATTAGCTGGCTTTGCTTTTCTAGTCGTGCCAGGACTTAAAGATTTATTTATTAACTCAGTAAAGATATTCTCTAACGAGAGATCCGCACCTAGTTTATTTGAAAGCTTACTTTTAAGAGATTGAATCTTATTAAAGATATCTTTTGTTACTGAGAATTTGATCTCATACCGAGTCTCTATATCTTTAACTGTTTGAACCTCTGATTCGATCTCTTCCAAAACCATCCCTTTAAAAAGCTCTAGTAATTCATCCCTTGGCTTAATCTTAGAAGCTATGGTTATCTCTTTTATAACCTCTTTAGGTTTTGATACAGGGGCAACAATAGCCATAAGAGATTTTACCTCTATTGCTGATTTGCCAATAATATCCTCAACTCCTGCTTTTGCAGATTTAATTGCTTTAGCACTAGCCACAATTGAGCAGATAGTAATATCCCCATTAACAAAGCTCTTTATACACTTAGGATGGTCTCTTAAAAATCGAGCCGCTGTCATCCTCCTAAAAGCACTTCCTTCTGACAAATTTAACTTTCTAGTACAGTAATCAAATAAGCTAGAGTATCCCTCCTTAAGATAAAGCCCTCTTTTATCAAATTCGCCAAGATGAATTAAAAATCTTAGAACTACGGATCGTTCTTTGCTTTGTAAGATTGAGATTCTTTCAGTTAATTCTGTATTAGAGATTTCATTTAGCTCGCAAATATTTTTATTGTTATTTATACTAATCATAAGCCACCACCTTAAATAATTTATTTTACCCTTATAGCACATGGTTTTTTGACCAACGGTAAGCCATCACCATCGTGAGATCTCAACAAAAGATCCAAAAACGAGGTGGCATTTTGTAATTAATTTTTATATCAGATTTATGTAGCTTTAATCGATATCTATGTACGAATCGTGATCATCTAACGATATACAAGAAAAACCATGTCAAGGTAGATCGTGATATTTTTAAAAATATTTTTATCTTTTTTTGGATCTCGTGATCTGTAAGAATCCACCGCCACAGTGGCGGTGATTGGCAAATGAGAGAAGTAGAAAAAACTACGTCCTACGCCTCACCCTCATCAAAGTCGGTATTAGGATCATCATCCGGACTTGAGTAGCGGCGCTCTAAACTTTCCTGTTCAGTTTTGCAATCGATACAAAGCTCTGCAACTGGTCGAGCCTCAAGACGGGCAACTGTAATCTCTTCACCACAAGACTCACAATCTCCAAAAGTCTTCTCCTCTATCTTGTTTAGAGCTTTCTCAATCTTTTTAAGTAGAAAAGATTCTCTTTTACCAATCTTATAGTTACTAGCTTGGTTCATCTCTAAAGATGCAATATCAGCAGAGTCCCCTGATAGATTACTTTCGAGATCCTCTTCTGCACTCTGACTTAAATCTAGCAGATGGTTATGAATCTTCTGCTTTTCCTCTTGAAGGATCTTTTTAAATCGGTCTAAATCTTTTTTCTTCATAATTGGCTTGCCAAAGTTAAACTGAATAAGTCTTTAATCTCAATGTATCGGTCCCATAAGACAGGCAACGATAATCGTCATATGTACCAAAAAACATTATAACGAGGAGCGGCTGGAGGGTACTAAATTTTAACACTAAGGAAAAGCTATATTTTACTGGAAATGTAAAGTCGTTCTAGAGACTACGAATCTGATATTAGCAGATTAAGTTAATATCTTCAGGCAATTAAAGGGTTACCTGCTCATGATACTCACCAAAATGATCTCTTAAAATATCTGAGATCTCACCAAGAGTTACCCTCGCTCTAGCGCATTCAAGAATAAATGGCATCAAATTTTCACCTGATTTACATGAATTGCCCAGTTTCTCTAGCGCTACTTTAGCCCGATTTTGCTCTCTGTTTTTTCTAAGATCAGCCAATCTTTTTACCTGATCCCTCTCCCCTTGATCATCGATCTTTAAAATCGGTACTTTTGGTTCCTCAGAGCTTTTAAAAGAATTTACTCCAACAACGATCTCCTCTTCCTCTTCAACTTTTCTCTGATAATCATAAGCTGATTTTTGAATACACCGTTGTGGAAATCCTGCTTCAATTGCTTTGGCCATACCACCCATTGAATCAACTCTTTCAATCAACTCATTGGCTAAAGTTTCAATTCGATCAGTAAAACTTTCAACTAGGTATGAGCCACCCAACGGATCTACTGAATCAGAAACTCCAGATTCATGAGCTATTACATGCTGAGTTCTAAGCGCAATCAACGCACTCTCCTCAGTTGGTAATCCAAGAGCCTCGTCAAATGAATTTGTATGAAGAGATTGAGTTCCTCCAAGTACAGCAGCCAAAGCCTGAATCGTAGTACGAGTTATATTATTGTGTGGCTGCTGTGCAGTTAGAGAGCTGCCTGCAGTTTGAGTATGAAACCGTAACATCATAGAACGTGGATCTTTGGCTTTAAATCGCTCCTTCATTATCTTAGCCCACATCCTTCTAGCTGCTCTAAATTTGGCAACCTCTTCTAAGAAATTATTATGACAATTAAAAAAGAAAGCGAGACGCGGAGCAAATTCATCTATCTTAAGCCCTTTCTTTAACGCAGCATCTACGTAAGCAATACCATCAGCTAAGGTAAATGCAACCTCCTCAACTGCTGTGCTACCGGCTTCTCTAATATGATACCCGGAGATACTAATAGTGTTCCATTCAGGAACCTCTTTGGCGCAAAACTCAAATATGTCAGTAATGATTTTTAGTGCCTGAGTTGGTGGATAAATATACGTTCCACGAGCGATATATTCTTTAAGCACATCATTTTGAATTGTTCCTTTAAGATTACTCCACGGCACGCCCGACTCCTCAGCTGCTACCAATAAAAAGGCAAGCAAGATACTAGCCGTAGCATTAATCGTCATTGAGACTGAAACTTTATCAAGAGGAATTTCAGAGAGAAGAACCTTCATGTCTTCGACACTACTAATGGCAACACCAACTTTTCCAACCTCTCCTTTAACGATCGGATGATCAGAATCACGTCCCATCTGAGTTGGTAGATCAAACGCAACACTAAGTCCTGTAGTGCCCTGACTTAAAAGGTACCGATATCGTGCATTGGCCTCTTTGGCTGTACCGAATCCGGCGTACTGGCGCATCGTCCAGTGACGCCCCCTATACATAGTTTTATGAACACCACGGGTGTATGGAAACTCCCCTGCTACCCCAACTGATTTAGATAAATCTTTAGGTAGATCCCTTTCGGTATAGACCTCTTTTACTTCTAGGCCGGAGATAGTCTCAAATTTAGCTTTACGATCAGCCATGCTCTATAGATACCTGAATACTTAATCAATATTATCTTCAGATTGACACAATAGTAAGCAGAAATATACACTCTGTGGCGTGCTTTTGCATCCTCTTTTAACTCCCTTTTTAGAGATAAATAAATCAGATGGATCAAACATCCCAACTAAAAGAACGAAATAAACTAGCCGAGCTTGGTGGTGGAGAAGATCGAATCACCAAACAGCACGAAGCTGGCAAGTTAACCGCTAGAGAGAGAATTAATCTACTATTAGATTCTGGGACATTTTCTGAAGTTGATAAATTTGTAACTCATAAATCATCAAACTTTGGTTTAGATGAAAAACGATTTCTTGGAGATGGTGTTGTTACCGGCTACGGCAAAATTGACGGTAGAAATGTTTTTGTCTTCGCTCAAGATTTTACAGTCTTTGGTGGATCACTCGCTACGTACCATGCTCGAAAAATTGTAAAGATTATGGATCTAGCCGAAGAGAACGGTTGCCCTGTGATTGGCCTTAATGATTCAGGCGGAGCACGAATCCAGGAGGGTGTTGAGAGCCTAGGTGGCTATGCCGATATTTTTCTAAGGAACACTCTCTGTTCAGGTGTCATCCCACAGCTCTCTTTAATTATGGGCCCATGTGCTGGTGGTGCAGTATACTCCCCGGCCATAACAGATTTTGTTTTGATGGTTAATAACACTAGCCATATGTTTATTACTGGCCCTGAAGTTATTAAATCTGTCACCAAAGAAGAAGTCGAAAAGGAAGAGCTTGGTGGAGCAATGACTCATAACTCAATAAGTGGAGTAGCCCATCTCCTAAGTGAAACCGATCAGGAGTGCTTAAAGACTGCTCGAAAACTCTTTAGTTTTATTCCGCAAAACAATATTGATCCGACTCCAAGAGTGATGAATAACGATCTCCCCGCTCGTAGAGATCTCACTCTCAATGATATAGTTCCAACTAACTCAAATAAGCCTTATGATATTCGGGATATTATCAACCGGATTGCAGATATTGGAGAGTTTTTTGAGATCCAACCATTCTTTGCCAAAAATATGGTAGTTGGATTTATAAGACTTAACGGATATTCAATTGGTGTCGTTGCTAATCAACCAAAAGAGATGGCTGGTTGCCTAGATATAAATGCAAGTATTAAAGGTGCTCGCTTTGTTAGATTCTGTGATGCCTTTAATATTCCGATCTTAACCCTGGTTGATGTTCCTGGATTTTTGCCTGGTGTAAATCAGGAACACGGTGGAATTATAAGACATGGGGCGAAATTGCTCTACGCCTTTGCTGAAGCTACAGTACCCAAAGTGACTATCATAACAAGAAAGGCTTATGGTGGGGCTTATGATGTGATGAGCTCTAAACACCTAAGAGGTGATGTAAACCTAGCCTACCCAACTGCGGAAGTAGCCGTAATGGGTCCAGAGGGCGCGGTCAGTATTATCTTTAGAAAAGAGCTTAGTGATGCGGAAAAGAAAGGTAACCTACAAGAGAAACGTCAAGAGCTAGTGAACATGTATAAAGATAAATTCGCAAATCCTTGGGAGGTCGCTGAGCTAGGCTTTATTGATGCAGTTATCGAACCGAGCGAGACACGGCCAAAGATTATTGAAAGTTTTGATATTTTAAAAAATAAGAAACAAACTAATCCAAGAAAGAAACATGGAAATATTCCATTATAATAAAAGGAATCGGAGAAAATCATGATAAAAAAAAGTATTATCTTTAGCTCAGCAATATTTATATTAACTACTGGCTGTACCCCTACTGCTCTCGGCAAAAAAGATGACACGATGCGAGCCAGTCCAAAGGTAATTGATACCTTTGAAGGATGCGTAGAGGCTGGAAATCCTCTTTTAAAAACACTACCGCCTAAATGCGTAACTCCTGAAGGAGACACCTATGTAAAAGGAGTCATTGGAGCTGTTCACTCACAGGGCACTTCAGGTTGTACGGATAACTGTGGAAATGGACTCTGTGAAGAGATGGTTTGCCTCGCACTTGGTTGTCCATGTGGAGAGAGTAATGATAGCTGTCCAGAGGATTGTCACTAGTATGGCTATTATAAAACCAGGCAAGGGATCTACTGATCATCGAATAATCGCTTTTCCTGCTAGAGTAGGCGGAGAGACTGTATACATAGATACTGATGCAAATACAGAGATAAATACAGGGATAAATAAAGGCGGGGCAAAAGCTAAAGCTAAAGCTAAAGATGTAGATAATGACGAGATCCCTTTTATACCCGCTACTGATTTAGTAGCTACAGAAGTTATCTCAGAGGAAGTTATCTCTGCCATTGGAGCGGCTCTAGCACTCTCTTTACCAAGCGAAAGCGAACCACAAAGCCTATGGGGAAATGTTGCAAGACTAGAGGGTATCTCTAAGCGAGACTAGGATCACTATCGCTGACTTTTACCATGGTGGCTACGTAAGCTAGTAAATAAATCCCAAAAACCACTAACCACACTCCCCTCATTCCAATAGCCATTGAAACATACTCAACCATACCACCAGCCATTGCTCCGATTAAATTCATTCCTAATGCAAAGCCGGTAGAGAGTTGGGTCTTAAATAGATAGCTAAAGGTAATTGCTGCTGCAAAAACTGGCAAACCAATCAGTAATCCTGAAAACAGAACTCTTAAGATTGGATCAAACGAAGCAAGGCTAGAAACTGGAAAGAGGTAATTTAGAAGTATCGCAGCAAATAAAAGAACCCAACTAAAAAACTTTGACGGAGCCCGATCTTTTAGTACTAAAAGATTAGCTAAAAAGATCATTATTAAAACTGCACTAAAT
>CAZFXN010000032.1:0-32028 GCA_964523015.1 uncultured Bdellovibrionales bacterium | reverse complement strand
ATTAAGTGTTTCGATAATAGCTTAAATAAGCATATATTTCATTGAAACTAGATGCGGAATTTTAAGAATCCCGTTTTTTGATTTTTTGCTGATTCGCAGCTAAAACTAACTCTTAACTTGACTTTAAAGAGGAAGATTCTATGAGTCGTTTTTTCTTTATCTCATTACTAACTTTACTTATTGGAACAAATTTAATGGCCGCGACTGAAACACCTGCAACAAAGAGCCCACTTAGCCTCAATCTAGAGACTACTAAAGGAACGATTGAATTGGAGTTATATTCAGACAAAACACCAATAACATCCGCAAACTTTGTTAACCTAGCTCAACGTGGATTTTATGATGGCTTAACTTTTCATAGAGTGATTAACGATTTCATGGTTCAAGGTGGCGATCCATCAGGGAACGGTAGCGGTGGTCCAGGATACCGTTTTGAGGACGAATTTGATCCAAGCCTTAAGCACACTGGGCCTGGAATACTGTCGATGGCTAATGCAGGCCCTGGAACAAATGGAAGTCAGTTCTTTATTACTCATGTGGCGACACCATGGCTAGATGGCAAACACACAGTTTTTGGTAAAGTCACAAAAGGCATGGATATAGTTAACTCCATTGTTGCAGGTGATAAGATAATCAAAGCTACTGTCATCGGTGATACAGCTGCCCTTTACGCAAATGAAGCTGTTAAAGCTAAGATGAGTACTTGGAATGCTACCTTAGATAAGTCTTTCCCTAAGAAGGCGAACGGTTAATTGATTACCATTAAAGGCTCTTTAACAGGCGCCTTTAATGGTCTATAAAGATTGTCATCACACTATTTGACCGATAAGGTTACTTATCGGTCAAATATTAGTATTAGAAAACGTAATTAATGAAGATTTTATTCCTAGCACCACAACCGTTTTTCCAAGAACGAGGGACACCTATCGCTGTTAAGCTAGCATTAGAGGTGTTGGCAGATCGCTTTAAAAACAAAGCTGAAGATACCCAAAAAATCGACCTTTTAACATATCATGAAGGGATCGATGTTAAGATCCCTGGTGTTACGATCAATAGAATTCGGTACTGCTCTTTGATCAAAGGTATTGGTCCGGGGATCTCTTATAAGAAATTATTATGCGATATCGTTTTTCTCTTTACTGCAATTTCTATGGCTCTAAAAAATGGCAAAGAGCAGTACGATCTTGTCCATGCTGTTGAAGAATCCGTTTTTGTTGCTCTTGTCTTAAAATTCCTTTTTGGAATTCCATACATTTACGATATGGATTCCTCAATTGCACTTCAGGTAGCCGAAAAATGGTGGTGGTTAAAACCAATTGCACCAATCCTTTCATTATTTGAAAAAGTTGCTGTGAAATTTAGCTCTGCTGTTGTTCCCGTCTGCGATTCTTTAGCTCTTATTGCTGACAAACATGGGTCAAAAGATACTCATATCTTACGAGATATCTCATTAATGAAACTTGACACGGGAAAAATTCCTAAGAAAGACCTAAGGGAAGAGATTGAGGCAACTAAAGACGATATTGTTATTCTTTATGTTGGAAACCTAGAAGAGTACCAGGGTGTAAAGTTACTGATTAAATCATTTGCAAAGATCTCCTCAAAATTCAAACAAGCCCGCCTAGCAATCGTTGGTGGCACTGAATCCTTTTTTTCAGAATATGATCTATTCATAAAGTCCCTCCCCTATTCAGATCGAATTCACATGCTGGGACCTCGACCAGTCTCAAAATTAGGTGATTATCTAATGGAAGCAGATATTTTAGCCTCTCCTAGGACCAAGGGAAATAACACTCCGATGAAGATCTACTCCTATCTTCACTCTGGTAAAGCCATAATAGCAACGGCTCTTCCAACACATACTCAAGTAATGGATGACAAAGTCTCCCTTTTAGTAAAGCCAAAGGTAGAGGATTTTAGTCAGGGTCTCGAGCAGCTAATAACTAATTCTGAACTCCGCCAAAAGTTGGGCAACGCGGCACGCCATCTGGCAGAGGAAAACTATACCTACAAAGTTTTTCATCGCCGATTAAATGAATTATACAATCGACTTAACACAAGGATTAACGAAGGGCTGGCTAGATCCAGCTCCTTAGTAGCCATTTACTGGTACAATCTCTCTCTAATGATATAAGTAAGATTAATACCCTACCTCCTTAAGATACTGGGTTACCACTTTAGAAACTCCTCTCCCTAACGATGCATAGGTAGTATATTTAGTGCTTAATGCCTCACAATATCCTTGATTCATAAAGATTTGATGATTTCCAATTAATGATACATCTCGACCAACTGCTGTGGATGCTGGCAAAACACCGATCTCTAAGCTTTCAATATGCTGCTCAGTAATTTTAGGACCATTTAATGCTTCACTAAATTCATTAATAAATTTTACAGTCTCTGATTCTGGAATAGTTACTTCTTTTGGATTGCCAAAGTGTGGCAGCTCTCCTGTTCCAATTACTGTCTTATCTCCACGAGGGACGGCAAAGTACAACCTTCCCTCTTGGCTCTTAATTGCAATGCCATATTTAGGATCTAATTGAAAATTAATTATGATATTAAAAGCTTTAGCCCATACGTTTTCAACTGAGCGTTTTTTTACGTCGTGTAATTTAATATGATCTAACCAAGGCCCAGTAGAATTGACTACAACTCTGGCAATCTGTACCCTCTCTACTCCTCCCTGAACAAATGCAACATGCAACAGATCGTTTTTACGGCTTATACTTGTTACATCTGCTAGCTCTATAACCTTTACATTCATTTCGCCAAGGTTAGTCATTAGCGATTCTGATAAAAAAGGTGGATCAATTAATAAAGCATCGTGCCAAAGAAGGTAATGCTCGTTAGTCAGTCCTGCCAGAATTGGAATCTCTTTTGAGATAAATTCATTTTTTAATATTCTACCTATTGGAAGTTGTGAACCTTGAGATTTACTAATGGCGCTATATAAAAGTAAAGCTACTTTTGCTGGATACCGACTCTTTAAACCAAAAGTATCAAGCGGCATTATACATGGTAGTGATCTGACTAGTTTTGGGTACTCTTTTAAAAGTGCGCTCTGATCCCGCGCAGACTGTAATGTACGAATTACATTTAAATTTTGCAGATACCTAAATCCGCCATGAATTATTCTAAGGCTATTATTTGATGTAGCCTGGCCTACTCTTTCCTTCTCTAAAAGCGAGACATTGTAACCAGCATCTCTTATGGTCCTAGCTATTCCAAGTCCAGAGACACCCGCTCCAACTACTATTACATCAAAAATGTCACTCATCTCTGCCTCTTACCATATCTGATCGATGTAGCATGAACTACTTAGCAGTGTCTAACTTCATACTGTCCAATGCAAGAACACTCGTGGTTAGAAATAAGTCAGTCAACTTTACGGCTATTAACAGTGAGTTATCTCTTTTATGCAATTGGTCAGTTGTGGTAACTGCATTGGTATCGTATTTTTAGACTAAGACTATCAACAAGTTAGAGTTGGCAACATCCTTGCATTAACATTAAGTAAGTTACGGCGAACAGATGGTGAGCGAAAGGGCAGATTTGGTATTGCCATTTGTTGAACTTAGGATATAGACAAAGCGGAAGGAGCGACCAATGACAAATGTAATAATTGATAAACTATTTACTTCATTTACGGATCTTGAGACAGCAATAATGTCAGCGAAGACTTCTCTTTCAAAGAAGCAGAACATTCCTCAAGGGATTATGGACCGGATCCAATCCTACGATGGAATCTTAGCAAAACAACGCACACTGGCCTCAAACCTTTGCGAGTATATGACTAACGGTAACTGGGATGAAGTTGGTAGACATGTCTCCCTAATCAATGGCCTCTCTGCCCTTATAAGAGATGACGCCAAAGCGATCCTATCTGCTCTATCAGGAGAAACAGCTGAGAGAGTTGACCAATCTAAATATTCTTAAGTCTAGAGGATCTTCTTTCCTTTGATTTGAACTGTTCTTAATATTACCACGATTTTAATCAGCACTCTTTTGCAAGCCCGTACAAGCAGTATATAGTTCTACTTAGTGAGAGAAAACAGAAAGCGACAGAAACACGTGGGTGGTGACGATGCCGGATCAGAATCCGGCATCGCGCTTATTATCGTTTTATTTGTGATCACCCTTTGTACAATCCTTGTAGTAAATCTTACTCAAAGTACCTACAGGGATTCTAGATTAAACAATGCCTCAGTTAAAAGACTACAGGCCGAATACTTACTAAAATCAACGATCAATTTTGCTAGAATACTTATCGCCCAAGATGCCTCCCCCGATGTTGATGCTCCGTTAGATCTCTGGGCTCAGTTTAGTAAAGGTCAAGCAATCCCTGTTCCGGAACTTTTAGGGATTAATGAGCCCGGGCTAAACATTGAAATTGAGATTCAAGCTGAAGATCATAAACTTCCGATTCGAGCACTTATAAGTGGAGATGGTCCAACAGGCGTGGTTGGCGAAAACGAAAAAAAGTGGAGAGATACAACAGTACGGCTTTTTCGATCTCTCGGTTTTGATGATGACATTAAAGAGGTCGATCATACGAAAACTTTACCAGGCAAACATTTAAACTCTGAAGAGATGGTCAGTATGCTGATTGACTATATGGATTATGATAGTGAATCATATGCAGATCCCGACTTTGCTCAAGGTTTTGAAGATAACTTTCCACCAAATTTTTTTCAAAATAGCCGTTTGAAGCGTGTTGGTGAGTTAGTGACTGTTCCAGGCTTTACACCTGCTCGGATGAGAAAACTCTCCCCTTTAATAACTGTTTTTGAAAACAGTAGAATTAATATAAATTTAGCTCCCCCGATTATATTAGAGGCCCTGCACTTAGATATTGGTAAACCTGAGATACAAAACATAATTCAATTAAGAGATAGCGATGAGCCGTTCTCAAATCAAAATCTTGATGCTGCTCTAACCGCTATCGTTGGGGCAGATGTAAAGCAACAGATCGCCACCATGATTAAGGTAAATTCCGGTTGGTTTCAGATTTTGGCTAAAGTAGATTATGGAACTACGACTTATTTCATGAGAACATTTGTTTCACGCAATCTCTCCTCTGAAGCAGGCGCACTGCCGCTCATTAAATCGATAGAGATGTTCTAAATATTGCAACAAGGTTATGAAAGTGAATATAATAGTCTAATGAAATCATTTATTGTTGTTATTATAGCTCTCGTACTCTTTGTTCTTGCTCTATCTTACATACCTGGGGCAGATGAGCTCACTTCAAATTTTATTGATCGTACCCCTCCAAAAATCCTATTAGGAGAGATAGAAGATGATGTTTTATCAATCGAACTTTCTGACTTAGGTGCTGGGTTAAAGGACGTTAATATCTCTGCTCATCAAGGTGAGAATATAACTAAACTATATGATGAGAAGTTTCCTGAGCAGACAAATTCACGCAAAGTTACCCTACCGATCGATCTAAGAGGTTTAGGATTTAAGGAGGGAGAGGTGACTCTAACGACTACCTCCTCTGATCAGGCACTTTTTTCTAATAAAGCAATTGAGGAAAAGGTAGTCATGCTTGACTATATGAAACCTCAGATTGAGCTTTTAACTCTGCAACATATAGTTCATCAAGGTGGTGTAGAGCTAGTCATCTATAGTGCTAAAGATAACAACTTAAAAGAATCGGGTGTCTCAGTAGGCAACTCTATCTATCCTGGATTTCCTTTATCATACCTAGATCCAACTAAATCTGAGGGAAACCTCTTTGGAGCTTTATTTGCACTTCCTTTTGATTTTGAATCTCTAAAAACAAAGGTTACACTTTTTGCAAAAGACACCTCAGGGAATCGAGTGTCACAGGATATATTTTTTAGAGTTGGGCAGTTTACTCAACTTAATGTCGAACCTAAGCTTAGCCTTGAATTTCTTCAAAACAAGATCCCTCCCCTTTTTAAACAATATCTTCGCCATGCCCCATCTGAAGCCTCTCTCATGCTTTCCTCGCCAGAGAATTTAGTGACTGCCTTTAAAAAAGTGAACGAGGATTATAGACAGAAATTAGATCAGGAGCTGCACTCCCTACTGAGTCAAGATATTACTCCTCGAATGGGCACCGGGACTTTTATTAAGCCTATGAAGTCGGCGACCTCCTCCAACCTTGGAGAAAAAAGAACTTATCAGTTTGATGGAAAAGCAATTAGTAAGTCAGTTCACAACGGTCTCGATCTTGCGTCAGTGCAAAATGATAAGGTCCATGCAGCCCAGGATGGTAAAGTAATACTCGCTAAAGATTTTGGGATTTATGGCAATGCAGTTGTCCTCGACCATGGTCTTGGAATTACAACCCTATATGGACATCTTGCATCAATATCAGTGAACCTTGGTGAAACAGTCAAAAAAGGAGATCCTCTCGGTAATTCTGGTCAAACCGGACTAGCTGGCGGAGACCATTTACACTTTGAGGTTAGAGTTAGATCTACCCCAGTAAATCCAATAGAATGGTGGGATCCAAATTGGATAAAGGATAACATTGATGGGAAAATAAAGGGGATCTTGTAAAGAATATTTTCATATTAATTGGCCATTCTTCTAACAATGTAACAATGGCTATTCAACTTTCAATATTTAGAAACTAAAGTAAATCTAGACATTTTCCGATATTTAGTGTATATACAGGAATATGTACTCGTGGGATACCAAGAAAGCCATAATCAATTATGAAAAACATGGTATTTCGTTTGAGGAGGGTGCCACTGTTTTTTCGGACGCTGAAGGACTTGACTGGGATGATACCATCCATTCGGTGAAAGAAAAGCGAAGAAAACGGCTGGGACGCTCTGTGACGGGTAGGATTTTATTGATTATTTATACTATAAGAAGGAATCAGCATGGCAAAGAAACCATCAGGATCATCAGCGCGAGGCAAGCCTCGAGGAAAGAACGCAAAGCATATGCCAGATAGTAAGATTGATTTCAGTGATGCTCCTGAGTCAACTGATGATGAACTAGCACGTGCGATAAGGGTTGGTAGACCGCCTACTGGAAATGCAAAACAACTTATTGCCATCCGTATTGCCCCGAAACTTTTGTCTAAGATTAGAAAAATGGCAGCCAAAAAAAAGAAGCCGTATCAGACACTTTTGCACGAACTGCTAGAGCAAGCTGTGGATAAAAAAGCTGCTTAGATACTCCTAATTTTCCGGTAGTTCCTCAAAATGCAAGGTGCTAGGATCTGTATCCGCCTCTCAGATAGGCGATATAATGTGGATAGTATGACTTGTTCAGGACCAACCCCCTAATCTTGCCTTTTAACTAGATTTTTAGTACATTTCGCAGTGAAATTTATAAGACTGAATTTTATACGACTACTTTTTTAAGATCTCGGAGTTTTTATGTCACGTAAGTGTGTGATCTCAGGCAAAAGAAAGCAGGCTGGTAAAAGAAGAAGCCATGCCAATAACAAATCTAACCATTATTTTGGTGCAAACATTCAATCAAAGAGAATCTTTCTACCTGAAGAGAACAAGTTCATCAGACTTAGAATATCTACCAACATGATTAGAACTATTGATAAGTTGGGACTTCCCGCCACCTTAAAGAAGTATGGCTTGAAGCTAGATGATCTAAGGGCTTAAGAAGCTAACCAACCGTGCTAATGCACTTCACCCTTAATGAACTTCCTTAATGAACTTCGCCCCGACGAACAGCATTCATCCTCTCGGCATGAAGTTTTACAGAGTGAATATTATCCAATAATGGTTCGCCAGTTTCTACGGCATCCCGTTCAACTGCTTTTCTAAGCTCTCGTGGATCCATTACTCCCAATCTTTGTCTCTTTGGCACAAAGATCTCTCCACAAACTCGGCACTGCACAACTACGATAATTCCTTCCAGAGTTACCCTAGTATTCTCAGTAGTAAAATTCTTATCATCTGCCTCACAAAGCTTACATCCCGGACATTCAATAAGGTCCAAAAATGTCTCTGCTAAACCTTTTAAGCGAAATTTTAATGCCATAAAAACCTTTATAATATTTTCTTTGAAATCGTTATCTTGGTGCCACCATCTTGGTACATGACTTTATCCATAGAACCAAAAATTATTCTTAATCCTCGACCATGACATAAAAGGCTTGCCTCATCGAACTTAACCTCTCCACCAGCTGGAGCATTAAAGCCTTTGCCATAATCTTTGATAGTAATAGAGAGCTCCCCATCGCAATATAATGTATCTACCTTTAATTCTCTATCGGCATAGGCAGGATCTAAAAGACGTTGTTGTTTAGTTAAGGTAAACTGATCTTTTCCAGAAGCATCAAATTGATCTTTTAGTTTTGATTCAAGCTCTAAATTACCATGCTCAATTGAGTTTGCTAATGCCTCCTGCACAGCTAATGCAATCTTTAATTTAGTATTTAAAGAGATAATCCCAGCTTGATAAAGCACCCCTAGGATAGGTGGAATAAAGGTATAGCTTCCTAGTGCTTTGGTAGTAAAGAGATACGATGCCGAATAATTAGTCATAGATTTTAATAATCGATACTGTGCTTCTTCCTGCCTTAGACAGTTTACAATTCTAACTATTGTCTCATGCAGGAACCTTTGATCGATTGGTTTTTGTAGAAAATCTACCGCTCCGGACCTTAATGCTCTTATCGCTTCTTCGGATTTAGTTGGACTAGAGACTACCATTACTGCTTGATTAGGTTTTTGATTTCTAACACCATCAAGAAAAGCCTGACCACTCATACCAGGGAGGTCAAGATCAGTAATAATTATTTCATAATCCTTATCACAGGCTGCTTTTAGCGCGTTGCTAAAGTCAGAGATACAATCATACTTCCAGCCATTTTCAGCAAAAAAAGTGCTGTAATCTGCTAATAAGGATTGCCCATCATGAACCAGGAGTAATTGAGGAGATGGATTTAGCTCCACGCTTATACACCTTCTATATGAATATTTTTGATCAGTGGCATATAAGCCTCTGTATGATAGGTATTAGAACCTACTCACCATCATACACTGGTAATAGTTTATCAAGCATAAGCAGCTCAAAAGTTTCCTTAACAAAACCTTTAAGTGGCTTAACCATCAAAACACCATTGTCGGCTTTAAGGCGTTTGTAACACATCAACACTTTGCCGATACCATAGCTATTGATAATCTCGACACTAGTGAGATCAAGAACAATAGTGCGAGAGCCAGTATCGTAAGCTTTGTTAAATGCCTTACGAAGTGCCTCACCAGATTGCTCAGAATCAAGATCTTCTGTTATCTTAATTACTGCCTTGTCGCCAATTTCTGAAGTTTCAAAATCCATGATCTCCCCTCTCACACATCATTATAATTAAAAGGTTTTATAATGGGCCTGCAGCACACACATAACTGCCTATTGATCTGCCCTATGAATTCTATCGGCAAACGGTGTCTAGGACTTTATTGTCGAAAAGGTGTGAATGAGGTAAAAAACTACTTATCTTTCTTATCCTTAGTATCCTGTTTTTGTTGGGGATTTTCCTGCCAGAGGGGGTACTTAGTAGAATATTGAGAATCATCAATGATTAACTGAACCCCCTTTCTAGTCCGTAGGTTAACGATTAATGGGGCTTTAAGATTGGCAGTAGTCATTGCAGGGCCAGTTCGAACTGTAACAATCACTAAAACTGCGTACTCATCAGTTTCTAGAAGATCGCATCTTGGATCTCCATATGGAATCGGAAATTTATAACCTTCTCCAAACTCAACACCATCAACAACAACAAAAGCTAGATCAGGATTATCAGTTGCATGTAACCATGAAAATGGTGGCTTATGTTCTAGTAAAACAAATTTCTCATTCTTAGGAAACCCAACTACGCCCCCAGGCATAAAGATAAGTGACTCCTCCGCGACTGTGAATTCGCCAAAGCGATTACTACTAAAAGTTATAGTTTTGGAATCACTGCTACTCATCTTGCCCCTCACTATCCTTTGTGACTTTGGGTGAAGTAATTGCAGTGCCCTTTGCACTTAACTTATTCATCTTCCCTGATCCCTTTCTATCCTTCCAAGCTGCCGCCAACTCGTCAATTCCTTCCTTGACTCCTGGTGTCAATGCAGCCTGTTTATTCTCTTCCAAAATTTGTAAGTAAATTTCTTCACGATATATCCTAAGCTCTTTCGGGGCATCTACTCCGACTCTAATCTGATTACCTTTCAGTTCAACAATTGTAATCTTGATCTGATCGCCGATGTAGATGCTCTCACCTGGCTTTCTTGTTAATATAAGCATCTAAAAAACTCCCGCCTTCCTTGGCATAGATTACTGCAATAGCGTCATGACAAAAACTTAGTCATACCTATTGCACTAAGAGTTAGATGACAGCAATATAGATATTGATGGTAGAATGTTTAGAACATTATTTTATTAAATCTCGCTACCTCTACAGATAATCGAGTAGGCTGATTTTTAGGATAGATCCGCTAACAGAAAGTGATGTTTGAAGAGCAGTTTGGGCCTGGGTAAGATTTGTTGCTGATTCAAAAATATCTGCTCCCTGAGTTTTAGATAGCACCTCAATAAGATTACTCTTTAACGACTCTAATATTGAAGTTGAGTTAAGTATTCTTGACTCTTTACCAGCAACACTTACCCGCTCTATTGCAATATCACTTGTGCGAGCAGTATCTAATCGAGTCATTGCATTCAAAATATCTTGTGTTTGCTCTGAAAAATCTGTCGGAAATGTATATGCTGTACCACCACCATCTGGTACTCCTGCTGTAGTAGTGCTCCTGTATCCTTCTAGTGATCTTCCTAAAATTTCAAGTGCCTGAATCGCTCCATCAAATACCCCATTACCCGGAGTATTTGTTGTTATTGAGGTATCATCAGAAATATAGACGCTATTTGAAAGATCAGATCCAGCATTTGTATTATATGTATATCTAATTGATCCTGGCTGTGAAGTAGAATTGGTATATCCTGGAGTTCCTGTAGGGGAATAAGCAGGCTGATCATCAGCAACTCCTGAATATAGATATCTTCCTTGAAATTTAGTATTTGCTAAATCGACCATAGCATCACGAAGTTGAAAAACTTCATGCGATAAACTCTCTCTTAACGCTGCTCCTAAGACCTCATTGGCTCCTTGGGAGGCCAATTCCTTTGCTCGAACTAATAGATCACTTGCTTGAGCGAGGACATCAGTTTGAAGACTTAGGGTCGAACTAGCGCTCTGAATTCTTAACTTATGTTTATCAAATCGATTAATTGTTTCTCGCAATGAAGCCACAGTTGGGGCATTTGCAGCATCATCACCAGGTCGTGCAATCTTAATCCCAGAAGAGGTTTCTTGGCTAAATTTTGCTATATCACTTCTGCTCTTCTGTATAAGAGCTAGTGAGTTTCTTACGATTTGAGTTTCTGTAATTCTTGTCATAGTAAGTTTACGATTTGATCTAAAAGTTCATTGCCCATTCGAATTAACCTAGCTGAAGCTTCAAATGCTTTTTGAAACCGTACTAATTGCGCGAACTCCTCATCTAAGCTCACTCCTGAAATACTATCCCGTCTGTCTGCTGTCAGTTTATAATTTGAGTCGGCAACTATTCTATTTGTTGCAGATTTAGATTTTTCATTACCAACATATCCAACCGCATCGACATACACTTGATCTACAGTGCCATTAAAAGAGTAATTATCGACGGTAAAGGTCTTTACAGACCTCTGTAAATCAGAAAGTTGAGCTAAATTACTTCCATCTCCTTGAGCAAATGAGGTCACACCGTCGGCAGGGTCAAGATCCAACGAAGCCGCAATACTTCTTGGATCAGTGCTAGTCAGGCGCAGTAAACTTGAATAGTTTGTTACACCTGCATGGGTACCAATATCATCAGGCAAGCCATCTCCATCTGTATCTTTAACTCCGGCAAAATTAAAATCAAAGAACCCATATATTGATGGCGCCAGTCCGTTTAAATCTGCACTACTTGCTTGATGACCACCAGTAATACTATCTTCGTCTGCACCTAGGTAAGTAGTGTTAAAATCGGATAAAAGAAATCTCGTGATGGCCTCAATTCGGGCACCAATCTGAGGAAGAATTCCATCTCCCTGAAACGGCGAAGTATCAGTAACATCATATATTCCTCGAACTTGCAGATATCCACCAAGAGAGCCTTCACCCGCGCCAATCTCTGAAGTCAAATCAACATGTGCAGGAGATGCTGCGGATCCGTAGTTATAAACGATAAAAGCTGGAACACCTCCCCAAAGAGCAGGCGGCAAAGATCCACCACCGGCAAAGGTAGGACTTGTTGTAACTTCAAGATTTCTACTATTCGATCCAAAAACTAGATCCAGTCCAGATGGCAGACTAACTTTCACTGAACCATCTGCTAGCTCTAATGTTGTAAAACTTATCTTCTTTGAAAGTTCTCCAAGTAAGTTATCTCTTCGATCTCTTTCATCTGCGGCTAGACTTCCTGAATTTTCTCGCTGTACGACTTTCAGATTCAATTCAGCAATCTGTGATGTCAAATTATTAATTGCATCAACATCTGAAACAATTCGAGCATCAATATCTCTTTGAACATTTGCTACGGCTCCGTATGATGATTGTATGGCATTGACTAAATCTTTGCCTCTTTCAATCATATTAGATCGCAGTTCAATACTCGATGGATTTATCGAAAGATCATTTAATGAAGCAAAGAAATCAGTTAAGGTTGAGCCAATAGTTTGGGAGGTGCCTGTAAGATTAAATACATCCTCGACTCTAGCAAGCAAGTCATCTTTAGAGGAAGCGAAAGACCTTGTTTGCTCTGCTTCTCTAAAAGTTTTATTAGTAAATTCATCAACAAATCGAATCAGATCAGAGATCTTAACACCGGAACCTATGTTTAACCCTGTTGTTCCTTCTCCTGAAGTTTGATTAGTTAAAAGAACTGCTCTTCTTGAATATCCAGGAGTATTGGCATTAGCAATATTATTTGAAATACCAGCTAACACCCCTTGTTGAGCGTTAATAGAACTAACCGCGGTGTTAAATATTTTTGTGCCAAAATTGGTCATCGCTCACCTTTCGAGGATATAGGAAATATTTTCCCTATTTCTATCCCTGTCCATATAGGTGCAATACTTATGCCATACGCCTAAGCCAAACGAGACATCTGACGATTGCCTGAAACATTTGATTTGCTGGCCTGCGCTACTTTACCAATTGCATTATAAAGCGGAGTTTGAACTTGTGACTGGGAAAGAATTACCGAAAGGCTTCCAGAGATAAGATTCATTGAGAACGAAACTATACTTTCAAGCTCATGGGTCTTTCTTTTAGTTAGGGTGATTAAATCTTTAAGGATCGAGCAGATCTCATTAACTTTTCTACTATCATCAGGATGAAATACTCTTTCTGCAATGGCTGTAATACGCAACTCCGGTCTATTTGTAGTTATCTTCTTTAGCATACCTTTTAAAAGCCGTATGCGATTCTCCTGCTCCTTTTTTATGTCACAGATAACAGCCTCTCTACGAGCTGAGCATTCTTGAATATTATAAGTTTTAAGGGATTGTAGTGCTTGTTTCTCTTCTTCGATAAGTCGTAAGTATTCCCGTTGATGACGACATTCTAGATTTAAAGAAGCGATAAGTTCCTGTGCAACAGGATGATTTTTTTCAAAAAGTGTATTTTCCAAGCAAGACTCTCCTAATAGATTAACCAACCCCTAAATGGATTGATTAAGCGTCACTTGGATGTGGGCCTTGGCTGGAATATTTTTAAATCAGATTGAGATCTAAAAAGCTAACTCTTCAATAAGCTTACGAGCAACAGCTTCTGAATCTACCTTGTAAGTTCCACTTTCAATCTTCGCCTTGAACTCTGCCACCTTATCACTTCTAACTTTATCTTCATTAGAAACATCAAAGGCACCTAGTTCTCTTGCAAGTGCGGAGATCTGGACAGAACTTTCAGCCGTTCCAGAACTATCTCCAGTAGAGGACTGTGATCTTTTTCTCGGGCTATCCTGAGTAATCTTTTGCTTCAGGGCCTCTGCATCATCTAATCTAGCGGGTATAATTTTCATGCGGTTATTCTCTCCTTGATTGCTACCTTAAGAAAGTCCATTTTCTTAATATTATGATGACCAAAAGGGCATTAGTTGCCCTATTATTTTAGTCCTCCACTAAAGCTTATCTAATCAACTACTTAGCTTTATCATTGTCAATCTTTTTCATATCCCGAGCAACCATATCCCGAACACCGATACCTTGACCTCCGGAAATAGAGCTCGCCAATGCTTCATTTAACATGTCCCTATACATACTAGCCTCGTTTCCACCACCTAGGAGGCCAGATTCAGGAACAGTATCCCACATCGACTTCATCATCTGTTGCAAAAGAAGTGCCTCAAATTGCCGTGACGCTTTATCTACCTGACCTTCGTATGTTGGACGTGCTCCTTTTCCTAATGATTTTATATCTCTAGCATCACGTGATGCCTCTCCTGCTTGAGCCTGAGTGGCAGTTTTTGCCATCTGCTCAGCACGAGCAATACTACTTACACTTAGGAAATCCTTTCCGATATCAGGCATACATTTCCTACATGACAACAAGCTCTGCTTGAAGAGCTCCTGCTCTTTTTAATGCAGTAAAAATACTAATCAGATCTCTAGGTGTTGCTCCTATAGCATTCAGTGCTGCTACTAACTCTCCTAAGGTGATTTGGTGTTTCACCACAGAGAGAGTTCCGCTCTCCTCACTGACACTAATATCAGTATTCTCAACAACAGTTGTTTCTCCAGCTGCTAAAGGAGCCGGTTGTGAAACCTGTTTTTCACTCCTGATGGCTATATTGAGATTACCATGAGCTAATGCTACAGTAGAAACTCTAACATTCTCTCCCATAATAATAGTTCCAGTCCGTTCATTGACTAGGACTTTTGCCCCTACATCCTGTTCAATCTCTAAAGCTTCAAGCTGAGCCAATAATCCAATTGGATCATTTAAATGATCTCCAGTTATTGGAATCTCAACTGAAGCGGCATCTATCGGTTTAGCTAAAGGCTCTCCCAGAAAAAGATTAATCTCATGTACTGCCCGAGTCATTGTTGTAAAATCAGGCTCTCTTAGAACGATACGAATTCGCTGGGATTGAAATAGATCAAACGAGATTGCTCGTTCAACAGTAGCGCCTTCCGCAATTGTACCAACTGTTGGGTGATTTTTCTGTGCGGTATCTCCTTCACTACTAACTGCAAATCCACCGACCATAACTGAGCCTTGTGCTACAGCGTAGACATTTCCGTCAGCTCCCTTTAGAGGAGTAAAAATAAGAGTGCCTCCCTCAAGACTTTTAGCATCGCCTAAAGATGATAGAGTTACATCAAGCCTCGTTCCTGGCCGAATAAAAGCAGGAAGAGTTGCCGTAATAATAACTGATGCAACATTTTTTACCTTCAGATCAGCAGGCTCAACTCGTACTCCCATTTTCTCAAGCATGTTAGATAAGCTTTTAGTCGTGAATTCTGATTTATTCCCGTCACCTGTTCCGTTAAGACCAACGACAAGCCCATAGCCGTAAAGCTGGTTACCTCTGACTCCCTCGACATCAGCGATATCTTTTAACCGTGCTGCATGCGCGTCTGCAACAAAGGAAATAATTATCGCAAACAGTAGTGCTACTTTAAGTATTCGATCTTTTTTTAGAATGGCCATATAGTCCTTAATGATCTTCCTAACCAACCTTCACGCTGAGCATCTCCGAGCTGTCCACGGCCATAGTAATCTATGCGCATGTTAGCAATTCGCGATGATTCAACGATATTCTCAGACGAAATATCTCTTGGGCGAACAAGACCGGTCATTACCATGACCTGCTCCTCATTGTTTACAGAGATAATTTTCGTCCCTTCAATGCGAATTATTCCAGTAGGTAGAACTTCAACAACCATCGCTGAAATACTACCCTTTAAACTATCTTTACGAGTTGTCTCTCCTTCGCCTTTGAAATCATTCTGAGTGTTAGCTCCAATCAAGCTAGAAAGACTTGCATCTGGGTTTGATTTAATAAAATCAGCTTCAAAACCTAATAGATTTGATATAGCAGCAGAGATAGAGGATTTTCCCTTAACTTCTGTATCTGCTTCTTTTTTGCCTTCTGTCTTTTCAACTATTGTTACCGTGATTAGATCCATTGGCTGCCAAGCACGTACATCCCTAAAAAAATCTTGACCTGTGCCAGACTCTCGCCAAAGCGAGCTTAGCTGTCCAGGATCCCCAAGGCTTAAAGGACCATTATAATCTCTTGGATTAAGTGAGGGTGGGCCGTAAGGTTGTAAATTTCCTGCTGCAGCTCTTGGATCCATCGCAGCTCTTATCTCCTCATATTCATAACCTTCTCTATCCTGTGCCGCTGCATATTCTCCGTCATACTCACCGCCCTGACGCTTATGTGGATTTCCCTTTTGAGCATTGAGATTATCTTTATATCTATCTTGAATTATCTCATGAGCATTGACATTAACTCTCGACCCACCTTGTACCTGTTTTGCATATTCAATTGCTGGGACTAATGGCTTTCCAGGGAGATAACTACCTGCACAACCTGGAAGCAGTACTGACAATAGCGATGCTATGGATAGCTTTAATGTCTTTTCAATCTTCATAACCATTATTGAACCTCTACTTTAACAAGTCCTGGCTCAACAATATGAGCCATTATTACACGTCTAGATGAATCATTTTGTACTCTGATTAACTGCCCTTCTATTCCAGCTTCTAATGCTGTGCCCGTGGCTGTTGCGGTAAGAGGACCCTTTGTAAACAGAAGTGTTACTTTTGAATTGGCATTAACAACCGGTGGTATCTTGAGTGCTTTTCTTCTAAAAGCATCTCCGGCTGAAATGTGATTATTTAATTCATAACCTACTACCATCCTTTCATTTAATGCAGCATCTTGTGGAATAGCATCAAGATTTAATCTAGCCATTGCTAGATCATCACTCCGTACTACTTCTCCCTTACTCATTGGCCTTGTTGCCACTGGCAACTTTACCCACTCTTCTATTTCAGCAGGAACTGTAAACTTTACATCTTCTTCCCCCTCAACTGAAACTTTGATATTAAATGTGTACCTATTTCTATTGCTGTTTAAAGGAATTGCTTTAACTACACTCAATCCAGGAGAAACATTAATCTCCTGATCAAAGAAAACATTTTTTACTATTATTTCACTTTTTCTTTTACTGAGAGCCCTGGTAATGGCATCTCGAACTTCGTCTTTACCTAAAAGACGTGATGCCCTAGCTATAGTCATGATTCTAGGAAAAGAATATCCGATAGTTTTTCTATCAACACCGGCCTTATCTAGTATCTCAAGGACTCGAGCTGCACTAATTGTGGTAGATTCCCCTGGAAGAGGACTATTTTGAATTGCAATTTTTCTAAGCGCTATAATACTTTGATCATCAGCAATCTTATTTGAAGTAACATCAGAGATGTCGCCAAGGGTAACAACCCTTCCAAGGATAGTAGATTCTTTTTTACCAAGAATCATCAGATCCATATTGTTAGCATGGCAATCTTGATAGACTAGAAAACTAGTCATTCCAAAGATCAGGTTTAAGAGCTGTAATTTTTTACTCATAATCTATCCTTATCTCTTCATGCTAAGTGCTTGGGAAATCATCTCATCAGAGGTTGTCACTCCCTTCGAACCTGCCTCATAGGCTTTTTGGGCTTCAATCATTCTAATTACCTCTTCAACAACGCTGACGTTACTACTTTCTAAAAATCCTTGAGCCAAACGACCAAACCCATTTTCACTTGGATTACCTTGCGTTGGAGAACCAGAGGATTGTGATTCTACTAATAGATTCTTTCCTACAGCTTTTAATCCAGCTGGGTTTTGAAATCGGGTTAATTGCAGTGTGCCAGCCTCAGTTGGTGTTGGGCTACCAGGTTGTAAAACAGAAACTATACCATCCTGTCCGATAGAGACGGATAATGCATCTGGTGGAATTGTTATTGTTGGCTGGACCGTGAACCCATCTGATGTCACCATTTGGCCGTTTTCATCGAGTTGGAATGCTCCTGATCGCGTATAGGCTGTAGATCCATCAGGCAATGTAATTTCAAAAAATCCTTCTCCTTCAATAGCAACATCTAGCTGACTACTAGTTGCTGTTAAGTCTCCTTGCGAGAAAACTTTTTTGGTTGCTGATGGCTTTACTCCTAATCCGACTTGAATACCACTCGGTGTTTTTGTATTTTCAGAAGTGGATGAGCCAGGCTCTACTAGAGTTTGATAAATTAGATCTTGAAATTCAGCTCTGCTTTTCTTAAAGCCGGTGGTATTTACGTTGGCCATATTGTTAGCAATAACGTTAATACTTAACTCCTGAGCTTGCATTCCTGAGGCCGCAGTAAAAAGTGATTTAATCATAATAAGCTCCTAAAAAAGTTTAATTATCCTCGTCCAATATCATTGATTGCAGCCTTGTTAATTTCATCAATCGATTGCGCTGTTTTAACGTAACTCTCAAATCCACGATTCGTTGAAATTAAATCTACTATCGAGCTAATACTTGATACATTTGCCATCTCTAATGAATTTGGAATAACTGATGGGGGAACTGTTTCTGGTCCCGCTCCGCCATTCTGTCTAAAGCGAGAACCTCCTACTCTTTCTAATCCAGAGGGATCTGCAAATCGTACTACCTGTAATTTTCCAACAATATCCTCTCCTACTCTCACCTCTCCATTCTCTTGAATAACTAGCTGTCCATTATCTGGAACACTAATCGCTCCTCCATCTCCTTGAATCGGGGAGCCGTCTGCTGTAACGATCTGACCGCCTTCATCGATTGAAAAATTACCCGCCCGTGTATAGGTTGGTCCTTGAGGAGTAGATACTACAAAGAAATCATTTGCCTCTCTAAGTGCGACATCTAAGGGATTGCCTGTACTTGAGATAGGTCCTGGTGAGAAATCAGTTATAGTTTTTAGACTTACAACATTTTTGACTCTCTCATGATCTCCTTTAGCATAAGGATCTTTATCTGCTTCCCGAGAGGCTAGAGTTTGCTCAAACGATTGTTGACTCCCAACGACTAATTGCCTTTTAAATCCAGGAGTAGCAATATTAGCCAAATTGTTACTTACAACCTGAAGTCGAAGTAAATTAGCTAATCCTACTGATGCTGCTGCGTACGTTCCTCTATCCATAAAATTGCCTTACTTAAAGAGTTTCAATACTACGACGCATACTTCCTAAAACACCTAACCTAGAATCTTTTGAGGGAGGTGGCTGTGGAATAATTTGCTCATCAACTATCATTGTTGAGCGAATCCTCTCTATCATTGGTTTTGATAATTTTGTCTCTGCAGCAATAGTCGCAATACTTTCTCCAGCCGAGAGTAATTCTTTTGCTTTACTGTATATCTGTTCAATTTTTCCGCGGTTATCTTCATTCGGACGTTTGCGTGGAGGCATTGGCTGCCGCTTGTCTTCTCTTTCAATCTCAATACGGGAAGCAAGTGGAGAGGGAGATTCCTCCTCATCAGATGCAGCTAATAATTCACCGAAGATATTATATTTTGAGCTATCAAGAGGTGTACTCTCATCTAATGTATCTTCTTCAACTGTTTCTATTGAATCAGATAAGCTAATAACAATTTCTTTACGAGTACTTTGAATTGGCCCTGTGTCATATGAGGTTTCAACCACTGTTGATTCACGACTAGGATTGATTTCTTTACTTGTAGTTTGACTAGGTGCTGTTAATAATCTTTGTAATTCTTCTATCCTTTCGTCAGCATGATCAGAAGCACGCGCAATCTTAGTTTCTACAGTTCCAAGATCGAAAAGTATCTGCTCTAAATTCCGTTGTCGTTTATTTAGCTCTCTAGTTAGCTCACGACTTGCATCCTCTGCCTCAACAATTACTGATTTTACACTTTTCTCTATCTCTTTGACATTTACAGCAGGGGCAGAAGTAACTACCTCCCTACTCTGTCGTAACGATCTAAGGCAGATATAAACAACAGTAAGGACGAACCCTACATCGAAAAACATTTTTAAAACCACTACGTTTGCCATACCAAACCCTCTTAAAAACTATTCAACTCTTTAATGTGTTACTGCAAACTCAACACACCTCGCTAACCGCCAATGTGTCACTTCTCTGACACGCAAATCGACGTCATTGTCAGAATGATGTCTTATTGGCAATGTTAATATCAGGCTAACCAATCAATATCCCTAAGTAATATTATAAATTACCAAAATCACTCATTCTGATCTGTGCAAAGCCTTTGCCAACATTTGAAAGGAGCTTAAATTACATGGGCTTAGAGAGGGTTCTGGATTAGCTCTGAGAATCAGTTATAATAGTTAAAGGAGTTATGATTTTACCCGCTATGAGCATAAAGAAAGGCAACGCAGGCTCAAAAATGCTGGAGACCTCTCCATTTGATGTCACAAAGCCTTGGCTTGTAACTCACCGATCCAAAAGATCGCTGATCCCACTTATTCTATGGGGAGTATTTGCTATATACTTGGCCTATTTATTTTCAGTCAAAGCACCAGCGATATATCTGCCTGAGAGCATTCCTTATCTAGGAGGTATTAGACTAGGAACCATGTGGCTTCTACCTGTTTCTATTTTCTTAGAGGTAATCAGAAGGTACTATAATGACCTTTATATCTTTGAAACAACTCGCATTACTCATCAACAAGGAAGACTTTCATTACGATATAGCGTCCCAGTTATAAAATATGTTCATATTCGAGCTATTGCGATAAATCAAAGTCTCCTTGGTCGACTACTTAACTATGGAAATGTTTCGTTTGGAACAGCAGCAGAAGAAGGAAATGAGCTTATAGTACTTGGGACTAGAGACCCAAAAGCATTAGCGAAAGCTGTCGATTATTTAAGATTAGATATTGATCGATTAACCAACAAAGAAGCGGCAGATCTTAGAGAAAAAGCCCTTGATATCGCATCTTAACTGTTTTGTCTTTTAATATCTAACACCACCCCTCTTCCTAAAGTACGAGTCGAAGCAATTGTAAAATCATTACAAATTATTGTGTATTGCCTGCCGTCACTTACTACTCCTTTAACCTTTATCCCAGATCCACAGGTTACAGGTGCGACATAAACCCTCATTGCATCTACAAAATTACCATCAAGAAAAGAGTCTATAATCCTACCTCCTCCCTCAACCATTAGTTTTTTTATTCCACGATTATGTAAATCATTAAGAACTCTTTCAAGATCAACTCTGCTTGCTCCGCAAACTACAACTTCACACCTTTCTTTTAAAGCATCTAAGCGCTCTTTTAGTGCAGCTTCTGATACAAATAAAATTGTCTTAGCAGCACCATCACTAAACACATTTAGATCCATTGGAAGCCGAGCATGTGAATCTAGAATAATCCGAATGGGATTTTTATGACCATTTAGTGGTATTTTATGAATAGTTAACTTAGGGTTATCTTTTAGAGCGGTATTTGAACCAATTAAAATTCCATCAACTATGGATCTTAATTTATGCACCTCAATCAAATCCGCCTCTGAGGAGAATCGACTATCTCCATCTTCTCGACAAATAAAACCATCTGAGCTTTGAGCGAAGCTCAATATTACAAATGGGCGATTAAATTTTTCCATGTTACCAGATAAAGATACCTCGTTTCTCTCAACTGAAGCCATAAGTATGGAAATAACTAACAAATCTTTGCAAAATAAACACTAAAGAAGTTTTAGGAAAATGTCGTAACTAATCTTAGGTTAATATGTGTGTGGCCAAATTTGGCGCTTAACTACTTCAAATTTTTAGTTTTTTTAGGTTAACTATATGGTTAGTCTACTTGTAGCAGATGATCATACGGTCTTAAGACAGGCTTTGTGTGAACTTCTTGGTAAGCATGATGAATATGACGTAATTGCTCAAGCGAGCGATGGCGCTCAGGTCTTAGAAATTTTAAAAACCAATAAACCAGATCTCATCATCATGGATATATCCATGCCACGATGTGATGGTATTGAGGCACTAAAACGCCTTAGAGAACGGGGGGACTCTCCTCCGGTGCTTATCCTAACTGCAAATGCTGGCGAGATGACTGTCCGCGCAGCACTAGATGCAGGCGCAAAAGGGTTCGTTCCAAAAAACGTTGGAGAGGAGGAGTTAGAGTTTGCTATCAATTCGATTATGAAAGGGCAGACTTACTTAAGTCCATCTATTACAGATCAAATGTTAGGGGCCAAGAACGGAAATGGTCAGCCTGGCACAAATCCAATGAATGTTCTGACAAAGCGAGAAATCGAAATTCTAAAACACTTAGCAGATGGTAAATCCAACAAAGAGATCGGAAAGATGCTCTTTATCAGCAGTAGAACTGTTGATACTCATAGAAGCAACATTCTTAAAAAGCTAAAGGCAAAAAACAACCAAGAGCTAGTTAAGATTGCTATCCATGCAGGGTTAGTCAATATTTAGATCTGATGAGTAGAACCAAGATACAATATCGCTAGTAGACCAAACAGGCTTATTGCTGCTTTAAAAGTAATTCTATTCCTCAATTAGCTCATTTTTCTCTTTAACTATATAATCTTTGTCATAATAAGTTTAAATTGGTATCTCTGTGCAATTGATTGTCTACGATCTTAGCCATGAATAAAACTACTGAAACAGATCTCGCTACTTTATTAAGTCAACCTAGCTTAGAGCTTGAAAATCTCTCTCCGAAAGATCGGATATTAGTTGCAGCTTTACGTCTATTTGTTAAGCAAGGGTATTTTAATACTAACGTTCCTGATCTGAGCAAAGAGAGTAAATGTAGTGTTGGATCAATATATCATCACTTCAGGAACAAAGAGGAGGTAGCAGCTGCGCTTTATACTGCGGGAATTGCTTCTTTTAGACAGTCTTTAGAAAAAACGATTAACCCTTCGGCTGATGTTGCTATAATTTTAAAAACCATCGTAGTATTCTTTTTAGAGTTTACAGAAAAAAATAGAGAGCTATCTACCTACTTATGGCTTTCTAGGCATACTGAATTTATGAGTGGGGTATTAAAACACCCGACAATGGTTGGTTTTGATCAACTAGGGCGGATCCTTACAAGAGCTATTAAGAATGGAATAAAGGATAAAAAACTTAGAAAACTTAGTGCCAATGAGATATGGGCTGTTCTTTTTGGAGTGCCACTTAGTTATGCGCGAGACTGGCTTGATGGGTATAATCCGACCCCTCCAACTCTAGTCGCTGAAAATTTAGCCGAATGTTGTTGGCGAGCATTAAAAAGCTAGGAATTGATTTGCTTATTCGTAGACGTGTCTCTCCGCAGCAAACCGCTCTTTTGATTCACTGATTAACTCTTCTAGGACTTGATCTACAGACTCTGGTAAGAATCCAATATGAATAGCAATTTGTTTCATTCTCTCTGTCACGTCAGGATATCCAGCAAAAACACCTATTCCTGCTTTTATTGATAAAAGATGGGCTAGCTGTACTAAGGCCGTCTTTTCATCTACTCCAGTTTGTGGTTTTTCCCCGGAAATTGGATCTTTGCAATGCAAAATTACCTGACATGATTCTTCTGAGAAATTCCATTTTTTTGCTACAAGAGCACCAATTAAAGCATGGGTATAGCCAAAGTGCTGAAATTCAGCGGTGGCATAATCTAATCCCTTTTGCTCAATCAGATCTAAAACTTTGTCATACTCCTGAGGGACCTGATCTAAAAGTGCTAATTGTCCTAGGCTACTTAATAATCCGAGCAGGAATAACTCATCGCGATATGATTTTTTAAGCTTTGTAGCAACTGTCAAAGCTGCCATGGCAGTCCCAACTGAGTTGTACCAGATCATTTTATTCACTTCACTCATATTTCGCTGAAATTTCTTTAGTGCTGCAGCAGCAATGATCCCTTTAAGCGTTTTATATCCAATCATCGTAACCGCCTGACTAAGAGTTGTTATCTGGCGTTGACGAGCAAAAAGTGCAGAATTCGCAATTTTAAGAACTAAGGCGGAGAGAGCAATATCACCGGACATTATCCTCTCTAACTCAGGAGTCGTAGTTTCAGGTCTTTCAACCATCCCCATTAGCTTAGCTGCGACATGAGGCATTGGAGGAAGGTCTTCAACAAGAGTGACTATATGCTTCCAATCTTTCCCTGGGGAAATTCTATCTTTAAACTCTTCTGGGATTGCATCTATGGTCATAGGTATCTAATCGACAAAATAAGGGGATCTATTAACACAATAGAGTATAAAAATGGGTCGTTTAGCAACTCCTAATACAGTATCTTTGAGATAGATCTCCTAGAGATGCTGCCTATGCCATTTCCAAGCAGTTTCAACTATCATTTCTAATTCAGGATATTTCGCCATCCAGCCTAACTCTGTTTTAAGCTTGCTATCTGAAGCCACCAATTTTGGCGGATCCCCTAGTCGTCTCTCTACAGTAGATCTTTTAATTTTTTTGCCAACAACATTTTCTACTGCACTTAGAACATCGAGAACTGAATATCCATCCCCATTTCCTATATTATAAACCTCACCATCTCCACCAAGTAAAAGAGCTTCTAATCCCAATAAATGAGCCCGTGAAATATCAGAGACATGAACATAATCACGAATACAAGTTCCATCTGGAGTATCGTAGTCAGATCCAAAAACCTTCAAAGGAGTTCCGGATGCCGCAGCCATAATTGCTAAAGGTACAAGGTGGGTTTCTGGATCGTGCCTCTCCCCTATCAAGCCTTCAGGATCTGCACCAGCAGCATTAAAGTATCGAAAGATTACTGAGTTAAGTTCATAAGCATTTGAAAAATCTGAGAGCATCTGCTCAACCATTAACTTAGATGACCCGTAAGGATTAATCGGGTTAGGATTTGCAGATTCTTTAATCGGAATTTCATTAGGAATTCCGTAAACTGCTGCAGTAGATGAAAAAATTAATCTCTTTACATTATGCTTAACCATTGAGTTTAAAAGCGCTAAACTCCCGTTCACATTATTTTCATAATATTTAATAGGATTTTGAACGGATTCGCCCACCAAACTATGGGCAGCAAAATGCATTACTGCACATGGTATGTATTTTTTAAAAACTCCTGATAAAAATTTCTCATCTTTTATATCCCCAATATAAAAAGGAATACCAAGTTTTTCGATTACAAACTGATTACCGCTAGATAGATTATCAACAATAATCGGTTGATACCCAGACCTTGTGAGTTCTAGAGCAACATGACTGCCTATATAGCCAGCTCCACCAGTGACTAAAACTGTCTTTGCCTTGGCTGTCTTTGTTGTTGTAGCCACTATAAGTTACTCATTTTAAATAGTTTCGAATCTATTATTTTCACGACTCTTTTGGGCATTAAAAGGGTCAAGAATCTGTCCATTCATAGCAACATATGTCCCCTGTGATAGCACGTGGAGGGCCCCAAGGGCAAAGCCAACGTTAAATGTGGCATCGCTATCCCTAAATCGAGAAGGCTGAAGTGCTCCTGTAAGAACAATCACTTTTCCTTTGATCTCACTCAACACCTGAGCGGTCTTAATCATGGAGTCTGTGCCGTGAGTTATAAAAATATGCTTTGCAGGTTCAATAGAAATCTTGTCAAAGAGTAACTGTCGATCCTGATCAGTCATGTGAAGACTGTCTTTCTTCATCACCTGTTCAATTTCAAATTCAAACATCACATTAGCCTCTAGAAACATTCTAGATACTAGTGATTCACCAACTTCATACTGACTAAGCTGATCGAAATAAATTTTATCTATAGTACCGCCAACGGTAAAAATCTTTATCTTCACAAAGCTCCTTAATAATCATCTTGATGCTGTTAGGAGAAAAATCCTATAAACAGTGCTGGTATGCAAGGGGCTGAAATAATGGGACAAAAAGATCTCTCAGCTTGCTCTTCTTTCTTAAGTGCATAACCTAATGTATACCAAAGCATAACAGGTTTTGCTGATTTCTTGACAAGCCTTTGGCTTGGCAGAATTTTTAATAATGCTTTGGTATTTATTGTTTGGCTCAATTCCTGGCGAAATGGAGCTGATATACTAGATCTTAGAGTCATATGACAGCTGATTTAACCAATACTAAGAGCACAACCCCTGAAGCGGAGGCTCCCAAAGAGGAGATTAAGATCTCTTCAGATCTTAGCTTTACAGAAAGCTGCAAAGAGAGTGCTCGTGAAGTTGAACTTCCTGGGAAATTTATAAAAGCAAAAGAGGAAGAGGCTGCCGCAATTGAACAAGTGGTAAACGAGGTATCAGCGACTCAATCACCAGATGCCATAAAACTTTCAGATGTTACTATTGAAGATCTCTCAACTAAACGGGATGCACTTTACGAAAACATATCTTCTGAAATAAAGGAGCAATTTGGTATTGGGGCTGTTCATCAAGAGGTTGATGCAAAAATAAAGGCTTGGAATACCGAAAATATCAATGAATCTTTGGAGCTAGAAAGCAGGGCTCGAGCAGAATTAGAAAAGAAAGAAAAAGCTCAAGATCAAGAACCTAAATCAATAATCGATATTATTATTGATAAGATCCTTCAATTTTTGGGGTTAGAACAGAAACAGGACCAAAAAGACGGAAAGAGACAAGGGAAAAATGACAAAGAGAAAAGTTCCGCTAAATCAAAGAAAGGAAAAAAAGATAGTCCGGTAGTAAAATTCCTAAAATCTGTTGGATTACTTGAGTAAGGGATACCTTTATAGCAAGATTCATTTTGAATTTTGAGTTTCGTTACATACTGTTCCATGGTACCATCCCCCGATGGTCCAAACTTTGTCTCATGCTCAGGAAAAAACTTTAGAATACCTACGACGTGTCGTCACTCAGTCTACGATTGATCACGGGGTTGAGCTTGCCCAGAGATCTGCAGTATCAGAACTGTACAAGGATGGTGGCAAAATACGTGGGCATATAAAAGCTGAAAATGAGGATACTCCTCATAGTGCTTGCCTCTATGTACTCTCTCCAAACCTGATCGATCCATCCTGTTCGTGTATCGGTCACAGTGGTAACTCTCACAATCATGACTGGTGTCCGCACTCAGTTGCCTTACTTTGGGCAGCTCAAGATTTAGGGATTTTTGATCATTATGCCGGGTTTGATCAGCCGGAGAGCTTAACTCGATCATACAGCTCGACTATTCAAGAAGTGGCAATAGTTATCAAAGAGTTGGCAGAGGATGAATTAACCTCCTCCTCTACTTCTATACAAGCAAAATCTGATATCAAAATCTTCATTAAAGTCCAAAACGAAGGACTAGCAATTAAACCATTTATTAATGGTCAAGTGTTTGTTCAACCAGTTTTTGAACATCCAGCTCCTTTTTCAGAGCGAGCATTAGATAATATTTTGCTTGAAAAAATCAGCCATGATGGGATTTGGGATGAATTAAATGAGATCTGGTTAGCCAATGGCAGTCGATCAATTGACACAATATTAGGACTCCTAAAAGAATATACTGAAATCTACTGGCTTGATTCTGAAGCAAAAAAACAAAAAGCGGAGAGTAAGGTTACCTTTTCTGAAGATCATCTCACCGCTATACTAGAAATTTCCTGGCTCGACTCTACCGTTGAAGTGACCATGCATTGGCAGATGGAGAATGGGGATCCAATTACATCGCAGGTTGAACTTATAGGGACCGGCCCATATTGGTGTAAACTAGACAAAGCAATCTATAGAGTTTCAAAAACAGCCTCTCGGATAGCCGCAATCTTTCCTCACTCTAACACCCTCTCTTTTCCAAAAACAAAATCCGGACCGTTGTTAGAGCTATTAAATGACAAATCTCTCTCAAGCCAAAGCATTACAGTAAGCAACAAGAAAAAGATGCCAAAGGCAGAGATTGCAAACCCTCAGCCTAAAATTGATCTAAGACTGAATACTGGAACACAGGGAAATTCACCTTTTGAAATAGTTTCAGTAGTTGATTTTGAATATCCTGAACCACCTCCAAATGCACAGGTAGTTTATCTTGCTAATAGACTTAAAGAGCAGGAAGTCACTGAGAGTCTTAAACAGATCGGATTTGAATTTGATCCTTCGCTTAGAAGATTTAAAATTACCGGGGACAAAGCTCTTGACCTTGTTGAAGCAGGCACTAAAGTTTTCCCATCAGATTGGCAAGTAGCTGGACTTAATGAGATACGAAAAAATATCAAGTTTTCACAGCTATCTCTTAATGTTTCTGTAGCTAACTCGACTTCAACCGACTGGTCAACTGATGATATAGATTGGTTTGATTGTCATGTGTCTCTTACTCAAAACAACGCGAACATTCCATTAAGTGCTATCTTTAAGAACCAACTATCATCTAGTGATAGGTGGATCCAACTTGATGGCGGAGCCTATGCTAAAGTACCAGGCCAGAGTCTGACTCAACTAAAAGCAGTGCTTGGGACTATTAATTCTAGCTTTTGGATGAGTAATACAATCAAAACTAAACTCTCTGCTGCTCAAGCAATGAGCTTCTCTAGTTTTGAACGTGACAGCTCTGTTAATATAAATGCTTCCCAGGATTTTACGGCGATATTAAAGAAGGTTCAAAACTTTAAAGAGATTGAATCTATCCCCATTCCGAAAAAATTTAAGGGCAAGCTCCGTCCGTATCAAAAACAAGGACTCTATTGGTTAAACTTTTTAAATGATTTTAGTTTTGGTGGAATTTTAGCCGATGAAATGGGACTTGGTAAAACTGTTCAAACCCTAGCATTTCTTCAGCACTTAAAAGATCGTGGCAGTAAAAAACCTTCTTTAATTGTAGTTCCAACATCGATTATTACTAATTGGCAGTATGAAGCCACTCGCTTTACTCCAGATCTCAAAGTTTTGGTTCTACAAGGTCCTCAAAGGCGGGAACTCTTTAAGCAGATCCCTGATCATGACTTAATAGTTACCTCCTATGCTCTATTAAGAATTGATTCTCGCGATCTTGAGAAACATACATATAATTATTTTATCCTTGATGAAGCTCAGAACATAAAAAATGAGCAAGCGGCCACCACAAAAGCGGCCAAGGGTATTCGATCTTATCGACGACTCGCTTTAACTGGTACGCCTACTGAAAATAGACCAATGGAGCTTTGGTCTATATTAGATTTCCTAATGCCTGGATATCTCGGAACTGCTGATTTTTTCAGAAAGAATTTTGAAAAGCCTATCCTTGAAAGTGGCCCTAGTCATAAAGTAGCAGATTTTCTAAGAAGCAAAGTACGCCCATTTATACTTAAGCGTCGCAAAGCTGATGTTGAGAAGGACTTACCGCCTAAGTTAGAATCGGTAATCCATGTAGAGATGACTCCTGCTCAGCAGGCTCTCTATCTAGATATGCTTTCAGAGATAAGGCCGCGAGTCTTTGGTGAGATTAAAGAGAAAGGAGTAGGAGGCGCATCAATCTGTATTCTTGCTGCCTTACTAAGATTACGTCAGATCTGTAACCATCCCCAATCAATCGAGGCTTTTAGGGAGTTCGAGGATCTCTCTTCAGGTAAATTTAATGCATTACAAGAATTAATTACTGAGGCACTAGATTCTAACCGTAAAATTCTACTTTATAGCCAGTTTGTAACGATGCTTGATATTATTCGTACTTGGCTTAATAAAGATCAGGTTCCGTATCTATACCTTGATGGTCGTACGAAGAATCGCCAAGATCTGGTAGATCGATTTAACTCAGATGAAAGTGTAAGGTTATTCTTAATTAGTCTTAAAGCAGGTGGTACTGGTTTAAATCTCACCGGAGCGGACACTGTTATCATCTATGATCCATGGTGGAATCCTGCTGTGGAAGATCAAGCAGCCGATCGAGCTCATAGAATTGGGCAAACTAAGGCAGTTACAGTGTACAGACTAGTCACTGAAAATTCTGTTGAGCGTAGAATCATGGATCTTAAAGCGAGAAAATCTATGATGGTTGATTCTCTGTTAAATGATCAAGGAGTATCACCACTAAAACTAACTAAGACAGATATAGAGTCATTATTCGCCCCACCGGAACCGCTAACTTAGGCAGTACGACTTCATCAAGTCGCTGCTTGATTATTTACTAATTTATTAAATTAGAGAAGCTCCTTTAGAGCTATCTCTTATCCATAGCAATGTATGGTCTTTCGCTATGACCAGTATAGACCTGGCGAGGACGACTAATCTTCATATCAGGGTCTCCTGTCTGCTCCATCCAATGAGCTATCCAACCAGGAAGCCTTCCAAGAGCAAACATGACTGTAAAAGCTGGAACTGGAATTCCCATAGCTCGATACATAATACCACTATAGAAATCTACGTTTGGATAAAGCTTTCTCTCAACGAAGTAAGGATCTGTAAGAGCGGCCTCTTCCAATTGACGAGCAATATCTAATAAGGGATCGGAAACTTTCAGTTTCTTTAAAAGATTATCGCATGAAGTTTTAATAATTTTAGCTCTTGGATCATAGTTTTTGTAAACTCTGTGACCGAAGCCCATTAATCTAAAAGTACTCTCTTTGCTCTTTGCAAGCTCAACATATTTTTTAACATTGCCACCATCTTGCTTTATAGCATCAAGCATCTCGATAACTTCTTGGTTTGCTCCACCATGAAGAGGTCCCCAAAGAGCACAAATTCCTGCTGAGATACAAGCGTATAAATTAGCTTTGCTACTTCCAACTACTCTAACAGTAGAGGCAGAACAGTTTTGTTCGTGATCAGCATGAAGAATTAAAAGAAGATTGAGTGCATCAACAACATCTGGATCTATTTCATACTCTTCTGCAGGCAAAGCAAACATCATGTGTAGAAAATTTTCACAGTAGCTCAAGCGATTAGCAGGATAGATAAATGGTTGGCCTATCGATTTTTTGTACGCATACGCAGCTATTGTTGGTAATTTTGCAAGCAATCTAAGGGAATTTCTATAATCTTTCTCCTGAGAACTGCCTGGTTCATCTTGATAGAAAGTAGATAAAGAGCAGACTACCGAAGAAAGAATTGCCATCGGATGTGCATCCTTTGGAAATCCGTCAAAGAAATTTTTAAGATCTTCATGCAGCATGGTATGACGAGTAATCTCATCAGAGAATTTGAAAAGCTCCTCTTCCTTAGGCAAATTTCCATGAAGCAAAAGATAAGCAGTTTCTAGAAAATTTGATTTTTGAGCTAAAACTTCGATTGGAATTCCTCTATACCGAAGGATCCCATTATCTCCGTCGATATAAGTAATAGCACTCTGACATGATCCAGTATTCATGAAGCCTGAATCAATTGTTATGTAACCGGTCTTAGCGCGAAGTGTTTTAATATCAATCGCTTTTTCATTTTCAGTACCAGAAAGAATTGGAAGTTCAATTTTTTTGCCATCTGGAAAAGTAATTGTTGCATTCTCAGTCATAATATCTCCGTTCCATCTTCAGTATTTTATAGTTCGTCGAGTAAAAAATCTTAGTAATTCTTTTAATTTAGAGCCAACTTTCGATCAAAAAGTTACATTTAACTCTTGATAAATTACTAGAATAAGTATTCTAATAAGGTAATATCATGATATCTTTAGATTTTCTATAAAAAAGATTAAAACATCAGCTTATTATTAAATCAATTTAAAATTTGTTCTACACATCTCTAACCCCTTACAAAGTTTAATAATTTTAGTAAATCGGTTAAAATGTACGAACGGAATTAAAGAATTAAAATTATGTCAGAAAGTTCAAAAGGTACAAAATTGAAAGCATTGATGAAACTACAGCCGAAACAACCAAGTTTAATTTCTAATTCTAGTCCACTAAGACAAATCCACCCTTTAGGTTATCGAGTGGTCGTGAAAATTTTAAAAGAACAAAGCATAAGTGAAGGTGGTCTCTTTCTGCCTGAGGGTGCAAAACAAAATATGCAAGAAAGTCTATTGGTGGAAGTAATTGAGGTGGCAAGTGCAAGAGATGACGATTCTGGTCACGAAACTAATGTTAGTGGCGTACCCTTAGGAGCAATGGTCTTAATTCCAAAAGAAGTTGGCGTAAAAGTTCCTTGGGATGATTCACTAAGAATTGT
>CAZFXN010000031.1:1576-32491 GCA_964523015.1 uncultured Bdellovibrionales bacterium | reverse complement strand
CTCGCGCAGAGCTAGTGCTTGAGTAATGTAACTCGCCAACGGTGTAGCTGGGGGATGTTTTATTTAGGTGAACTTACCCAATCAGGTAACTTTATCTAGAAAAGCGTTCTCTGGCTCGCCGTTGGCGAAATTAATTTCAATCGAAGATTACTTCTCTATATTTATTTATTATTTATTTCTAATTGATTTCTACATTTCTACGAAAGAAAATGTAGATCTTATATCTCTATAAAATCTACATCAAACCATATGAGAAATAGATTCCAGTAAAAAACTCATTCTGTGTTGAGTCATCAACTTTGAAATTATAGTTCAGCGTAGGTGTGACACTAAGATCCCCAGTTTTAAAATCAAAAGAGGTGCCTACTACAACATGGGTTATTCCACTGTTATCAGCATAAATCTTATCTGCATTTGTAGCATATCCAATAGCTGCATATGGGGTAGTTTGAAAACCCTCACCAAGTAATCCCTCAATGGTATGACTAACTCCAAATTCAAGGTAATCATAATCATAGAGATCATAATCATGAGTTACGCTAATGTAAGGGTTCAATTCGCAATTGTGAGCTATTGAAGCATAAAACTCTCTGGTTGATTCGATATCATCAGAATCCCGTGGATACTCATACCAATAGTGTCCAAGTGAGAGATCGAAATCCCCCAAACTGTAATCCCATCTGGCAAGATAATCTACCTCTGTAAATTTTTCTGTATCTGTTTGACCACCTTCTCCAGAGAGATATGCAGAAACATTTGCACCAAGTGATCCCATCTCACCAAGAGAGTAAGCGACATCTAAATCAGGTTGAATTGATGTTCCGTCATAAAGATTTTGTCCACGAAACATATAATCAGTAAAAAGTCCGGTTGATAAAGTCAGCGAAAGGTCACTACTCTCTTCAGCCGAAGCTGATCCTACCAAGAAAATTGATAAACAGAAAACAGATAAACTTAGCGTAAGTTTTACTAATGATGATATTGCACTCTGCATATGCTATCTCTCCAACTAAAAATTCCAACGATTTAGTTCGATGATGAGCTAAACTATAAAGTTTCACAATTGTATTTTTTTATCTTGCGCTTAGCGTAAAAGCGCATCAATAGAATTCATCCGATCAAGCTTCGCTTTGGAAACAGACCATTCGGGAGTAGTGATATCAACATTTGTTAAGCTGGCTTCAAGTTCGTCACGACCCTTATCGTATTCGCCTTTCTTAACTTTATCTTTAAGATCAACTGTATCAGCTAGAACTCTAAGGGTGTCTCCAGAATATTGAGCGATACCACCAGAGATAACAATTGCTCCACCAGATCGACCGTTAGATAATGCGTATTCAAGAATTCCAGTACCAAGAGTTGTCGTGTAGGAAGCATGTCCTGGCAATACTCCAACTTCACCCATCTCAGTCGGTAAAGTTACCGCCAAAACAGACTCGGCCAAAATCTTTCCCGAAGGAACCAAAATTTCTAATTTGAAACTATTATCCATAAAAACAATAAGCTTTCACTAAATATAAACTCCCTTCTCAACTAGAGTAGCAAACCAAACTACCACTCCCCAAGGTTCTTAGCGAAACCCCACGAAGTCACGCTTTACTAATTCCAGTTGAATGGGTCTGAATTTTAGGAGGACCTCCCGAGCGACACAGTGCCACTAACAGTCACGCTCCCGCTAACGTAGCGAGCGGGAGTACCAAAAATTTAGACCCATTCAACTGGAATCCTTCTCTATCCTGTTTCTTCTTAAGCTGCCTTAGCAAACTGAGCAGCCAGCTTTTCTGCCTTAGTTCGCGCCTCAGCCATCGTCCCGACCATATAAAAAGCCTGCTCTGGCAAGTCATCACACTTCCCATCAACAAGCTCTTCAAAGCCGGTGATCGTATCTTCAAGCTTAACGTAAGCACCTGGGCTACCAGTAAATGCCTCAGCCACATGAAATGGCTGTGACAAGAAACGCTCAATTTTTCGAGCGCGTGATACGATCTGCTTGTCTCCCTCAGACAATTCATCCATTCCTAAGATGGCGATAATGTCTTGAAGATCTTTATACCGCTGCAATGTTTGTTGCACTCTACGAGCAACTGCATAATGTCTCTCGCCAACGATACCTGGCTCAAGCACTGTGGATGATGAGGTAAGAGGATCTACCGCTGGGTAAATTCCCTTCTCAGCAATCGCGCGATTAAGCTCAGTAGTTGCATCTAAGTGAGCAAATGTAACGGCTGGAGCTGGATCAGTATAGTCATCCGCAGGCACGTACACTGCTTGTACTGAAGTGATCGAACCCTTCTTAGTGGAAGTAATTCGTTCTTGTAGCTGTCCTACGTCAGTAGCCAATGTCGGCTGATATCCCACAGCTGATGGCATACGACCTAAGAGAGCTGATACTTCAGAGCCAGCTTGTACAAACCTAAAGATATTATCGATAAAGAGAAGTACGTCTCGACCCTCTTCATCACGGAAATATTCGGCTACAGTTAGGGCTGTTAAACCAACTCTGAAACGTGCGCCTGGAGGCTCATTCATCTGCCCGTATACAAGGACGGCTTTATCAAGAACGCCTGAATCTTTCATCTCATGCCAAAGATCGTTACCCTCACGAGTACGCTCTCCCACACCACCAAATACGGAGTATCCGCCGTGTGCTTTAGCGATGTTATTAATAAGCTCCATGATGATAACGGTTTTTCCGACACCGGCTCCACCAAAGAGCCCGATCTTTCCGCCCTTCACATAAGGAGCAAGGAGATCGATAACTTTAATTCCAGTTTCTAAGATCTCTTTAGAGGTTGATTGCTCTTCAAATGTTGGAGTTGGTCTATGAATTGCCCAACGAATATCTGTATCAATCGGGCCGGCCTCATCAACTGGTCGTCCGATAACATCCATGATCCGTCCCAATGTTTTTGGTCCAACTGGCACTGAGATTGGTGCACCGGTGTCTATAACTTCTTGGCCACGCACTAATCCTTCTGATGAGTCCATAGCGATACATCGAACCATGCTGTCACCAAGGTGTTGCGCCACCTCAAGCGTTAAGTTGTTCGGTGTGCTATCAAGGGTTGGATTGGTTACTAGTACTGCATCATAGATGCTTGGTAGACCTCCTTCCTTTGGGAATTCAACGTCGATGACGGCTCCCAAAACTTGAACGATCTTTCCTTTTCTTCCGATTCCTTTGTTGTCTGTTCCCATTTCTTTTCCTGTTTATTTTTCTCTTTTACTTTTTCTTTATTTTTCTATCAACAAAATTAAAAATTTACCGTATTAATTTCACGCCTGTGCTCCACCCAAAATATCTAAAAGTTCAGAGGTGATTCTGGATTGACGTAATCGGTTATGTTTTAGCTGCAACTTCTCTTTTAATTCACCAGCGTTCTTTGTTGCAGCGTCCATTGAAGTCATTCTAGAAGCATGCTCACTAGCTTTTGATTCAAGCGCAGCTTGCTGAATCTTCATTCGCATAAGACGCGGAATAATTCTTGAGAATACCTGCTCACGCGACGGCTCAAATATGGTTAGTCCACCAGCTTCGGTGGCTAAAGAGTTGTCGGTAGAATTGGTAGTTGTTTTCTCTGTGATTTTTTCAATGTTTTTTTCAGTACTCTTTTCGGCACTAAAACTAAACGGAAGCAATTTTTCAGTGATGGTGCGTTGACTCATTATGCTCTTAAAATGAGTATAAACTATGTAAACTTCATCCACTTTTTCATTAAGAAAATCTGCTTCTAGTCCCTGAGCAATCTCTAAAAGTGGCCACGCATTTGGGTCCTCAGAAATTTTCTCATGAGATGAGCTGTATTTATATTTCATCCGTCGAAAATATTCGGCTGCTTTTTTCCCAATAATTACCGCATCAATATTAAGTCCCTCAGACTTATGCTCTTTTCGAAAAGCTTCCACAGCTTTGTTCACATTAGAATTATAAGCTCCGCAAAGTCCTCTACCTCCACCGACGATAAGGAGACAAACATTTTTCACCTGCTCACGTGGCTTCATCAACGGATGAGTAATATCAATAGTGTCAATCTCTTTTAGGAGAGATTTCATTACAATATTAAGAGCTACAGAATATTCTCGTGATCGGGCAACTGCCTCCTGGGCGCGATTAAGCTTAGCGGCAGAAACAAGTTTCATGGCGCGGGTGATCTGCATTGTATTCTTGATTGATACAAGCCTTCTCTTTATTATCTTTAATCCAGCCATCGTTTTTTCTCTAAATTAACTATCTAATGACTCGCTGCTGCTTGAGCCCCTGCTTTTGGGGCGTTATCTTTTTTTGAAGCATTTCCTCCAGAATTTGCTTCTACACCGTAACCAGCAACAAACTCAGGCGTAAACTTCTGAAGCACACCTTTTAATTTTGCTGAGAGATCATCCTCAATGGATCCTTTAGTCTTAATAACATCAAGAATATCTTTATGATTTGAAAGCATGTGTTGGTGTAATGCTTTTTCATAAGGTCCAACTTGAGAGACTTCTAATCCATCAAGGAACCCTGCATTGGCTCCAAAGATTGAAACAACCTGCAACTCAACAGGCATAGGCTTATACTGATCCTGTTTTAACATCTCAACAAGTCTCTGACCTCGAGCCAGCTGAGCTTGAGTAGCCGCATCTAGATCTGATCCGAACTGGGCGAAGGCCTGCTTCTCACGGTACTGAGCAAGATCGAGTCGCAATGTCCCAGCTACTTTTTTCATCGCCTTAATTTGTGCTGCTCCGCCTACACGGGAAACGGAAAGTCCAACGCTAATAGCAGGACGAACACCGGAGTAGAAAAGATCAGCTTCAAGATAGATCTGGCCATCAGTGATCGAGATAACGTTAGTAGGGATGTAAGCCGAAACGTCACCTTCTAAAGTTTCAATTATAGGGAGTGCTGTTAAGGATCCGCCACCCATCTCATCTGAAAGTTTTGCAGCTCTCTCTAGGAGACGAGAATGTAAATAGAAAACGTCGCCAGGATACGCTTCACGACCTGGAGGTCTTCGAAGTAGCAATGAGATAGCTCTGTAGGCTACCGCGTGTTTTGATAAATCGTCAAAAACGATAAGGGCATGCTTACCGTTCATCATGAAATACTCACCAATTGCTGTACCGGTGTATGGCGCCAAAAATGCAAGAGGAGCTGGCTCAGAGGCAGTCGCGGCCACAACAATAGTGTGATCCATTGCGCCCTGCTCTTTTAGCTTTTCTACAACTTGAGCAACGCTGGATCGTTTTTGACCGATGGCAACATAGATACAGATAACGCCGGTGCCCTTTTGATTAATGATAGTATCAAGAGCAACAGCAGTTTTCCCTGTTTTTTTATCACCGATAATAAGCTCTCTTTGTCCACGACCAACAGGGATCATAGAATCGATCGCTTTTATGCCCGTTTGAAGCGGCTCATGCACTGATTTTCTTTTTACAATTCCAGGAGCTTTAATTTCGACACGACTTTTATGTTTAGTTTTAATGTCGCCTAATCCATCGATCGGATTTCCAAGAGCGTCAACAACACGACCAATAAGCTCGTCCCCTACTGGCACTTCGGCAATTCGTCCGGTACGTTTGACTACGTCACCTTCTCGAACTTGACTAGTGTCACCCATGATAACAACACCGACATTGTCCTCTTCAAGGTTCATGGCCAATCCCATGATGCCACTTCCAAATTCAACGAGCTCACCGAAGGCTACCTTAGATAGGCCATGCACGTGAGCTATACCGTCACCAACGGTTAACACAAATCCTGTCTCAGCTGCCTCCTGGACCGATGCAAAATCCTTAATACGATCTTTTATGATCTTGCTAATTTCTTCAGCTTTAATGTTCATCGCTTATTCTCTTTCTTTTTTTAAACAAAAACTTAAATTATCTAAACTGTTCTTACTTTTCGGTTTACTTTTCGCACCTATCCTAATAACTGGGCTGTCATTTTCTCTAGAGATCCTCGAATCGAGCTATCAATTAACCTGTCTCCACTCTTTATAACCATTCCGCCGATCAGTTGTGGATTCACTGACCAGGTGATCTTTGCTAATGCTCCAAAATCTTTTCTTATCCGCTCTTCGTATTGCTCTTTTTCAGTTTGTGAAATTTCAAATGCCGAGGAGATCTGTAAAGACAATGCTTTTTTAAGCTCATCAACCATCCAAGAAAATTGTGAGGCAATCTCAGGAATCAAGCTCAATCGCTTATTCTCAACTAGTAACATTACGAAATTTAGGATCGATACATTTCTAGGCGCAACTGCAGCAGAAACCTCCTTAACCAACCCAATTCGCTGCTCTGATTTTAAAGATGGATTTAAAAGAGCGGTTCTAAGATTTGCGGTTTTAAGCCAAACTTCAGAAAGAACATTGAGTGATTCTGAAACAGTCTCCACCTGTAAAGAATCGGTCGCCTCAAAGAGTGCTCGGGCATACCGCTTTGCAATTTTTCCGTGACCGTGTGCCATGTAGTTATCCTAGAGCCCTAATTCCATCTAACGCTCTCTCTCTAAGAGGACGATCAGTATCTTGATTCATATCCTTAGTGAGCTTCTCAGAGGCAAGTTTAAGAACTGCTTGTGCAAGTTCAGCGCGAACCTGATTCTCCGCAGTTTTTCTCTCAGCAAGCGCTCCTTCGTTTGCTCTTTTGATAGTCATAAGAGCATGCTCTTTTGCATCAGCAACCAAAGTTTCGCCCTCTTTTTTTGCTTCTATGGCAATTCGCTCAGAAAGCTCTTTGATATCACCATCCAGAGTTTGAAACCGTCTTTGTACTTCGAGGAGCTGCTTACGAGCCTGATCCCAATGCATTGCAGCACGTTTAATGTGAGCCTCTAAGTTATCACGTCGTGCTCTTAAGAGAGTTGAGATTGGCCCCTTTAATATGAGAAACATTAAAACTAGATATAGAGCAAAATTGAAAACTGGAAGGAGGAGCGTAGAAACTCCAGGGGCATGACCATCACCAGCAGCAAAAAGATCTGAGGCAATAAATAACGAAGCAAGAGTGCCTAAGAGAGCCTTTTTGCTACATCGATTCAGCTTCATTTTTCCCTTTATATTCATCTTTCGTGTGTGCATCGTTGTGCTTAAAAATAAAATCCCAAACTTAGTTCAAAACAGATTCCACTATTGCTGGTGGTTGCTTTAGTTTTGAAACTAAATCGTTTGCTAACTCTTCAGCATTTAAGAGAGTAGCTTTTCTAGCTGCTTCAGCATCTTTTTTGATCTCAGCTCTTGCGCTTAATAAGATCCTTTCCGCCTCTTTAGTCGCGTCATCTGCGATCTTAGCAGCCTCACCTTTTGCTTTTGCAACTATTGCTAGTTTTTTTTCCATTGCAATTTTGCGAGCATCGGCAATTTTCAAAAGATAGTCTCTCTCTCCTACCTCTGCCTTAGAATATGCAGCATTGGCTTCCTCTTCGACTCCCACAGTAGCTCGCTCCCGGGCCTCAATCAGTCTTATGTATGGGATAAAAAGGGTCTTTTCTAAGGCTTTCCAGAGGATAACAAATAGAACAGCCACAACCAAAATCATGTAGCCATCAACTACAGTCAGATCAAATGTTTTTAGGAGTGCTTCCACGTAAATAGTGTATCTAAAAAATAATGTACCTAAAAAAATATCAGACCAAGGTTCTTAACTTCGTGCGATCTTCAGCCTAAGTAGTTGAATTTAAAGAAAATTCACACTATCGACCCTACAATACACGACCCCAGTCATTATTCCGGCCTAATACAACAAGATTATTGAAAAAAGGTCAAGAGACGGTGCTACCACGGAGTCTCTGAGACTAAATTGAAGAGATAGAAGCATACGAGGATCTTTGGTCGCGGTTTCCTATCATGCCTATAACTTCAAAGCCGCTTTCAAAAGGTCTTCCTTTGCCGCTTCCCAAGAAAATGGAATTAACATCTGCGGCTCGGCATCCCCTTCAGCATCCTCAAAATATGCCAGACTCTTAAGTAGGTGTGCTTTATTATACTTAGTCTTACTGAATTTCTTCTCAAGTGTTTCAAATATCAATGTAAGATTCCAACCATTTTTTAATAAGATCCACATATCGATAAAGTCTTTTTTAGTTCCGCGTTGTGCAATTGCGATCAGTTTCATTGCGGCAATATCATCAATGCTTGCAAGCTTAGCCTGATTGAAATCATGAGTAGAATGAATAAGCGGGTAAGGATACAAGAGAAACGATAACTTGATCTGATCAAGAAAAAGATTAAGTGTACCAGTTGATTCATCCTGAATTGAAACTTTACCAACCTTAGAGAGATGTTGAATTATTTTTTGAGTCGAAAATGTTTTGTCTGTAAAAAAGTCAAAATCAATAGATAATCTGTGGCCCAATTGAAGAGCGAGAGATGTTCCTCCTGCTAGGTAGAACTGTGACAACCATTTAGCGCCAGCGACCTTCTCCAAGAGCACTTTCTGCTCCGGACTTAGTATATTGGTAAATATTTTGCCCAAAATAGGCGCTCCAAAAATTAAGTGATTTATTTGAGAGTCGGCGCCGACCTTTAGTTCGTAGAAAACTAATGATGTCAGAACGTGCACAGTTCTCAAGCAACCAGCGAATCGCCCCAAGATCTCCCTGGTCCAGGATTCGTTCGATTACAACATCATCAGAGGAGGTAAGTGTAGATCGGGAGGTGTCCCAAAATAGATGTTGAAGCGATTCCGGCAGGACTGTGTTGCGAGAAGGTCCAGAATGCCTCCCCAGATCCGCCTCATTAATACGAATAGTTTTACCAATGTAATGGCAAGGAATCTCTCCACGTTTTATCTTGCGATATACCGTCTGGGGGTGAAGATTTAGTATCCTAGAAGCTTCTTCAACTGTTAACATTTATTATATTATTATATACTCTATTATACTATTGTATACTTTTATTGCAAATGCTGCAATATGGAGATCTCAAAGTACTTCCTCAAGCTCTAACAGCTTTGATTTAATCTGCTTACCCCAACGATATCCGCCGATCGTATTATCACTCCGAGTGACGCGGTGACATGGGATAAGTAATGCTACATGATTTGAGGCAATCGCATTAGCAACAGCTCTAACAGCGCGTGGATTTTTAATGCCTTTTGCAACTTGAGCGTAGCTTCTAGTTTGACCGCAAGGAATTGTTCGAAGGTACGCCCAGACCTTTTGCTGAAACTGTGTGCCTTTAACATCAAACTGAATTTTTTGCTTCGATGTTTTTTTATTCAAAAATTTACTGATAAGCGTTGCATAATTTTTTGCTTCTGAACTTTTCATCTTCTTAAAAGTAATCTTTGGATATTGGGTTTTCAGTTCAGCAAGGAATTTATCCTGTGAAGGTTCAAGAGTGGCGGAACAAATTCCTTCACTACTAACAGCTAAAAACAGCTTTCCTATCGGGGTTTTAATAGAGGACCATTCGATTGATTTTGCCTGTACTGACTTGTTTAGAATAGACATTACTCATTAGTTTATAACAATTTGAAGAAATAGCGATCAGTATGATATGTTTTAGCTTCGACCTGAAACATCGAACTCTTAATTATTTCATTTAATAGGATAAACATATGACCACTGACCAAAATAACATGGAATCAGAACTTGCCCGTCTTCGCGCTGAAAACGAAGCTTTGAAGAAGGGAAAGGAAAAGGGCCTGAGTTTAAGAATTGGTGCTAAAGGTGGCCTCTCAGTCTACGGTCTCGGTCGTTTTCCAGTAACCCTTTACAAAGAGCAGTGGCTCCGCCTCCTAGATATGGCCGGCGAAATTCGCGCCTTTATTGAGGCCAATGGCGAGAAGATGAAATCGAAAGAATAAAAGAATAGATGACTTTGCTATTGATTAATTGCTATTGATTATTATAGCAAAGTTAGCTAGCTTAATTGCTTGGCTCTCTTGATCGATCTTTTTTACAGAATCAAAAACAATAGTAGATGAAAATGTTTCTCGATTAATATCGGGCTATCTGGCATTTCCGTATCTCATCTTTGCTATCATCCTTGCCACCATCTTTGCCACCTAAGATAGATTCTTTCCATATTAAATGCCCCTTATTAATCGAGAGACAGAAAAGAGTATGAAGGTTTTTCTTTAATCTGCTCCAGGTAAGATTCTTATTTCTATGTAAGCTTTGTAATTCAATAATAAAGTTACATTAAATAGGAATCTTTCCTGGTCTGTGGGGAATACCCTACAGCAGGTTAGAAGATCGGAAGTGTCTGATTTGTCCGTAATAGGACGAGGAGGAAGTGACCCGATGATGATCTACAGGCGCAACCTGATGCTGGCCGAAAACGTCCCGAAGAGCACGCACTGCTCGACGACGACGAAGGCCCCGATGCACGCGGCCAACTCCTGAACCCACGCCTGGTTGATTGAACTGCCACTACCTTGGCAGAATGGAGGACTCCAACGATTCCCGCACTACCACCGAGTAGTGCCTTGCTGTTTCTTCTGTTCCTGTTGAACCCATACGATGCTCAACTGTGCCTCGCTCTAATTCCTAGCTCCGCCTCCACGGCGTGCTTCGATGCGGAAGGGAAAAAAAACGAGCCGTCGGTCGACAGAACAGGGGAAGTGAACACATGCTGGGCACTTCTCATCAACACGGGAGGTCTTGGGGCACGCGGCCCGCCTCTCGCAGTCATCTCGCACAGTCACTGAAGTGAAACGGGAAGGAACAAGGTTAGCCTTAGACTAACCTCACCTCGTCCACGGCTTCATTAAGAGAGCACCCCCTCAGCGTTGTGACAACTGGAAATCTCCAGTCCTGCCACGTCACACGCTGAGAGGGTCGCTCGATTTACATCTCCGATTTTGTTTTTAATGGTGTTAGTTTTAAAGGATCAAAAGCTCTTTTCTGTTCTCGGTAACCATGTCGCCTTAAACTCCAAAATTGATCTAGATCCACCTTTATGCGATACTCCCAAAGTTCGTGGCATCTCGAAATGCCGACCGGGGGAACACAAGATCTATATAACGCTATAGTAATATAGCTAATTACTAATTATCAGTTAACATAACTATAGATAAGGTCTATTGTGGTACCACCTGTCATTAGCGCGGCTAGAGCGCAAACTCATAAAACAGATCTATCGCTTACGGCATCAGAAACTCCGGCTATTGAAAGATCTCCGATCGATCTTAAGCAGGAATCATTTCAGGAATCTTACCGAATCAAAGAGGTCTTTCGAACTGGCAAACTTGAAAACTCTTTAGGAACACTCTCAACAAAAGCCCGCGTAGCAGTTTTGGTACCGATCAGAGAAGCAATCGAAGCTTTAGAATCTGGTCATAACCCAAATCAAATAAGCATGAAACGTCTCAGCGATATGATTGATGGCTCACCGATTTGTAGTATCAACGATCAGGAGATTTGCCTCTCATGCGGTCAAAAAGTAGCACTTGGTAAAACCCTTGATGTTATCAATAAAGTTACCGGCCGACTTGATGAGATGAGAGCTGTGTTAAGTAGTTTAGAAAAAAGTCTCGATGAGCGATTTGATCCAAAACGATACACAAACTCCCCTGATAAGGTTGCAGGTAGGGCTGAGACAAAAGCGGCTTTTGAGCACTTATTTAAAGAAAGCTTAATCATGGCTGCAACAGATCAATTAAGTAAGGATTGTTTTAACCAAGAATATAGTTTGATGCTCAAACGATATGGGTTAAAGATTTCTGAGTTGAAGATCTCCTTAGCTGCTCCTCTCGTAAAGCCCATAGTGAAACCAGCACAGAACCGAAAACCAGAAAAGCAGCGAGGTGGTTTCTTTAGCCGCATATTCGATCTTGGAAAAAACGTTATTAAAACTGCTAAAGAGGCATGGAGATCTCTTGATTCTATAGGGGATGGAATGGTCAGTGCACTTGGGATGTCAAAGATTACAAGCCATATTAATGATCTTACAAAAATTAAACCTGAGGCTACTGTCGTTAAGATTGTGCCTCCTACCCTTACGATAGTCTCTCAATTTACTAAAGTAGAACTTCCAAAAAACAAAGCTACAGAAGTGGAGACTCCTTATAGTGAGATGCCGAGATCAACCCGCTCCCGTTTTGAAGAACTCCGCGCAAAACGAGATCTAACCCGGGATGAATTGATTGATTTAACCGCAGAGGATTATCTTAGAACACCAATAAGAAAACTACCTTTTAATCGGGAAGTAAGATCCTCTAATTAATACTGTTGATGGTGCTTTAGATAACATTAAGCAAAGCAAAAATTTCGAACTCAGATTATTAGAAAGCCTTTACAGGCAAGCCGATCAGATCACTCCATCAACAGATCCTCAACTTGTTCCTTTTTTAAGAGCAATGTCAGATCCTAAGATAAAATCTATGCGATATGCAGATGCTGAGGGAACGATCTCTGAGATCTGGAATCCTAGCAATATTCTCTCACTTCTCGATCAAATGGTTAATAGCGATCACTCAGTCACTGGCTTTAGTGATCAAGGTGCAATGTATACTCAGCTATCGCGTGGACCAATAAATCAGCCTAGCTAGCTTGTATTGCCAATAATCAAGCTGTAAGAGTATAAGGAGCGAGGCCTTTTAACTTATGCTCCGTTGAAATAATCTAGAATGCTCAGCGTCTCATCAAAACATGCCTTAAGAGCACTTAAATATCTAGCGAATCTAGATCGTGACGCATATTACTCAATTGATACCATATCTAGAGCAGTAGATGTTCCTGCTGCTTACCTTGCAAAGTTGATGAAAATTTTGGCAAGAAAAAAAATTGTTATATCTAAAAAAGGTGTCGGTGGCGGAATCTCTCTGCCTATTAAGAGAAAATTATCGTTTTATGATGTTTGTAAAGCTCTGAACGATCCGATCGTCGAGCAACCTTGCTTTCTTTCACAAAAACCGTGTCCGACTCAAGGACATTGTCCCTTTCACCAAGAATGGGGAAAGATAAGAGATCAAGTTTTAAAATTTCTTGAAAAATCTGAGCTATAGATTTTTACTTTCTTATTGACATAACAAAGCTCGCTATGTCAGCTAACTCATCCGCAGCGATACTCGGCGCTGCAGGCATCATTGGACTAAGTCTAAGGGCTGCTCCACCCTTTGTAATTAGCTCTTTTACTTTCTCAACATCGTTAGCGAACTTAAATGGTCCAGTTGTAAGATCAGGCATGAGTCCTGGTGGTAAAGATTTTCCAACTACTCCATCACCCTTTCCTTCAGCACCGTGACAGGAAGCACAACGCTGAGCAAAAGCTGTTTTTCCATTTTCGACATTCGCTGCAAAAGCATCTGCTGTGATAAAAATCAAAGATGTAATTAATAGTATTCTCATTAAGTTTTCCATTAGATATTATAAACTTTATATTTTCTTATCAACAACTCTAACTATCCCTCTCATATAAGGATGAGGTGTGCACATGTAGGTATACTCTCCTACTTTAGTAAAAGTATGTGAGAATTTCTCTGCATGTCCTAACATTCCTGAGGCATACTGATCTGGTCCCTGAATCCCTACTACGTTATGAATTCCGGCAAACTCCCCATCAAAGAATGTAAACACATCTTCGTTAGTCCATTCCACAGTTGTACCAACAGGCACCTCTATGACACTTGGATAATAGGAATTTCCTTGTATCAACACATTTGCCTTTGTTTCCCCAGCAGGTAATCGCCAAGGATTTTTTAGCTGTTCACTTCCAGGCTCGTGAGGAGAGATCCGTCTTGCGGCTTTACTAATGTAGGATTTCATCTCTTCGGCCGTATAGCTTGGTCCATCAGCAAGAATTTGTGGGGTTCGCGTTGCATTCTTTTCAGCCTTAAGAATACCGATTGCTCCGCGTGACGCTGGGCCAACAGCATGAGTTAACATTAGATATGCTCCCTCATCTTCTGGGATTCTAAAATCTAAAATCCAAGAATCAGATGGTCCAGCTAATGCAGTTTGACCTCCAATAAAGGTATTCTCTGGACGCGAAGAACCCTGCCAATAAGCATAATCCCAAAGAATTCCGACAATATGAAAAGTAGATATATTATTTGGTCCTACATTTAGAAAGTAAATCCGTACAAAATCCCCTGGTCTAACCATAACTGGGCTTTCAACGTATCTAAATAATTTTCCATTAAACATTGTGTAAAGGGCATTTCCCTCTGTTGCAGCTTTTCCAGAATCATAAAGTTCGTGTTGTAAAAGATAGAGCTCAACATCAGGTTTTTTCCCTAGCACCTCCTCCATCTTGTATTTTTCATTTTTTGGTCGAACAACCATCATTCCGTACTGACCTAGCAAGACGTGCATTGGAATTGCATGGCCACCAGGTGCGCAGTGATACATATAAACACCTGGATAAACGGATCTAAAGAGATGAGTCCGTTTTTCTCCTGGAGGAATCTTTCCGAAATATTTTGAGGTTTGCGTATATGCGGCATGGATCGAAACTCCGTGAGGCACAGTTCCCTTATTATCAACTGTGAATTCTACAACATCACCCTCATCAACTATTAAAGTTGGCCCAGGTATCTTTCCATCAATCAAAAAACCTTTATAGGTAACTCCATTACCAATAAAGGTTTCGCCCTCAGTCATTGTTATAGTAATCTTCTTATCTGCCTTAGTTCCTGGCTCAACATAACTAGTTGGCGGTAAAGTTTCTTTTGGGCTTTTTAGAAATGGGCTTTTCTCATCTAAATTTTTGTCTGAAGATTTTTCAGATAATTTATCTGCATCTAACTTAGAAACTTTCTTATCAACTTGCAGAGTATTTGTTTGCAGAGTATTTGTGATCGGCATCGCTTGTGATGCATTTGGAGTGCTGCCAGAAGCTCGCATTAATGAAAGAAGCTCTGCCTCATGTATAGATCCGCTGGTATTTTCAATAAGCTTATCAGCAAACCCTTTTTGGCAGTAATCACACGCAATGGCACTACTGACAGAACTAAGAAGTATGATGAACACTGCGACGACAGATAATTAGATTTTAGATCTTGCTATATTTTTAATCATAATGCGTCTAAACCTATACCTCAAATAAAGGACCAACATGTCCTTTATAACTATAAATTAGAAAAATATCAATAAGTGGATTTAATTCTTTATGAGATGCATATTAAATTGCAAATTAAATCGTATAGAGATCGCATTAGCTATCATTTCTAGCTATATCATCGAGATCTTTCCTCGGTACTTCGAATATTTAATTAAGAATGAGCTCTCAATTAAGCTTCTCCAAACGATCGTCGTCCATCGCCCAAAGTCAGAGATAAACGGTCAGTATTTCTAGCTCTTGATGCTTCATCTGCTGGAATTGACACCTCTGTATCAGCAGCCTGTGAACCATTTCTAACTCGTACGGCATCATCTGAACCCTGAGAGTCATCATTTTTAGCAGCAGCTTCTTTTCTATGATGATATATCCATGATCTTCATTCCTTTGATTTTGTAACTTCCTGTTATTACTATGTAGAAACTGCACTCATGGTAGTGGAACAATCTCTTAGAAAATACTAGGGACTATAAGCCAAGCCCCGTATGCGATTCGACACAGAGAGACAAATTCTTTATGGGAAATAATTAATTAATATTTGTCATTCATTTTGATGAGCACTTAACCAATCTACACAAACCTCCCTACTTTTTGCAGCTAAATATAGCGGCAAAGACAGCAATGTTGCTGCGGAATTCTCAGAAGAGATTGATTCTATTTTTTTCTCTCTAGTACTAAGACGAAGTGCTAAGGATAAATTTTTTCTACTTAAAAAAACTTGAAGTGATCGAAGAGCACCCCTACGAGCAGCTTTTACTTCAACAGGAACAACTCTATTGTTTACCTCCAACAAAAAATCTATCTCTGCAGAGGAGGAAGGATTAACACTCTCCCAATAAAACAATTGAGGATCTTCATATGAAGGACAAGTAGATAGAAGTTCTTGTCCAACAAACTGTTCTGCTAATGCCCCTTCTCGGATTGTTAAGAGCTCATCAATATTTTGCGTTAAAATCAGATTACATGCCCGATTACATAAGCCAATATCCAAAAAAATTGGTTTAAATCTTTTTGGATTTTGTTCAGCAGCTAATGGCACTCCATTCGCTGCTGAGGCAGTGGCACAGTTAACAACACGTGCATATTTTAAAAGTTCAAAAGCTTGCTTAAGCTGCGAGGACCTAAACTCTCCCTTTATTTCTGAATACTTTGTGCGCCTGGCTGGCCATAGCGAACTATGCTGAAACGCATTTCTAATTGCATCAAGATTTAAACGCGTTCTATATTTTGCAAAGTCATCTTGAAAAGTTGCCAGGATGCTAGACTGAACACGTTGCACCTCAATCAGATCTTTGGAGGACGCATAGGAGGCAACTGCTTCAGGCATCCCTCCAATAAAGTAATAAGTTCTTAATAGATTTAGTAGAAGATCATGAACAGATGGAGCAATCTCAGACATATCGTAACTAGTTTTCAAAATTTCAGGGAGCTCTTGACCATGAACTGCCTCCACAAATTCAGAGAAATTTAATGGTGCTAAGTACAGATATTCAATTCGACCAACAGGTGCTGAAGTAGATAACTCTCGTAACGTAAAATCAAGGAGCGAACCAGTTGCTAGAACGTGAAGGGCTTTCATCTCTTCGTAAAAATAGCGAAGGGATGATATTGCATCTTCACTTGCTTGAATCTCATCTATAATTAGAAGAGTTTGGGAAGGTATAATTTTACTATTTGTAATTAATGATAGTTGATCAATGATTGCTCTTGGATTCTTTGATCTAAATACCATACTTAAGTGACTGTCACGCTCAAGATTTACAGTAACCACATTAGTAAAATTTTTCTCTCCCCAAGTCTCAGCTAAGTAAGTTTTGCCAACTTGACGTGCTCCACGGATAATCAGTGGTTTTCTAATTGGTTTTATTTTCCACTCATCGAGGTATTTTTCAGCTATTCTCTTCATTATAATCGTCTTAATTACCCCCTAAAATAGCAGGCTACGAGCTAATATTACCCCCTAAAATAGCATGTTATTTGTTATTTAACAACTGAATATTCCTATCTTATTGATTTTAATAGATTATTTAAGATCTAATTCGAGTGCTCTTCCTGAGGATTATAGCCTAACCCCATAGTTATAATTTTACTTAGAAGATCTTTGTAGGAAATTCCCACTTCGCGAGCGGATTCGGCAAAAGCCTCACCATGAGAGAGATCTGGATTTGGATTAGCTTCAAGTAGATAAAAAGTACCGTCCTCTCTAAGTCGGTAATCAAGGCGAGCATACCCTGTTAGACCTAGAGCCCGATAAACTCTCTTTGAAATCTTTTCAAGTTTAGCTAACTGCTCTTTTGAGAGATCTTTAGAAATTATAACTTCAATTCCCACTTTTTCTTGGTACTTATAATCCCATTTTGCTTTATCAGTAGCGATCAAATGCGCTCCCTCTGGTAGTTTTTTCATGACTAATTCCATAGGCGGGAGAAACTGCACACGTTTAGCTCCCATCATACTGACATATAATTCTCGCCCCTCTATGTATTCCTCAGCAATAGCTTGAGATTGAGTACGCTCATGAATAAATGCTACACGCTCAGCTAGCTTTTCATCGTTATAAACAACAGAGGCTTGAGCAATTCCTAATGATCCCTGCTCAATTAAAGATTTTACTAAAACGGGAAACTGCAAAGTATTAGGACGTTTTACTTTTTTGTTCATCGGAAACACTGCAAATTTAGGAACATGCAATCTATGATAAGCCAGTATCTTTTTTGTGAGAGCTTTGTCGTGGGCCAAAGTTAAACCGCGCGGATTGCATCCGGTATATCTCTGCTGAAGAAGCTCCAGATAACTAACTACGTGTTGATCAAAAAGAGCGTACCCATGAAAATCTTCAAGGAGATTAAAAACTATATGTGGCTTATACTCGTTAATCGTTTCACGAATTATTAAGATATCACCGTAAACACCTAAAACTTTAACATCATGGCCGATCTCAATTAGATTTTTTTTAACATCATACTCCACTCGAAAAGGATCTATCTCCTTTTCTGATAACCCCTTGATCGAGTCCGGAGGCACAAGAGTTTCATGACATAAAATGAGAATTCGTAATTTTCTCTTTGTTTTTTTGCCATTTTGCTTTTTTGTCATAATGACACTCGAGAATGTCCTGAGTGAACAAAATTAATCGCCTGTACAGTTAACATTATTAGCATATCTTGACGGGTTCTGGCTTCTGAAAAGATCAATCTTAATTTTAACTCCTTACACCGATCGATTACATCATCCATTACCTGGTCAATCGTATAGCGATATAAACCACTCCAACTTGAGACTGCTTCGGTTAATTCAGACCTAATGCCTCTTAAGAACTTTGCCGCTGACAAGCTGCGAGTTTCATACTTAGGATCGGATGAAAAAATACGGAAGAGGTGTCGATCGTAAAACTGAGGCAATTCCGTAGAGTATTTATCCTGTTTGTCACTATAGTATTGTCGCAGAGTTTTTTTCTGTTTACTTAAAGGATCTACCTCCTTTCTTATTTTATTAATCGGGCGTTTTCCGATCAGTGATGTCATTAGATCCTCAATATATTGAAGCTTTTTTAATGCCGGCCATCCAGCATAGATCTTTTGCCACTTTGAATTCGGCCTTAACCATACTGCAAATGACTCTGCAAAATCCTCAAGCGGATGTGCCTGGGCATACCAATCATCAAGATGAAGTACAAATTTTCGACTGTTTGGTTTAGGCGTGTAACTTTCTGGATATTTTTTTGAAACTTTTCCAAATGTCTCACGAAACCCTTTGAGGTACCGTAATCGATATGCAGTATCTAGTGCATGAGCAGTTTCATGTCTTAAGATCTTCATACAATCTACTTCACTACTCCCCTCTGCCTCTAGCATAAACTTCTTTTCAAGCTTAATTAGACGCGGATGCGCTAAGTAAAAGGGGATCGCAAAGCCAGGCACACCATCAGCAGCAAACCACTCATCAGAGAGCCAAACATGAGGATAAAAATTTAGATTCTTATCTTTCAACTCTCTCTTAAGTCGCTTAAGACATTTAGTTAGGAGAGTCCCGCCGACTTTTACAGGAAGATCACAGAATCGTAAATTTAAAAGGTCCTCTTCTCCAATTGATAAAAGAGATTTTGGTTTTTTAGTAACTCTATTTTTCATACAAATATGTTAACTTACCTTTTTAAGTTCTCCCAACTCTTTAGTTTTACTGCAAAAGAATTTTAATTTCTCTGCCCCCCTAGACCAAATGTTCGAAAAATCGTACAATATGTTATAAAGGGCTGAAATGTTTGTAAATTTTCTTTGCTCACAGCCTTTAATGAAGGTCGTTAAGGGTTTAATATACAACTCTCGACCTCGTCATATTAGAGATCTTGCTTCAAGCTATTCTCTATCTCCAGCAGGAGTATCCGATATTATTCGACGATTAAATAAGGAGGGTCTTCTTACTGAAATGAGCAAGGGGAACAAGCGATGTTTTACATTAAATCTTACACCTAGTGAAATTAAGTGCTTGAAAAATTTTTACTTAATTCAGGAAGCCGATTTTATAAAAAAAAGATCTGCACGATTTAATATTAATGCTGAAGAAAAACTTAAATGGATGGATGAAGCATATGAATTTTACCGTGAATTTAAAAAAGTAAAGAAAAATACTGTACGGGGAAGATCTAATGATGACTCCACTTAAAACACTTAAGCAGGCAGTAGCCATATTTGAAAAGTTAGGGTGTAAGTACTGCCTCGTTGGTGGACATGCAGCCAGCCTTTATAGATCTCAGGAAAGATTAACCCGTGATGTAGACTTCGCTTTAATTGCAAAAAAATCAACAGAATCTCGAAAACTAGCAGAGCAGGTTATAAAAGAGATGGATCTAAAACCTATGGTTGGATTTATCCCACATGGTCCAAATGAGCAGAAACGAAAATCTGTTTGCATGATAACATCTACCCCTCTACCTAAAGAGAGCAAAGGTATAATAGATATCCTTCTTCCTGAGCTTCCGTGGGTCACCACGGCGGTTGACCGCGCTCAACATAACCGTATCAACCTAGGATTTGCAGAGGTGCCAGTAATCACTCCTGAAGATCTCATTATCGCAAAATGCTACGCTTTAAATAACTCTCCGGATCGATTTCAGGATTTAGATGATCTAAAGGAGATCTTTCAAAATGTAACGGATCTTGATCTTGACTACTTAGGAGAGGGGTTACTGAAATTGAATCTTAAAATTCCTGAGCCGGTACGTAAGTTTGCCCCTCGTGGTTTACTGGATCGTTTACTGGGAAAATCGTGACGTGCTATTTTACCTAAACCAACTATCCAGCAATAAACCCGCTCACCTGATTATGCCAAAGCCGAGCGTATAAACCATCTTTAATTAGTAACTCATCATGAGTTCCATCCTCTACAATGGCTCCAGCCTCAAGCACAATAATTCGATCCATAACTCTGAGGGTTGAGAGTCGATGGGCAATGGCGATAACTGTTCGACCTTCAAAAAGGTTATTTAATCCTATCTGAACAGCACTCTCACTTTCGCTATCAAGAGAGCTTGTTGCTTCGTCTAAAATCAAGATCGGTGAGTTCTTTAAAAAGGCACGAGCGATAGCAATTCGTTGTCGCTGACCGCCTGATAGCTTTATTCCCCTTTCCCCTACATATGTTTGATACTTTTGTGGTAGCCCCTGAATAAATTCATCAGCTTGGGCTAATTGAGCTGCTTTTTCTACCTCATCATCGGTGGCTTCAAGCCTACCGTAGCGAATATTTTCAATAATTTTTCTATGAAATAGAGAAACATCTTGTGGAACTAAGGAGATCCCCTTTCTTAGACTCTCTAACGTTACAGTTTTAATATTAAGGCCATCTATTACGATCTCCCCAGATTCAATCTCATATTGCCGTAAAAGCATATTCACTAATGTTGTCTTACCTGCTCCACTTGGGCCGACAACACCAAGTTTTTGTCCGGCTGGGATATGAAATGATAAGTTAGAAAATATTTTATTGTCAGTATAGGCAAACTCAACATTTTTAAAGGTCACCTCCCCTTTTTTAATGGTGAGGGGCGCTGCTGATTCTTGATCTGTAATTTCATGAGGAACAAGAAGTTCCTCAAGGCCCTCTTTTATCTTTCCATAATGCCCAATCGCCTGAATAGCAGTCATACTAATGAAAAGGAGATTGATATACATTGATCCCATTACAGTAATAACCATCACAACTGATCCAACTGTGAGTTCTCCTTTATTTAAAAGGTAAAGAGATCCGCTCAACATCGCTGCTATAAAAAGTGCAATTAATACATTATTTACTACAAGCACCCATTCGGAGCTAAACCATTCTTTTAAGTGCGCCCGTCGGTGTGAATCGATAAATCCGCCAACGTAATTATGTTCAAATCGAATATTTCCCCCCTGCTGAACAGTTGAGATATTCGTTGAGGTATCGACAATTTTGCCTCTTAATTCAGATGAGGTCTCAGCAGTTTTAAAACTAAGCTTAGTTAGCTTTCTAACAAGAAATAAATTCACTACTGAGAATATCATTAACCAAATAACAAAGATCAGAGCAATCAATGGATGAGCAATAAAGACGATAATTCCATTTGTAATAAAGCTAATTCCGAGAGAGAGAAACTGCCAAAGACTGGTGGCTAAAAAATGAAGTGTTCCTGTTGCGGCATTAGAGATCTTATTTGATAACGCTCCAGCAAATTTACTTTGGAAATATGAGCTGCTATGTCCAGTTAGGTACTCAAAAAGAGTTTGGTAACTTGTTGCCTCTACACCGGTTAGCCATCTCTGACCGCAAAATCCACTACATCTCCAAACTAATGATTGAAAGAGATTCATCGCTGGATAAATAATCACCCACTTCCAAAACTCAGCACTAGATAAACTTCCAGGTCCTGAAAGAGACGTAATTGAATCAATGAGAAGCTTAATTACGTAGTAAAGAACACTCTCTAAACTCGTTGCTAGAATAACTGCGGAGATCGCACCAAAAGCCCATTTTTTGTACGGACCTGTCACATATAAGATGAACTTAAGCGGAGAGCTTGGTACTACTTTGTGAATCGTCGTCATAAAAAGACAACTAGCATAGCAAGACAACTAATGAAATTTATTTTAAGAAAATCGTTACCTTAAAGGCCCAAAAGAATTGGAACGACACGCTACATCAGTGCGCTCTTACCAGTAGCATCAGAGCCAGAAACTGTTGTTCCTGCTGGTTTCTGAGGTTGATTCTTTGAAGCAGCAGCATTGATGCCACCCATAGAGCACTTACCATCAAAAGTTACTCCCTCTTCAATATTTAGATTCGGAGTTGTAATATTACCAACTATCTTAGCCGGCTTTCTTAAGATTAGTTTTTTCGAAGCTATAATATCACCCTGCACTGTTCCCTTAACAAGAATCTCAGTACCGTTTATAGTTCCCTTTAAAAATGCAGACTCGCCTATTGTTAGCTTGTCTTGAGAGGAGATCTCTCCCTCAATTTGACCATCAAGCTCAACTGGGCCGGTAAATGTAAGCTGTCCAACAACTTTTGAGCCAGTTCCTAAAAATGCGCCTAGAGAGCCAGTAGTGTTTCCTGAGCTAGGAACAGGTGTTTGAGATGGGGGAGGATTATAAGATGATGTGTTTGATCCGCCCTTATCGTCAGATGATGATTTTCCAAATGCCATGGTATGAACCCTCCAAATTTGCCTCTTAAAACGGACAGTAACCTTGTCGGCTATAAAAATCAAACATTAAAATCAGGGCTATATACGAACTGTTAAGCCTTTATAGCAGTTGTCATAAAGATTGAGACACTAATGTGAGGGGTCAGCTAATATAGTTTGTTGCAAAAGTTTCTTGAAAAGCCTACCGGCTTTACATTTTTACTTATGACAACTGCTATTTATCTTAATGTTGAATCTGACGCTACGCTAGCTAGCGTCAGCAATGTTAGGCTCTTATTGCACTTCGTGCTAAAGAGCCTCCCCACCCAAGCTTCGCTTGGGGGCCCCTTAAAGGGCTACTATAGTAATTGTCTCAAACATTTTGACAATTACTATATACATCTCAAATGAGACTAAGCCGGGTGTAATTCTCGTCCAACTTGGAGCTGAAAGGCTTTGCTTTTATAACAAAATTTATATGTAACTAGAGGCAGAGGCTATTTTCGTCGTTCTCTACGACCAGAAGAACGTTCTGCCCGTTTAAATGTTCGTGGCTTTTCACGTTCTTCACTGCCACCGCTTCCCCTTCTAAATCTAGGGCGCTTCTCGTCGTATTTCCTCTCTCGCCTCTCTCGAGGTTGACGATCGGCTGGAGGTTCGGCGCGAACCATCTCAGGGCGAGATACATCGCCGAAGATATCTGGGTGCATCATGGCGATAAATCTGCCAGCCACTTCCATGCTATCCATTTCAGAAATGGTCTTCTTCCAATTTTCATCCATGACTTCCACTACGCGAGCATGGAATTTTTCTTCTGAAAATTTAGAAAACATATTGGTGATTTTCTTGGAACCAACAGTTTTACGAGAAGGAATTATTCCCTCCTTAATTTGACTCTTGGTTAATCTCTCAATTTTACCAAGCAAATATCTATGTGCTGGCCCAATTAAGCTAATCGCATGTCCAGTTTTGCCACTTCTAGCAGTACGACCGATTCGGTGAACGTAGCTATCAAGCTCTCTTGGAATGGAATAGTTGATTACATGGGTGAGATCTTTAACGTCAATTCCCCTAGCTGCAACATCAGTACAAACTACAATTTTTACCTTCCTTGAACGGAAGCGGGACATCGCCTTTTCTCTATCTCCCTGATTCATATCACCATGGAGGCAGTCAGCTTTATATCCAAGCTCATTTAAGTGCCTTGTAAGCTCAATAACCAATACTTTTGTCTGACAGAAAACAAGTCCGTAAAAATCATCCGCAGCATCGATGATCCTACAAAGCATGTCAGGTTTCTCAGTGTCACGCGCAATGATGTAAGATTGCTCAATGGTGGCAGACAACATCTCACTTCGATTAACCTGAACCATCTTTGGATTAATCAGAAATTGATCAGCAACCCTACGCACCATCGGACTCATCGTGGCAGAGAAAAGCCAGATATTGCTCTCTTCGCGAACTGTGCTTCCAAGGATCTTTTCAATATCCTCTTTGAAACCCATCGAGACCATCTCATCGGCCTCATCAAGCACAACTACTTTCACCGATTTTAGTTTCAAAGTGCCGCGATTAAGGTGATCGATTATTCGTCCAGGTGTTCCGATAACAACCTGCATCCCTTGCTTGAGGCCTCGCAGCTGTGCGTCGTAACCAGATCCTCCGTATATTGGAAGGGCCTTAATCCCAAGATGTTTACCTATAAGATTAATCTGCTCTGCTATTTGGAGAGAAAGCTCCCTGGTAGGGCACAGAATTATGGCTTGAACAGAGCGCTTTTCACAATCGAGCTTACTTAAAAGCGGGATTCCGAACGCTGCAGTTTTTCCAGTTCCAGTAGCAGCAAGACCTATAAAATCCGTAGGACTATCAAGGAGTATTGGAAGAGCTTGGGCCTGGATTGGACTTGGAGTAATAAACCCCATCTCACTAATTGCACGAGCCAGAGGTTCACTTAAGGTAAGTTCATCGAATGTTTTCATCGAAGTGGTGTATCACAGATGGCGGAATTAAGCATAACTGACCTTAATTTCCCTAAGTTTCATGCTCATGCTTAGTGCCCTTAAGTAGACCCGTAATTTCAAAAAACAACGGCAAAGCCTCAGAGACTACAATTGGAGGTTGAAATCGAGGATCTAACATACAACAACTTAAATAACAGAAAGTAAGCTAATGTATCGTGATCCTCTCTCCTAATAAACAAATCAGGCATTCCCTGATAATCATTTTTTGCCTTTGTTAACGCTTTATTAAGGCATATGATCTCAGATAAGTTGCAGTGGGGTTTAGATTAAAATTATATTTGTTATCCAGGTGGTATTCGTCTATGCCGCGTTTATATTGTGTTTATATAGTCATTTAGATATTCAAGTATAGATTCCGCCCACTATCGCTGTTTGACATTGTGAATAAGGGAAGAAGCTGAGAGTTCACTCCGTGCTTTGAAAGATCTTCAATCTTAAAAATCTCTGAAAGTACGGGTGGCTCCAAGTCGCAAGTACGGTTTTTTTCTGTTTACATCCCCATCCCTACCCCCTCTGACCCGGTGAATTCCGGAGGAGACTCGTGTGAAACTTTTCCGCATGGCTCCTCCGAGGGGAGCCATCGTCAACCGACACAATGCAGATGCCTTTGTCATCGAAGGCGATCCTGCTAAGTCGGTAGTATTTTTCCCTGGCCTTACCCGTTTTGCAAAAGACGGAGAGCTGGTTGGAAAAATCCTAAACACCACTGAGAATGCCACATTCTTTGCCGAGAACCTGCCCGGCCAAGAGAGCTTTCCTGAGTTTGCCCGGACCCGCTCCTGGCACATGCTTAGGAAGGCTGAAAAACGGTTCCTTGAGCACCACAAAAGGGTGAAATCCCCGGTGGTGCTGATGGGGATCTCAACTGGCGCGCTAGTTGCCGGTATCCTGGCAGCCCGTCACCCTGATAAGGTGAGAGCAGTCATCCTGATCTCTGCTGCGAGAACCCTGTTCAGAAAGGTGCAAAACCTCCTCTGGTTCGGGGCAACAATGCAGTGGATCCTCTGGCCTATTCATCGGTGGTCTAACTATTGGTCGATCCCTGCAGGATCGATCTCTGATGACCCCGAAACAGAAGAGGCAGAGGGTCGTCCGTATCACACCCGTATCCCTGCATGGACCGGGTCGTCGATCCTATACCTTCAGGTCGTTTTTGGATTCCTCCTTAGCAAAATTCAGTGCCCGGTCATGATCGTCTCCAGCAAGAGCGATGATGTCGTGCCTCCGGAAGTTGCGCGGGAGATCCTAAAGGATCTGGAAGAGCCTGAGTCAAGCGAAGATCGCGAGTGGATGTTCCTCGAAAAGGCACCCCACGTACCGACGATCGCTGAGAGAATGGACTCTGAGGAGCGAGAGATTCTGGAGCTTGGTATCCAGCGATTCGTTCGTCGGGTCTGGGCTCGCCCATTAAAGCCGATGTACCCTGAGGAACGCCTGATTAAGCGCATCCTTCGGTGGTTCAGGGTGAACCTTCGAAGGAAGAAGCTGGCGATCGGACCTCAAGGTGTGTCCACTGAAAGCTTGGTTGATGACGCCAAGGTAGTTGAGCATCAGAGTTAAATGGGCGAAGAGAGATGACAGACTCCCCTAGCCTTCTCTGTCTCGCTCGTGGTCCAAATTCATCATAAAGGTGAACTTTCTGGATCTGAATACCAGCCATTAAAGGCAGGTTACATAAGGGTTATCACGTGACTTGGTCACCCTTATACATTTTTATTTCATCTACATTTCATCGGGAATTTAATGTACAATTTATACTTTTTATTTTTCTAGCTTTTTAATTGCTGCAGCAAACTTGCCGGCATCTTTGATTAATTTCGGAGTATGCGACCAGATAATATCCATCCGTAAATTCTCATAAAGATGGGCTACGACATTTCTTAACTTGACAGCCTCCGAGAACTCTCGGGCAAAGGCAGGAGGTAAAACTTTAAGATCCCCCAATTGCTCAATACACTCAACATAGGTAGATGGTACGGTTCCTGTACTTTCTGCGATAATATGCTGAGATATATCGATGACAGCAGATATTACATTTTGCACTGAGTGACATAAAGCTCGTTCGATTATTTCATCGATAATTTTAGTTTCTTTTATCTTTAATAGCTTTGATAAGATCTTTACTTCAGATTCGATATACTGTCTTTTTCTTGATAATAGGTCGATTTTGATTGGATTCATCTTTAAATTCCTTGGCGCATTCTTCTAAGGTAAGGCTCATAATCTAAGTATTGATTCATTCCCCAAACGCGTGCGGTCACGCCGAGTCCTGGAGTGGATTCATATAAAACTTTTCCGTTATGAGTGATAGCACCGAGTAATAATGGTGGAGCGGTGTTCATATCAACAACATCTGTATCACCAAAAATCTTATCTAACTTGGCCCCAAGAGATAAAAGCTCCGGAAGTGAGAGTTCGGACGCTGCTTTGATTGCAATATCAGTATCACTCTCAGGATGGGTTATCCCAGTAACTTTAGAACCAAAGAGGATCATTACATCAAGATTATGCTCCTTACAGATCTCTTTAATTCTTGGATCGCTAATATTTTCCATCCTCTTATCCTAGCTCTGAAATGTATTTCGGAACTAAGACAAAATCTCAATCAACCTTTCGAGTTCAGCCTCTGAAAAATACTCAATCTCAATTCTACCTTTGCCAGATTTATTGTGTTTAATCAGTACTTTAGTTCCCATTTTACGGCGTAATTTTTCAACAATTTCAGGGAAAAATGTAACGAGCCTACGTCCACTTGCAGGAGCAATTCCTCCACCCATAAGGGCAGCCTGCTTACTTCCATCAAGAGGTGCGCTCTGTGACACAATGGTTTCAAGTGCTCTAACCGAAAGTCCATCTTCAACAGCTTTTTTTGCGAGGCTTAGTTGAGCCCGTGGATCTTTAACAGAAAGAAGAGCCTTGGCATGACCTAAAGTTAACTCCCCTTTCTCTATAAAATTTTGAACATCATTCGGGAGTTTTAAAATTCTTAAAATATTGGCAACGGTTGCTCTTTCTTTTCCGATCCTATCTGCGACATCTTGCTGACTTAATGAATATTGATCCATTAGTCGTTGATACGCTTTTGCTTCTTCTAAAACATTTAGATCAGCTCTCTGCACGTTCTCAACAAGCGCTATCTCTAAAGATTCCCAATCACTTAATTCTTTAATAATTACAGGTAGTTGTTCAAGTTTTGCGATTTCACTTGCTCGCCATCTCCTCTCTCCTGCTACGATTTCATATTTACCATCATTAGCTCCTTTTCCAGGACGCACCAAGATTGGCTGTAGAACTCCCATGTTTTTTATCGACTCGGCCAACTCTTTAATCTCAGCATCAACGAATGTCTTTCTTGGTTGCGCTGAGTTAGGCACGATCAAGGATCTATCTAACAGAGTCGATCCACCTTCGAACCTAGCTTCACTGCTGGTAGAAATTTCATTGGCCGATGCCTCTTGATTGCGAGATAGATCTTCAGCCAAGTTCCCATTGTGTCCCGGAGATGACGGATTCAGTGGAAATGCGCTCACTATCCTATTGCTCTTTAATGGAACAACTGGAGTTGAAATAAGAGAGCTAAGCCCCCTTCCTAATGCCGTACGGCCTTTTTTTACTGAATTACTCATTTTTAGTTCCTAATATTTAAACTATCTGCAAACTATCCTAAATTCAAAATGTTCCACGTGGAACATTTCTGGGGCGGAGGGCCTGTGCTTATATTTTCGGTACTCCCGCTCGCTTCGCTTGGAAGGTCCTCCAAAAATATAAGCACCGGACCTCCATTTTATTCACCATGGCTAAATCGATCTCTTATGCATTCACAATTTTCTCCTTTGATCCAAAAACTCTCTCATCAAGCTCAAGTGCAAGCCTTGCGTATGCTTGCCCTCCTGGTGAAGTTGGATCATAAAGCGCGATTGGTCGCCCATGACTCGGAGCCTCTGAGAGTCTGATACTTCTTGGAATCACTGTATCGAACATAGTGTCCACAAAAAATTTCCTTGCTTCATCCTCAACCTGAACAGAGAGTTTAGTACGAGAATCGTACATGGTCAAAAAGACTCCAAGTATATGTAAATTCTCATTAAATGTTTGACGTACAAAGTTAATAGTCTCTATAAGTGCAGAAACTCCCTCTAGGGCATAGTACTCCGACTGAAGCGGTATAAGCACTGAGTCAGCCGCTCCAAGAGCATTTAACGTTAATAGCCCTAAGGATGGTGGGCAATCAATAATGACATAATCAAAGCTACCCTTAAGCAATTTTAACTGGGTCTTTAAAATCAGCTCACGTCCTGGAGTCTTTCCAAGTTCAACTTCAATACCAATTAAGTCTTTAGTTGAGGCAGCTATCTTTAAAGTCCTAAGCTCAGTATGTGGGGTAGATTGAACTATACTTGAAAGAGGAATTCGTCCAAAAAAAACATCGTATAGATCTTCACCCTCATCAGGTCGCTCAACACCAAGTCCGCTAGTGGTATTGCCCTGAGGATCGAAATCAATAAGCAGGACTTTTCGGCCTAGTAGTGATAGCTCAGCAGCCAAACTAACAGAGCTTGTTGTCTTTCCTACGCCGCCTTTTTGATTTGAAACTGCAATAACTTGGGTCATATTAATTACTCCTTACGACTGTAACTAATGGGGTATCATTATGAAAATCTTAGTGCAAATGATTTAAAGTAAAAAAGGAGATTAAAATGTTCCACGTGGAACATTTTTTTTTAGATCAAAACATATTAAAGAAATTCAAGTGAGTAGTAAAAATCAGAATTGGTTTATCTATAGATACGGTGTGCTAAATAGGGGAGGGTGATTCTAAATTTAATAGCGAGGAACTATTGTAGTTAAGGCGCACTGCAAATGTTCCACGTGGAACATTTTATGATAATGATAAAATCACACATCGCATTAGAACTAATACTTGGCCATTGAAAAACAAGCTAACATTATGTAAGTATATGATTTTACTTCTATTTCATGAACTCTATTGTGAAAATTAACTAAATTGCAAACTTGAATCTACCAGAGTTTAATTTCTAAGTTATTTGGAAAATCTTTATATCCTTATTTTACCTAGATTTTTACTTTCTTGTCTTTAAAACTCGACTCTATTAACATTGCCTCCATGGAGCAAAACCCGAACGATCAAACTCTTGTCCAAATACTTAAAGATAAGATCCCTAATCTTAGACTTCTCTACTTTTTTGGCTCTGCTGCAATAGGAGAGGAGAATAAAGAAAGTGATATTGATCTCGCTTTTTTATCCTCAGATAAAATTGGTCAAGTAGAGCGTTTTAATATTCAGTGCGATATCGCTAATATTTTAAATCGCGATGTCGATCTGGTTGACCTAAAACAAGCCTCTGAGGTTATGCGCGCCGAAGTGCTCATAAGTGGAAGGTTGATCTTCTGTGTAGATCCTAATGAACAAGCAGAATATGAAGTATTAGTTTGTTCACGATATGCCCATTTAAATGAGGAACGGGCTGAGATTTTAACTGATTTTTATTCAAGCGACTCTACCGATGGTCATAGATAACGTAATTGTAAATAAATCGAAAATTATTGAACGGTGCATTCAACGGGTAAATGCTGAGTATCAGAACAATCAGCTCAATCTTTTTGATAATATTACAAAACAGGATTCAATCGTTTTAAATCTACAAAGAGCTTGTGATGCAACGATAGATCTCGCCATGCGACTAATCCGAAAAAAGAAACTTGGCGTGCCACAAACTAGCCGAGAAGCATTCGAGCTTTTAGCTGAAAAAAGCCTGATCTCTCCAGAACTACTGATATCTATGAAAAGAATGGTTGGCTTTAGGAATATAGCAGTTCACCAATATCAAACCCTAAATATTGAAATAGTTAAGATGATTGTTGAAAATCATCTAGGAGATTTTGGTAATTTTATCGATGTGGTAAAATCGAGGTAGCAAAGATGTAGCAAAGAAGCATTGATATAATGCAACGAACTTACTCCCTTTTTTCTAAACAAAATTACCAACCTATTGCCCCATAATATAACTTTAGTAAGGTAGTATTTAGACTTGATCCCTTACTGCCGAATCATTATCGGGTCCTGTAAATAGGATTAAATTTTCAGTATCCCTCATTAATATGGTGAATTCTATGAACAAATTCTATCCTATAATTCTTTCATCGCTTTTGTTTCTAACCACCTCCGCCAAAGCTCAAACAAGTACCCACACTTTAGATCTTACTGCCTCCTCCTGGATACGAACTGGGGCTGATA
>CAZFXN010000031.1:0-1566 GCA_964523015.1 uncultured Bdellovibrionales bacterium | reverse complement strand
CGATCTTACCGCGGCGCCTGAGCTTTTTACATTTCCAATAGTAAAAAAAGTTCCTCGAATTCGTACGGAGTCTGAGCTAACAAACATTCACGCTCACTACAAATTAAAGGGTTATAAAAAGATAAAAAATCTAATTTATACCGGTAAAATGCGAATTTTAGATGACGACGGCGGAGTAGGGGTGACCTTTTATTCTGACTATAAGAAATCTGATACTTACTACAGATTGCGTCGCTTTAGCGGAAACTCCTTTCACATTGCACCTCATGGAACCTCAATTACTGATGGCACAATAGACACTGGAGTAACCCCAGTTGCAGGCACCTGGTACCGTTTTAAAATTAAAGTAAAGACTACTCTCAATAACGGCACAAAGATCAGAGCTAAGGTCTGGGCCGAAGGGGACGCTGTCCCTAGCTGGCAAGCAATCTGCTCAGACACAAGCGACACCCGCATTAAAAAGGGGAAAGTTGGGATTTGGAGCATGGGCTCAGGCAATAAAGAATGGGCTGATCTGAAGGTCAAAAGCTAGTTTTCTCTACGTAACCAAGAGGATCGCTTTCAAATTCGAAATAGTTATCCTTAGATATAATTAAGCCTTTTGACTTTGGAAAATTCTCTTTAAATTTATCCAGTCCATTCCTACTTTTTCTTCGTCCGCTTTTTACTTCAATAGCTTACAGAGCCTTTCCGACCTTTAGGACAAAATCGACCTCGTACTTCCCGCTTCTCCAATAATAAAGATCTTCTCCTGTCCGTACTAATTGAGACCCAACAATAGACTCAAAAACTCTACCAGCATCCTCGGATGAAAAGATTGATCTTGTTTGCAAATATGGCAAACACGGGGCAAGTGGTAGGATTTTTGGTGATGATGATTTTTACTGTTTGATAAAGCAAAAGATCCTTTTCAATAACTGTAGAAATAATCGAATTTTTTACATAATCAATCCATGAATCTGTCTCAATAAACTGATACGAGCCGGGATAACCGCCAAAATGAAGATATTGTTCAAATGATAATCCATACCCTTTTTGAGATTCCTCAAAATTCCAGTGATGGACTTGAATTAGTTGAAAACGTCCGGTTAAACTTTCGGTCAATCCCTTTTGAATCTTTAAGGAACTAGAGCCAAGAAGAACACATTTAACCTCATCCTTATTCTTTTTTGATTCATCGTAGAGGGATTTTATAACTTCAGCCCAGTTGTGCGATTTTTGAATTTCATCAATAAACAAGATTTTGTTATTCATTCGAGCTTCCATCCACTGCTCTCTCAATCATGCTGCGTCAGAGTTAAATACGGAATCGGCACTAACGTAGTGAGCACGATCTTGATAATGATCTTCAATAAGCTTCAAGACTGTCGTTAGTCTTTCCAACCTGTCTGGGTCCTAAAACTACCTGTATTAGAGTAATATTAGAATCTATTCGCTCCTTTAACTTACTGATAAAATTAAGAGAAATTATATTATTCATAATTGATAGCTTAGCCTGTAACGTCCTAAAATGTAACCGGTCAAAATCCACCGTTCTTGACGTCTCAGCAAGAGGGTGTTGATGAA
>CAZFXN010000030.1:22696-32559 GCA_964523015.1 uncultured Bdellovibrionales bacterium | reverse complement strand
GTTTGTATGAAGATCCAGGGTGACTCCACTACTTCAGTCGCTTGCAAATGTATTGCGATCATATACCCAGGCAGCGAAGATCCGGCACCTGGCGGAGCCACTCCACCAACTGCAGGAGAAGCAGATCCAGATGAAGTGACAATTCCGGGAGGTACTGGTACAGGTAGCGGATGTAGCTGGGTCTCCGATCCGCAAACGGGCGAAGGTACTGGTGGCGGAGCATGTGGTGGACAATGCCCTAGCGATAAAATTTGTATTGAATCCGCCTTTCACAGTTGCACCTGTAGGACTCCATGCTCTCTAGATTTCTATGGAGCTTGTCAGCAAGGACCATGTCCACCGGGCGCGTACTGTGATCTTACTGAATGTCAATGTAACCCGACTCCAGATTCGGAGCCAGGTGCCCCACATGTTGAACCTTCGGACGGTCCAACGATTTTACCACCCACACCTAGCCAAAGCCCTACGCCAAGTCCTGTTCAACCCGAGATGACTCCAGTACCAGCGAGCTGCCAGTGGATTATCGTCACTGGTCCCGAAGGGGAAAGTCATTGTGCTGGAAGTTGCCCGGACGGAAGTCCGTGTGGGGGCTGGACTGCTTCCAATTGTGGGTGTAGTCGATGACTGAAACAGTGAATCTATTAGCTAGGTTGGATTATAAGTCCTAGCTAGCATCCTAATTTCGGTTCCCGAGCTATTTAATTGTGAAAGGTGTCATTGGAACAATTTATGCATAGATTATGCATATCTTATTACGGTAAGCCATACGTTTACCTATGTTCTGGGAAGAATAGGATCGTAGGCGGTTTGTTCCTTTAAATATTTCAATGATATAGCACCTGTTTTTTTTGGGGACCTCATATGCATAGTTATTTTAAAGACAGTTTTTGTCTGTTGCTTCTACCGTTATTCTTGGCCACTACAGCATTTTGTCAACAACAACCCATTATCGCATACCAGTCCGAACCTCATCCTTCTTCGTTCTGGCTCAGCACGGATTCTTTGGGCGTCTTTTTGTAGTGATGCTACTTGTTCCTCATTTGAAAACAAGCAAATAGATGGAACGTCAGTCGATAGAGTAGGTGATCATGCAAACGTAGTTCGAATAAATGGAAATCCACTTTTCACTCATACTGCTCACATAATCTGTCAAACATTACCAGCGGGATTACGTATAGCTGCCTGCACGGATCCTACTTGCAGTGGGCCAATTATTAAGCAAACAGCTATTAGTGGAGCAAATCATTTTGGTTATCACAAAACAATCGTCGGACCAGATGGAAAAGCCATGGTATTTTTTGTCGGCCCTCTGATGAGTGGAGAGAATTATAAGCATAAACTCGGAATTCTCAGGTGTGGAAATGCAGCCTGCAATAGCGGTAATCAGGTCAGTTATTTGGATTTGGCGCTAGATCGAGGCTTTATCGATGCGGCATTACCCGCTGATGGTAAGCCTTTAATACTTACAACACAGAATATTGATTTCGTTGCTAACAGGCTTACTACATTTAAATGTCAGGACTCGGCATGCAGTAATGTAGTACAGGGCTTTAGTTTGGCAGCGCCAACAAATCATTTTTTTGGAGAGGGATCTGTAGCTCTAGATAATTTTGGTCGGAGCAGATTGTATGTGAATCTTAGAAATCAGAGTGACTGGACTAACATTCAACATACTCTTATGAGCTGCACCAATTCGAACTGCACAAGCGTTGTTCAAAAACCGATCACAAATATATATAGCGCTGGGATGTCTTTGGTGGCCAAGGGTACAGCCGGAGCTCCTAAGATGTTTAATCTGAATTACCTCAATTCACCGAGTCTATATACTTTGGAAAGTAGACAATGTGTTGATGGCAGAAGGTGTAACGATATGACCATCGGTTCTATTCCGACCGGACTGACCGGTGTTCATCATTGGGATGCTGCCCAGTTTAATGGAAATCCGGCCTTTGCTTTCTTTAACTTTACTGATTCAACTTTGTATTATAGGTCTTGTACGGATCCGTACTGTTCTGCATTCGGACCTAATGTCATAATTGATGCCAGTACTCCAACAAAGTCTGTCTATGGACATAATGTAAACTTGTTGAAACAATAGGGGTTCCATATCGATGTATATTCTGTAGAGCATATATATATATATAGCAGCGCAAATTTCTATCCTCCCAAATTGATCTAAATCTGGTACTATGCAGCCAGTTATATAAGCTGATTCTAATTTTTAAATCTGACAGGTGACTTATGCAGGCTTCATTGATTGTTCTTGGGTTATTATTACTAGCTGTAATCCTTTTAATCGGGATTTATAACAAGCTTGTTACGTACAGAAATCGGTATAAAAATGCGTTTGCTCAGATCGACGTACAGTTAAAAAGACGATATGAGTTGATTCCAAATCTCGTTGAGACAGCCAAAGCATATCTAAAGCATGAGCGTGAAACTTTAGAGGCAGTCATCACAGCTCGTAATACTGCAATGCAGGTAAGTAGTGCTGCTGCCGGATCGAATCTTGGAGCTTCTCAAGTTCAAGCAGTTGCTGGTGCGGAGTCTGCTCTGTCAGGTGCATTAGGAAAGCTATTTGCACTTTCAGAAAGTTATCCCGATTTAAAAGCAAATCAGAACATGATGCAATTAACAGAGGAGCTTACCTCTACTGAAAATAAGATCTCATTTGCCAGACAGGGTTTTAATGATTCTGTAACGGTGTACAATACAGAGATCGAAAAATTCCCAGCCAATACTATTGCCTCGTTTTTTTCCTTTAAGCCAACTGCATTACTTGAGATAGAGAATAAGCAGGAGAGAGAGTCTGTTCGAGTTTCATTTTAAGCTAACTCTAAATTGAGCTTAATCAAGAATGGATTTTTTTTCTCACCAAGATAAAGCAAAAAGGCAATCTAGGATCCTTTTGCTTTACTATATCTTGGCTATTTGCACGCTTGTAGTGTTGACTCATGTCGCAGTAATCGGAATTTTTTTGTTACCTACTCTTAAGGATAAAGACTTTTATGCAAAGATGGATTACCAGCATTTTCTTTATCCCGAAGTTTTTGGATTGGTTGCTGTTAGCGTAATTTTAGTAATTACACTAGGTACGTTAATCAAAATTTATTTTTTAAGAGAAGGAGGATCTGCTGTTGCAAAATCACTTGGTGGAATTGAAATTGATTCAAGTACTAAAGATCCTCATCAGAGACGTTTATTAAATATTGTAGAAGAGATGTCGATTGCCTCAGGTATTCCGTTACCTAGTGTATTTTTACTAGCTCGCGAGGACGGGATTAATGCTTTTGCCGCAGGATATACTTTTAATGATGCTGCAATAGGTGTCACTAAAGGATGCATTGAGACACTTTCGCGTGATGAGCTCCAAGGGGTTATTGCTCACGAGTTTAGTCATATTCTAAATTCTGACATGAAACTAAATATAAGATTAATAGGAGTTCTAAATGGAATTTTAGGCCTTTATATAATTGGTCGTACACTCTTAAGGGTATCATTTCAGTCTAATAACCGAGGTTTTAGAAGAAGGGATAAATCATATCCCTGGCCTATCACACTCTTTGCCATGGCCCTTATTATTGTAGGTAGCTTGGGCGCACTTTTTGCTCGAATGATTCAAAGTGCAATTTCTAGACAGAGAGAGTTTCTAGCTGATGCTTCAGCTGTACAGTTCACCCGAAATCCAAATGGTATTGCAGAAGCACTAAAGAAAATAGGTGGTTTCTATAGTGGCTCTGATATCACCCATCCTCATGCAACTGAAGCAAGTCATATGTTTTTTGCTGAAGGTTTGAGTGGATTTCTCTATCATCTATTTTCTACACATCCTCCTTTAACAGAACGAATACAAAAAATAGATCCAAGTTTTAAAGGTAAGTTTCCTGAAATTGGCCCTGAAGTTGAGTTTGATGGTGGGCATGAACAAGCGGATAGTCAAATAAGCGGGTTTGCAAGCTCGCCTAGTGCTGCACCTAGTGCGGCACCTAGTACAGTGGAATCTCATATTTCTATTTCACCCCAAGAGGTACTTTCTAATATAGGTACAATGTCAGCTCAGAGTATCGCGAAAGCTCAAGAATTAATTTGGGCCATGCCTGAGGAGATTAAAGCTGCTGCACATGATCCTGAAGGAGCTAAGGCGATTATACTCTCACTTCTACTATCATCTGAGGCTAATGAACGAGCAAAGCAGTTGAGTATAGTTACACATAGTAACATTCCTAATAAGACAAAGATGATAGTTTTTGAGCTAGAGAAGCTTGTTCTCGCTCTTATGGTACAGCAAAGATTACCCCTAATTGATATCTCTTCAAGCATTTTACGCAAACTAACTCCAAAAGAATATGAAACATTCAATGAATTAGTAACTCAGATAGTTCAATCCGATGGAGCACTTTCTCTATTTGAATATATCTTGATAACGATCTTACATCATACTGTCGAAACCAAAATTTATTCTCTACCGCTGCCTTCAGTAAAGCACACCTCTTTTGATCAATTACTTAATGAAGTAGCAGTTGTTCTTTCTGCCTTGGCACATTCGAGTTATGAATCTGCCGTGATTGCACAACAGAATTTTGATGCCGGGATGGAGGAGCTTTCTGCCAAGTTTGGGGCTAATTTTATGTCAGGAGATCTTTGTACCCTTTCAGTCTTAAACCAGGCTCTTGATAAACTCACTCAAGCATCACCTGAAATAAAGCGACGGATCGTCGCAGCATGTGTAAGAACCATTTCTAATGACGGAAAGATTACAGTTACGGAAGGGGAGCTTTTAAGAGCTGTGTGTGAGGCTCTTTATTGCCCGCTACCAGTCTTTACTTAGTATTTATCGACCTGTTTGAGTCAAGTCTATCCCTAAGATCTCACGTCTAATCAGATCCATTGCACAATAACAGGCATATCTTCGTATTCGTTCTCGAAAAGTTGGCATGAAAAAATGGTATGCCTGCGATCTCTTTTCAGTTGATATACCAATATAGAATGTCCCGACTGGTTTTTCTATGGTGCCACCATCAGGACCAGCAATACCGGTGATTGAGACAGCAAGTTTAGACCCTAGCTTTTCTCTTGCACCAGTTGCCATCCATGTCGCGACCTTTTCACTTACAGCGCCATGCTCTTTTATAATATCTAAAGGAACACCAAGAACTTTTTCTTTGATTTCATTGCTATAGCTTTGCACTCCACCGATAAAAAACTTAGAGGATCCAGATATGGAGGTCAAAATTGAGCCAAGCATTCCACCAGTACAAGATTCAGCAACTGAAAGAGTTAATCCTCTAGAGATACATAGATCCATAACTAATTGATCTAGTCCGATGTTCGGGTCTGGTGCGATAATGAACTCGCTGGTGATTGCCTCTTTGCACTTTAGAGTTGCGTCTATTATTGTTTTCTGATCAGACCCTCTTATGAGCACTTCAATTTCAGGATAAATTACTCTATAGCAAATATTTACATCTTTTGAGATATCTTCAGCCTCAATTCTTGCACCAATCTCAGATTCAGGGAGACCAAAGACCCTAAAGCCTTCCTCAAAATATTCCTCTTTTAATGGAAAGGAGGCGAAAATTTTAGGAAAGACACTCTCAGTCCACATCCGCGTAAATTCTTGAGGCACACCAGGAAGCGCAAATATAAATTTATTTTTCCCATCAACAATAGATGAGGCAAGAAACCCCGGTGCGGATCCAATAGGATTATTTATATAGTTAGCACCCTCTGGCAAAAATGCTTGGCGCATATTTGTATGATTAATAGGACGGTTTCTAACGGCAAAATATCTTTCTACATGCTCTTTAGAGCTTTGATCCTCTACTACTTTAACTTTAAGTGCATCGGCAACACCTTCTCTAGTAAGATCGTCGCTAGTTGGGCCAAGACCACCTGAGACTATAACAACATCAGAATTATTAAGTAGACGTAATATATTACTTGAAATTACTGTGGTCGAATCGGAGCAGGTAGAGATTTCGTTCAGAGATAGACCATGTTTTCTTAGTTCGTTACCGATCCACGAGGAGTTTGTATCCTTGATCCTACCATCAAGAAGCTCATTGCCGACACAAAGGATTGAAATTGAAACAGGCATATAAGTCTCTTTTAAAATTTTCTCAGTGATAGATCTAAATACTGACTAAACTTTTTTAAACCCGAGCTCAGAGCGAATTAAATTAAGTTGGATTGTAGCTATCTCTTGGGCACGTTTCGCACCGTTATTAAGAACCTTTATTAAATTATCCTCATCAGCCCTAAGTTTGTCGTACTCAGTTCTGAAATCTTTGAGATGACTATTTATAATCTGAAATAGCTCTGCCTTAGCATGTCCCCAACCCATGCCACCTTTTGCCATTCTATCTTTAAGATCGGAGTATTGAGATTGTTCAGCAAACAGCGAGAAAAGCTCACCAACTAAAGATCCTGATAGTTCCTTGGGAGCTTCTAATGGAGTACTATCAGTTTTAATAGACATGATCTTTTTTTCTAAGGTTTTTTCATCACAAAAAAGTGGAATTTCATTATTATATGATTTAGACATTTTTCTGCCATCGAGTCCTGGTATGGTCATTACATCCTCTTTTACTACTGGCTCAGGAAGTTTAATTAATTCCTTCTTAAGTACAGCATTAACACTACCAGCCATATCTCTAGCCATTTCTACATGTTGCTTCTGATCTTTTCCAACAGGGACTATGTCAACATCGTACATAAGGATGTCAGCAGCCATTAGAACTGGATAGGCGAGCAACCCATGATTAATTTCTTTTACTTTTTCTCGGGCATCTTTATATGAGTGCGCTTTTTCAAGTAACCCTATTCCAGTAAAACAAGAGAGGTACCAAGCATACTCTGTGACACAAGTAACATCTGATTGTCTAAAAAATATATGCTTCGCTGTATCAAGTCCAAGGGCTAACCAAGTTGCAACTAGATCCATCGTGTATTGGTGTAACTTTGCCCCATCTTTAATTGTGGTTAGCGCATGGAAATCAGCAATAAAATATAGGCATTCATATGACTTTTGATATTCTAAAGCAGGCTTGATCATGCCTAGGTAATTACCAATATGAACATTTCCACTAGGTTGAATACCTGAAAGAGATCGTTTTTTTGTACTGTTTTCCATGATCAAGTAAATTTTTAAAATCCTTTGCTTAAAATTGCATAAGGGCACAAAATGTTCAATAAGAAGAGTGTAGGATAGCTCATATGGGCTATTGTTGCTTTTAAGTTATTTAGCTGAAGTTGTAGTTAGCTATGTCATTTCACCCTGGAGAGGATCCTAACCTAAATATTGAACCATCAGTCATCGATGAGACAACTCAGGAGTTGGCAGCTTCGGCATCTACGAGCTTTACTGTTGCAGATCGACTTACTAGAGATCCAGGGCTTTTAAAAAGAATCCTTACTGATGATGATATTGAGTTAGCTGAACTAGCGATTGAATGTTTAGCTCCTGATGCATACAGAGTTAGTCAAAGTTTGACGCCAGCAGATCGATTAGAGGTCGGCAAGGCACTTTGGAAGTTTTTTTGTAAAGTATCTCTATTGCCAGGTGATGAGTTTCGTCAGGAATCATTAGATAACTTAAATGCAATTACCCCTTACTTTGAGCCTCTTACTTTTACTGAGAAAGCCCTAAGAGCATCTTCCTCTATTGGTAATGCTTTAGGCATACATGATCGATATAGTAATAGATATGATCATCCACTAAAACTTCAACCTGTTTATGAACACCAAAGTTTTAAAGGACAACGAGCAGTTTTTGCACTTCTTTTTGTTGCCTGTAATGAAACAAACCAGGAGTTATCTTCCTTTGCACGACAGATTCTTGATTCTCTTAAGGCAGAGCGAATTATTGGAGTTCCCTCATTTCCACAAAAATTTGAACTAGCTGAGAAACCTTCCTTAGATTTAATTAAAAGTAGACTAGAAGGGGTCTTTGCAACTAGTGTTGCTCAATATCTAAAGTACGAAGATCCTGCTATATGGCTTGAGGCAAAACTAGCGACATCTTTTACTGATTGTCATCCTGCCTTTTTTGCTGAATTAAAGAAAACTGTTCAAAGTATAGATAATTTATTCGAAGTTAGTATAAAAAATTCTATGGAAGCAAATGAAAAGAGAGGAGAGGACCTTACTATTCATCAATACTATGAAACAACTCATGGTGCCTTTGATTTTGATAAATTTCATGACTGGCTTGTCTCAGATGGAGCCTCCAAATATATAATGATTCCTTCTCTACATAACTTATGTGGTGTCACCGTTCACTTCGGAGTCAGAGAAAGCGCGAGGAAAATTTTATTATCTTTAGGAATTATTCCAGTCGAAACACATCTTAGTCATAAGTCCCAGGTTTCAGCACTTTATGATTATGCAATACTTGACTATGATAATACTCTGTACCTGTAGCAAGATTTAAAATTCTTTAAGTATCTCAAAAGAGGTATTTCTCTGAGCTGGGGTAAAACCAGCTCGTCTAATGTGAGAGATAAGTTGCTCAGGTAACATTTTTGGTTCTTTTGCAGTATGTCCACCTGCTTGTGACACTACGTTTTCCTCAAGCATCGTACTTCCAAAATCATCACACCCCATATGAAGCCCAATCGCAGCCACATCTGGCCCGCATGATGGCCAACTTGCTTGATGATGAGGGATGTTATCAAGAAATATTCGTGATAAGGCAATGTTCTTTAAATACTCAACAACACTTGCTCCAAGATTGGCCGAGCGTTTACTTCTACCTAAGGAGGTTAATTCATTATGTTGAAGGGGCCATGAGATAAAGGCGTTAAATCCTATTTTGTTTTTTTTATGAGAACGATCTTGTAGATCTCGTAGTTGGTTAAGATGATTAACTCTGTGATTTAAAGTCTCTCCAAATCCAATTACCATGGTTGCAGTAGTTGTTAGATCCAGGCCTTGAGCTACTTCCATTACCTCAATCCATTCAGAAGCTTTAATTTTTTTTGGACTCACAATTAAACGTATTTCATCATCAAGTATTTCAGCTCCACCGCCAGGAAGCCCTTTCATTCCAGATGATTTAAGAGTTGTTAAAACTTCACAGGAAGTAAGGCCAGAAACTTTCATCATCTGCTTTATCTCAGATGGAGAGAACGCATTGATCTCAATTGGATAATTTTTATGAATCCACGATATCAGATCAACATAGTAATCAAATGGAAGATCATCATTATGACCACCTTGAAGGAGGATTCTTGTTCCACCTAATTCAAGTGTCTCCTCTATTTTTTTTGCAAGGATCTCTTTTGATAGAACGTATGATTCAGGATGGGCAGAGGATGGTCGATAAAATCCACAAAATGTACAATCAGTATTACAGACATTCGTATAATTAATATTACGATCTACTAAGAAGGTAACAACTTTTTTAGGATGTTCCCTGTACCTTTTCTCATCAGCAAGTGCACCAAGCTCACAAAGCGAAAAGGTTTCCCATAAAATACTCGCATCTGACTCATTAATTCTTGAGCCACTACTTATTTTTTCTTTAATTTCAGTGATTTTATTTTTTTCTAACATTGAAATCCCACTTAGGATGGGAATTTACGCTATCGTGAGGGAAAGAGTCAACTAATGATTCAAAGTAATTCCATCAAGCCATGATCGATTAAAACCAATAGGATCACTTTTACGTCCTGGAGGATCAGCACATTCATAATGGGGGATAATATACTTAATTTTATGGCGTGCTGTGATCCCTTTTAAAAGTTCGCGGAGAGCAGAAATCTGAGTTTCAGGATAAGGGTCGTGTCCATCATTAAGATTTACTAACTCAATACCAATAGAAAAATCATTAACGCCAACACGACCGTCTTTCATCTTTGATT